>CANRME010000126.1 GCA_947631655.1 uncultured Bacilli bacterium | reverse complement strand
TAATAGTACCACATTTACTTAATCCTTGCTTTCTAATAGTTCATTAAAACTGACATTTTAACAAAATCTTAACAGTAAATGTTCTTTAGAGTAGTAAAAAAGAAGGTAAACTTATTTACTCTTCTTTGTCTTTGGCATTTTTTGCGTCTTTTGCATCATTAAAACCATAATGCTCTCTTATTTTAGCATATAATTCATTAGCTAAAGCAGGATTAGTTTTTAAATATTCCTTAACATTTTCTTTACCTTGACCAATTTTTTCGCCATTATATGCATACCAAGCACCACTTTTATCGATAATATTTAATTCACTAGCAATATCTACGATTTCACCTTCACGAGAGATACCTTCACCATACATAATATCAACGCTGGCAGTTTTAAATGGAGGGGCAACTTTATTTTTAACTACTTTAATATTTGTTTTGTTTCCAATTATTTTATCGCCCACTTTAATAGCTTCAGCTCTTCTTATATCAAGTCTTACAGAAGCATAAAATTTTAGTGCTCTACCACCAGGTGTTGTCTCAGGGTTACCAAACATAACACCTACTTTTTCTCTTAATTGATTAATGAATATCGCTGTCGTTTTGGTTTTATTAATAGTACCAGATAACTTTCTTAAAGCTTGAGACATTAATCTTGCTTGTAAACCAACGTGAGAATCTCCCATCTCCCCTTCAATTTCCGCTTGCGGTACTAAAGCTGCAACCGAATCGATAACGACAATATTTACGGCTTCACTTCTTACTAAAGCTTCACAAATTTCTAAAGCTTGTTCACCCGTATCGGGTTGCGATAATAATAACTCATTAATATCAACACCCAAGTTCTTAGCGTATACAGGGTCTAGAGCATGTTCTGCATCAATGAATGCCGCTCTACCTCCTCTTTTTTGCACTTCTGCAATGGCTTGTAGTGCAAACGTCGTTTTACCAGAAGACTCTGGTCCATATATTTCTATAATTCTACCTTTAGGGTAACCGCCTACTCCTAAAGCTACATCTAAAGCTAGCGACCCACTTGGAGTAACTTCAATGTTTAAATGTTCTTCAGCTCCAAGTTTCATTATTGCTCCTTTACCAAATTGTTTTTCAATATCAGCTAAAACTTGTTCTAAAGCTTTATCTTTATCTTGACTATCTTTTGTTAATTTCATAACTTCCTCCTAATTGTTAATTCATTTTAATTGTAACTAATTTTTTTTCCTTTGTCAATATTTTTTCGAACAAATGTTTACGATAATTTTTTATTATCTTTTTAGCCCTTCTATAATATATATTAACATTTTTTTGCCAATTTCCTTTTTTTTCGTGAAAATTTATGAAAAAAAGTTTCTTTTTTGGTAAGAAACTTTTAAGTTTGCAAGAGTCCTTGAAGTTTTTTTATGACTTTTTTTTCAATCCGGGAAATATACGACTGACTAATTCCTAGTTTATCAGCCACCTCTTTTTGAGTATATTCTTTCGAGTTATTTAAGCCATACCGTAAAATCATAATTTCTTTATCTCTAGGTGGTAAGGAAGATAATTCTTTTTCTAATAATTCTTTATTTGTTTTTTCTTCATATTCTTTTAAAACAGTATCTTCATCAGTACCTAGAATATCTTCTAGATGAAGTTCATTTCCTTCCGAATCATAATTTAGGGCATCTTCAAAAGAGATTTCACTTTTCCGTTTTTTGTTTTTCCGAAGAAACATTAATATTTCATTAGCAATACACCGGGAAGCATAAGTAGCAAGTTTAATATTTTTATCTAATTTATAAGTATTAATACCCTTTATTAAACCAATAGATCCTATACTTACTAAGTCTTCAATATCATAACCCGTATTTTCATATTTTTTGGCTAGAAATACTACTAAACGTAAGTTATGTTCAACAAGCTTATTTCTAGCGTACTCATCGCCGGCTTTCGCTTTAATTATACATTCTCTTTCCTCTTCTTTACTAAGAGGTGGTGGCAAAATATCCGTACTTCCTACAAAAAAGCAAGCATTATACTTAGCTTTTAACCAAGTAAGAATTTTTTTAAATAGTTTTTTCATAAGTTCTCCTTTAACATTTCTTTATTTAAAATACAATTTATACCATCAAAACCAAAATCTTCATCACTTAATCCAATTAAATAATTATGATATTTCAAATTATTTATTTCAATATATTTTGGTTTAATAACCGTAAGTAAGCTATGATGGTTTAATGAGTTATAGGGAACAAGGATTGGACTGTGAATATGAATATCAGATGTTAAGAGTTTTTTAGAAAGTAAGATTATCGGTTTATGGGCATAGGGATCTTTTAATGTATTACCCGTATCTAAAAAAGCCTTAGTTTTAATTATTTCGTTATCATTAAAAGTAATCGATATAGGATAATAAAATTGATATTTAGTTTTTAATTCTTTATTCTGTTTATAATATAAATATAAAATTATGGGACTTAGTAAAATTATAAAAAGATAGTTGATATTTAAGGAATAAGACTCATTAAAATTATTGTTTAAAAAATACATAAAACCTCCTAATAAAATGCTAGTCATGTAAAAGTATGCTAAATTATTTAGAAAATACTTTTTACTACCAAGGTTAAAAGTTATGATAACTATTAAACAGCCATATAAAATTTTAAAAAAGTTTAAGAAGATATTACTTAATTTAAAAAAGACTAGAAAAGTGGTTAGGCTGCCGACTAAACT
>CANRME010000125.1 GCA_947631655.1 uncultured Bacilli bacterium | reverse complement strand
AAACATAATCTATATTATAATCATTAAAGAAGTTATTTCTTAGTTAGAAAAGCAACTCCTTGCATTCTAAACCAAGATATAACCGATTATTAAAAGAAAAGGAGGAATATTAAAATGGCTGTTACAAAAGAAAGAAAAGCAGAACTTGTTAAAAAGTATGGTAAAGATGCTAAAAATAGTGGAGCTACTGAAGTTCAAATAGCAATCCTTACTGAAGAAATTAATGCTTTAACAGAACATTTAAAAGAACATATTCATGATTATCATTCAAAAAGAGGTCTTTTAATGAAAGTTGGTAAAAGAAGAAGCTTACTTGATTATTTAAGAAAGACTAATGTTGTTAGTTATCGTGAATTAATCAAAGATTTAGGAATAAGAAAATAAGGGCACTTTTAATTTTAAGTGTCTTTTTTTAATTAGAAGGAGAGGTTATATATGAAAAAGAATAAGCAAATTTTTGAATTAGATTTTTATGGAAGAAAAATTGTTGTTGAACATGGCGAACTTGCTAACAGAGCTCATGGCAGTGTTTTAGTAAGAGTAGGAGATACGGTTGTTTTAAGTACGGCGGTCGTTTCTTCTAATGTTAATGTTTTATCGGATTTTTTTCCATTAATGGTTTTATATAATGAAAAATTATATTCTGTTGGAAAAATTCCAGGGGGATTTATTAAAAGAGAAGGACGTCCTACAGATAATGCTACTTTAGCAGCTCGCATGATTGATCGTCCAATGCGTCCGCTATTTCCAGAAGACTTTCGAAACGAAGTCCAAATTGTTAATACCGTTTTAAGTGTTGACCAAGACAATATCCCAGAACTTGCAGCGTTACTAGGTTCATCTCTTGCAACAAGTATTAGTAAAATACCATTTAATGGACCAGTGGCTGGTGTTAAAGTAGGTAGAGTAAATGGTAAGTTTGTTATAAACCCAACAGTAGCTGAGGCCGAGGTTTCTGATATTGACTTAACTGTTGCGGGGACTAAAGATGCTATTAACATGGTGGAAGCTGGTGCTAAAGAAGTACCGGAAAAAGACATGTTAGAAGCTTTATTATTTGGACACGAAGCTGTTAAAAAATTAGTTGCTTTTGAAGAAGAAATAGTGCGCGCTATCGGCGAAGAAAAAATGGAATATACTAAACTAGAAATAGATAAGTCTTTAGCTAAAGAAGTAAGAGAAAAGGTTGAAAAGCCATTAGATGACGCAATGCATGAAACTGATGCCAAAGTAATGTATGATAAGTTAGATGTAATTAAATCTAGTCTTTTAGACGAATATAAAAATGCTAATAGCGAATTAAAAGATAAAGACCTAAATGAATTAATCACTAAAGTTTCTATGATTTATGAGAATGTTCGTTATGAAGTATTTAGAAAAATTATTGTTAAAGAAAAAATAAGAATCGCTGGCAGAAAACTTGATGAAATAAGACCACTTAGTGCCCGAATTGATTTACTTCCTAGAACTCATGGTTCGGCGTTATTCACAAGAGGTGAAACCCAAAGTTTATCTATCACCACTTTAGGAGCTTTAGGAGAAAGTCAAATGCTTGATGGATTATCTTTAGAAGATGAAAAAAGATTTATGTTACATTATAACTTCCCTCAATTTAGTGTTGGGGAAACTGGTAGATACGGTTCTCCAGGACGAAGAGAAATTGGTCATGGCGCCTTAGGAGAAAGAGCATTACTTCAAGTTATTCCTTCGGAAGAAGAATTCCCTTATACTATTAGAGTTGTATCTGAAATTCTAAGCAGTAATGGATCATCATCTCAAGCAAGTATTTGTGCCGGATGTCTAAGTTTAATGGCTGCTGGTGTGCCAATTAAAGCTCCAGTTGCTGGTATTGCGATGGGCTTAATTACTTATGGTAATAAGTATGTTATCTTAACGGATATTGAAGGTATGGAAGATCATTTAGGTGATATGGACTTTAAAGTAGCAGGTACCAGAAAAGGTATTTGTGCTCTACAAATGGACATTAAAATCGATGGTGTTGATAAAAAGATTTTAAAAGAAGCCTTAGCCCAAGCTAAAAAAGCTCGTTTAGAAATTTTAGATTTATATGAAACCATCATTCCAGAACCTCGTAAAGAAGTAAGTAAATATGCTCCTAAAGTTGAAACCTTCATGATTAATCCTGATAAAATTAAAGATGTTATTGGTAAAGGTGGCGAAATGATTACTAAGATTATCTTAGAAGCATCCCATGTTACTAGTGTAAATGATAAGAATGCGGTCAAAGTTGATTTAGATGATGATGGACGGGTTACAATTTACCATATAGATAAAGAGATTATTGAACATACTAAAGAAATGATTCTAAATGTTGTTAGAGAAGTAGAATATGGTAAAATTTATACTGGTAAAGTAGTTAAAGTTGAAGACTTTGGTTGCTTTGTATCTTTATGGGATGGCTGCGAAGGTTTAGTTCATGTTTCCCAATTAGATTATAAGAGAGTTGAAAAACCAAGTGATATTGTTAAAATCGGTGATGAGATAATGGTAAAATCTTTAGGTTATGATAACAAAGGAAGATTAAACCTTTCACGTAAAGAAGCTTTACCAAAACCACCAAAAAAAGACAAAGAAATTAAAAAATAAGTGTTTAAATAACACTTTTTTTGTGCTATACTAAACAATAGAAAGTAGTGATAATATGAAAAAGAATGGATTCACTTTAGTAGAAGTAATCACTGTAATAGTAGTTTTAGGAATAA
>CANRME010000124.1 GCA_947631655.1 uncultured Bacilli bacterium | reverse complement strand
TTGGTGAAGTGGTTAACACACCAGATTGTGGCTCTGGCATGCGTGGGTTCGATCCCCATGTTCCGCCCCATTTTATGTTAAATAATCCCTAATTTAGGGATTTTTTTGACTTTTTCTTAAAAACATGGTAATATATCACCTAAAAAAGAGGTGGTTAAGTATGTTACTTGAACTAAAAACTGAAGGAAATTTTCGTAAAAAGTATTTTGAAATGCTTAAATATCGTTTAACATATGGTAGTTTAGAATTAGAAGGTATAGATGATGATTTAGCTAGCGCTAAACAAGCTATGAATATCTTAAATCAATTAAATGCTATTAATTATATGTTTGCTATACCTGAAAAGAAACTAAGTTATTATGAATTTACTAAAATTATATGTGATATAGTTGATCAAGTTTCTGGTGGCGAGATTATTAATTTTAGAACTACTAAAGCTATTGTAAACGGTTCTAAAGTAAAACGTAGTAATCCTTCAATGATAAGAAACGATTTACTTTATTTATTAGAAGATTATAACTATCAACTAGAACAATTTAAAAATACAATGTCTATATATGAAATAGAAGCTAACTTTCATATTAGATTCTTACATATCCATCCTTTTGAAGATGGTAATGGTAGAACTGCTCGTATTCTTCTTGCTTATAATCTATGTAAAAATAATACTGCTCCATGTGTTATAACTAAAGAAACTAAAGAAAAGTATTGCGAATATATTGAAAATAATGATATTAAAGGTTTAGCTAATCTTTTTGAAGAACTTTCTAAAAAAGAATTAAGTATCATGGTATCTTTATATAAAGAACTAGATAAAGATGGCTTAATTGAAGAAAATGCCATGAGTGAAGAACAAGAGATGGCTTTAAAATTAATTAAATTTTAATTGAAGAAATCCTCCCAAGGATTTTTTCTTTTGAGTCTTTTTATGGCTTCTTCCATCGTAATATCATCTGGTTTTACTTTATCTAACTCGCTCCATTTAATAGGCATGGAAACCCGACATTTTTTTCTTAACCGAATCGAGTAGGGAGCGACACTAGTAGCACTTTTGGTATTTCTTACCCAGTCAATAAATATTTTACCATCTCTGGTTTCTTTTCGCATGTTACTCGTGTATTTATCGGGCCATCTTGCTTCCATTAATAAAGCAATATTTTTAGCCGTCTGTCTAAAAACACTCCAACTCATATTTTGTTTAATTGGTACCACTACATGATAACCTTTACCGCCACTAGTTTTTAGATAAGACTTTAAACCCAGTTCATCTAAAATAGATTTTAAATCTTTTACTCCTTCTCTTATTTTTCTAATGTTTAACTTTTCATCGGGATCTAAATCAAAAACCATCATATCTGGTTTATTAATTTTATCAACTGTACTTCCCCAAATATGAAACTCATAACTATTCATTTGCACTTCACTAATTAAACCCGTACTATCCACAATATAATAGTAATCTTCTTTTTTCCCAGAATCATTTTCTAAACGATATTTTTTAATTCCTTTACTTTTCGTTTCTAAATGTTTCTTAAAAAATATCTCGCCCTTAATTCCTTCCGGTGCTCTTATCGTACTAATAAGCCGATTATGTAAAAATGGCATCATTTTTTCCGCTACTTTATGATAATATAAAGCAATATCTAATTTGTTAATTTTAGGTTTAGGAAATATAACTTTCTCGGGATTAGTAATTAAAGTATCATCAATAATGCTATCTTTTACAGAAGTTTTAGTTAAATTTATGTTATTCTCTATTTGTTGCATAGTTCTTCCAGTTTTAATACTTTTATTAAATTTATTAATATCCTTAAATAAGTTATATTCATCCTTTTCCTTTATTAATAACCAATTATCTTCTTTAAAATGTACTAAAGTCCATTTACCTTGCAATCTTTTACCTTTTAAAGTAAATTTAATCATCTCTGTCTTAAAGTTTTTGGGTATTTTTGTTTCTGGTTCCCAAGTTCCTTCATCCCAAACCATTACTGTTCCGCCGCCATATTCGCCTTTAGGTATTACACCTTCAAAGTTACGATATGAAATAGGGTGATCTTCAACCATTACTGCTAAACGTTTATCTTTGGTATTATATGATGGCCCTTTAGGTATCGCCCAACTTTTTAAAGTCCCATTCCATTCTAAACGAAAATCATAATGGTCTTTTCTAGCTAGATGATGTTGTACAACAAAACGTAGTTTTTTCGTAGACTTCTTTACTTTTCCAACTGGTTCTTTAGTCTTTTTAAAATTTCTTTTACTGTTATATTTTTTTAAATTATCCATATCAATCACTAATAATAGTTTTAGTAATAATTAAAAGTTTATACACAAATAAAAACTAGGAATTAACCTAGTTTAATATTATCATTTTCTACTGTTACATTAATAGTATCATTTTCTTTTATTTCATCATTAATTATTTTTCTAGCAATTAGTGTTTCTAGTTCTTTTGATACTAATCTTTTTAAAGGTCTTGCTCCATAATATTCGTCATAACCTTTATCAATAAAGTAATTAATCGCTTTATCATCTAGTTTTATCGTAACATTTAAGTCTTTTAATCTACTTTCAATTTCTTTTATAGTATTAGCAAGTATTTCTTTTAAAACATCTTTAGTTAATTTATTAAATAAGATTATATCATCGATACGATTTAAAAATTCCGGTTTAAAGTATTTGTGTAATTCACTTTCTACTTCGTTTTCTCTTCCTTCTAATATTAAATCACTA
>CANRME010000123.1 GCA_947631655.1 uncultured Bacilli bacterium | reverse complement strand
ATATAATAAAAGAATTATTTATACTACTGTAGATAAATTTTATAGTAAAGATATTCAAATATCTTTATATGTAGATGGAGAAAAAGATACCATATCAGAAACTTTTCCAGGTAAAGAAAGTGGAAAGATATTTTCGCATATAACATGTGAAAATGGAAGTAGTGGAGTATTTGATAATACGAAATGGGAACTCTCTTTAAAAATAACGAAACAAGATAAATGTAATGTATATTTTATAACAGGAAACTTACCAAATCCCCCAGAACTATATCAAGGGATGATACCAGTAGTATATGATAATGATGGAAATGTATATGTAGCAGATGTAGATAGTGATTGGTATAACTATCAAGACCATAGATGGGGGAATGCGGTATTAGTAGATAATACCAAAGAAGGAGTAACAGCAAAATACTTTGATGAAAACAATAATATAAATCCAGAAATAGTAGGTAAGAAAATCCCAATGGAAGAAATACTTCAAATGTATGTATGGATACCAAGATATAAATATCAACTATTTAATGTTACTGGAACGAGCAAAGTTCCAGAACAAATGATAAATATCAAATTTGAAGAAGGAACAGAAACAACAGGAGACATAACATGTAAATATACCAATGAAGGAAATGGAACAGTAACTGAAAATTGTTTAAACAAAGAAGGAGAAGAAGCAAGTAATGGTGAATGGTATACGCATCCCGCCTTCACCTTTAAAGGAACAACGGAAAATAGCGGAACAGAGCTAAAAGGTATTTGGGTAGGAAAGTTTGAACCAAGCGGAACAAATAGTAGCAACCAAATTACAAATCTAAAAATAATTCCTAATGTTTCTTCTTTAAGAAGTGTGGCATTAGCTTATTTATTTCAAGGAACAAGAGATATGGAAGAAAAATATTCTGAAAACTATAATATAAATCCTAATGAAATAGATACTCATATAATGAAAACTATAGATTGGGGAGCAGTCGCATATTTAACACAAAGCAAATATGGAAGATTCAATGGTGATGGTAACGAAATAAAAGATGGAGCTGAGGTATGGATTAACAATGATAGTAATTATACTACCGGTTGTGCCGGGGACTCTGTTTCTGCAGAATCAGCACCTTGTACCGATGAATTTAGATGGACCAAAGGTGGAGTCCATGCAAGTACAACAAATAATGTAAGTGGTATATATGATATGAGTGGTGGTGCTTGGGAATATACGATGGGGAATATGGTAAACACTGATGGAAGTTTCAATTCGACGCTTGCAAATTTCGAAGATATATCTGGAATAATAGTACGAAATCCTGATGCTAAATATTATGATATGTATTCTTATGGAGATTCTAGTAATATAATAAGAGGCCATTTAGGAGATGCAACAAGGGAAACTCGCAGTTGGTATAGCGATGCTGAATACTTTTTGAAATCGTCAACTCCGTGGTCTGGACGAGGAGGTTCAAACTATCGTAATCTTGATGCGGGTGTGTGGCATTCACATTACTGTCCTGGAGGTATGTATTACCACTATTCTTTTCGTAATGTCCTAACTGCTCAAGATGACAACGAATAATTTATAATTGAATAGGATTTTTCTAAACTTTATTAATTTTAAAAAATATGATATATTATTACTTGAGGTGATTACTTATGTTTGTTGATGAAGTAACCATAAAACTTATTGCTGGAAAAGGCGGAGATGGATGCACCTCTTTTCATCATGAAAAATCACGTCCTAATATGGGACCTGATGGTGGTAATGGGGGCAGAGGAGCTAATATTATTTTTGAAGTAGATAAAAATTTAAATACTTTAGTAGATTTACGTTATAAAAAGATAGTAAAAGGTGATAAAGGAGTCAATGGTAAAGGTAGTAATTGTCATGGTGCGAATGCTAAAGATGTTATTATTAAAGTACCAGAAGGAACTACTATTACAGATTTAAAAACTAATAAAATTGTTGTTGATTTGATAGAAGATAAAGAAAAATTTATTGTAGCTCACGGTGGACGAGGTGGAAGAGGAAATAAAGCTTTTGCTACGCATGAAAAACCAGCACCTAAATTAAGTGAGAAAGGGGAACCGGGAGAAGAAAAAGAAATAAAATGTGAATTAAAAGTTTTAGCAGATGTTGGGTTAATTGGCATGCCAAGTGTTGGTAAAAGTACATTATTATCAATAATAAGTGCTTCTAAACCTAGAATTGCGGCTTATCACTTTACAACTTTAACTCCTAATTTAGGTGTAGTAAAATTAAAAGATTATCGGACATTTGTGATGGCGGATTTACCAGGACTTATTGAAGGTGCTAGTGAAGGGCTAGGTTTAGGTAAAAAGTTTTTAAAACATGCTTCAAGAACCAAAGTTTTAGCGCATGTTATTGATATGGGATCAAGTGAAGGCAGAAATCCAATAGATGATTATGAAATTATTCGTAAAGAAATATTAAGTTATAGTGATAAATTAGCCAAAAAACGAGAAATAGTAATTGCTAATAAGATGGATATTCCTGGGGCAGAAGATAATCTTCTTAAATTTCAAAAAAAATATCCTAATTTAGAAATTATACCTATTAGTGCCTTAAATAATGAAAATATTGATGCCTTATTGATTAAGATATGTGATATTTTGGATGAAGAAAAAACTAAATTAGAAGAAGTTATAAATAGTGAGGATATAGTAACTTATACTTATACTGAAGAAAAACCATTTACGATTACTAGAGATGGGGATATTTGGGTTTTAAAAGGGGAAAAGATTGAAAAGATATTTAATATGAC
>CANRME010000122.1 GCA_947631655.1 uncultured Bacilli bacterium | reverse complement strand
TAATCCCACTAGCTTAGCTAGTGGTTTTTTGATGGCTTGCCCTTTGCAAGCCACACCCTTAAAGGCTAATAAAAATTGATATTTAGATTATCTAGATATCAATTTTATTTTTCTAAACTATCATTATCTAATAAAAAGTCCAAGAGGTTGATAGTTACTATTCCATTTTCATCTATACTTCTATTTATCATAGTATTTTTTACTATAATTATTTTTTTAAAATAATCATTTACTTTTAATAGAGGTCTTAATTCTTGTAACTTTTTATCTTCAGAATGAAATGCTAATGCTGATTGAATATAATATTTTTTATCTCCTTTATTGGCAATAAAATCTATTTCTAAATGTTTTAATTCTTGCTTACCTGCTTCATTTCTTTCTCTTGTTTCAACTACGCCTATATCTACAGCGAATCCTCTTCTTCGTAGTTCTAAATAGATAACATTTTCCATTAAATGATTTTCTTCCATTTGGCGAAAATTTAATAGAGAATTTCTAATTCCAATATCTGTAAAATAATACTTTTGGGGAGTATCTATATAATGTTTACCTTTTACATCATAACGATTTACTTTTTCAATCAAAAAGGCATCTTCTAAATATTGTAAATAAGAATAAATGGTTTTGTCACTTATTTTAGAATCTTTAGTATATCCATTAAAACTTTTGGCTAATTTTAAAGGATTAGTAAGAGAACCAACGCTTGATGCTATAATACTGACTAAAGTATTTAAGTCTTTATCATTTTGAATATTATTTCGTTCAATTACATCATTTAAATATGCGTTTTTTTGTTGATTGTTAAGATATTCTATTTTAGCTTCAATAGTATTTTGTAATGCTACTAAAGGAAGTCCACCATATTTGCAATATTCTTCCCAAGCAGTACTTACTTCACCATCATATACAGAATAAAACTCTTGAAAAGATAATGGATAAACTCTAATTTCAAAACCACGACCTCTAAATTCCGTAACTATATCACTAGATAAAAATCTAGAATTACTACCAGTTACATAGATATCAACATTATTTATTTTTAATAGTCCATTTAAGACAGCTTCGAAATTAGGTACTAATTGAACTTCATCTAATATAATATAATATTTTTTATCATCTTTAACTTTATCTTTTAAATATTTACTTAAAGCTTTAGGATCTAATAGTTCTTCATTTTCAACATCATCTAATGAAACGGTGATGATATGAGATTTATTTACATTGTTATTAATTAAGTAATTATAAAAAATATTATTTAACAGATATGATTTACCGCATCTTCTTATACCTGTAACTATTTTAATAAGTCCATTATTTTGAGCATTAATTAATTTATTTAAATAATAGTCTCTTTTTATTTCCATGTGAACCTCCATTACGAATTTTGTGCACTTGTGCACTTTTTTCGTAATCTAATAATATCACCATTTATAGGGAAAGTCAACAAAACATTACGAATTTTGTGCACTTGTGCACTTTTTTCGTAATGAAAAAGAAACTATTTCTAGTTCCTATACCGTTTGGAGTTCTCCTACTCCTTCCATTCTTATTTTATCCGTTACAGTAGCAATAAATTCACTATTAGTTGGTTTAGCACGATCATAATCAACAGAGTTACCAAATATCTCTTCCATTAATTCGTAATCTCCTCTATTCCAACTAACTTCAATAGCATGTCTTATAGCTCTTTCTACTCTGGAAGGAGTAGTTTCATATTTCATAGCAATATCTGGGTATAACTCTTTAGTAATGCCTCCTAAATATTTAGGATTTTCATACATCATAATTATACTATCTCTAATATATTGATAACCTTTTATATGAGATGGCACTCCTAAGTTATGTAACATTTTGCTTACTTTTAAATCAAGTTTATTACTAACTTTCTTATGTACGACATCTGGCTCACTCACTACTTCCGTTATTCTTTTTTCTAAAAGTTTTAAATCAAAGGGTTTTAACATATAGTAATTTATGCCATAATCACTTACTCTTCTTATGGTTTCTTCTTTACTATAGCTTGTTAAAACAATTACTTTGCCTTTAATATGTTCTTTACTCATAATATCTAATACTTCTAAACCATCTATTTTAGGAATAATTAGATCGAGTAAAATTACATCATATTCTTTACTTCGTAATTTTTTAAGTGCTTCTTCTCCATCATTAGCACTATCTACTACTTTGATTACTGCGTGACTACTAAAATACTTACTTATAGCACTTACTGAAGATACATTATCATCGACAACAAGTACTTTAATTGCATCTTTCATTATTGTCTCCTTATTATTCTATTTTTACTGCACGCATTTTAATTATAAAAGTAAAAAAGACAAAATACTAGAAAATATATTGTCTTGTTATGTCGAATAATGTAAATATTTGTTAAAATGTAGTTATTTACATAGAATTTTACTTTTCTATTTCTAAGATTATGTCTTTTAAATGGTTAATATCTAAGCAAGCATTACCTACTAGGTAACCGTCTAAATTAGTTATTTCTTCTAATTCTTTAATGTTATCTCTATTAATACTTCCCCCATATAAAACTGGAATATCTATTTCATAATAATCGTTTATTAATTTCTTTATGAAACTTATTACTTCATAAATAGTACTATTAGTAGCTTTAGTACCAGTACCTATCGCCCAAACGGGTTCATAAGCGATGATGATATTTTCTAACTCGCTATGGGTAAAATTATTTAATACTATCCCAATTTGGCGTTCCAAAACCACCATCGTTTTATTACGTTCTTTTTCTTCTTTAGTTTCTCCAATACAATAGATTAC
>CANRME010000121.1 GCA_947631655.1 uncultured Bacilli bacterium | reverse complement strand
AAAACTATTAAAAAGAATTTACCAGAAGGTGTAAGAAAACAATTTGGTAGAGTAAGAGGGGTTAAAGTAAGATTTGTAAATAAAAATTTAGATAAAAAGAAAAAAGAGAAATAGTTCTACTTAAAATAGTAGAATTTTTTTAATATTAGCTAAATAAAATTTAGTGGTGATATATATGTTTTTTAGAAATAAACATATAAGAATAAGATATGTTCTTTTAATTGTTGGAATACTTTTGTTATTAATTATTGGGAAAGTATTTTACATTCAAGTTTTTGAGTACAATAAATTAAGCGATTTAGCAGAAGACTTATGGAGTAGAAATTTACCTATTACCGCTGATAGAGGTTTAATTCTTGATCGTAATGGAAAAGTGTTAGCAGAAAATATTACCACAACTTCTTTAGTTTTGATTCCTAATCAAATTAGTAATAAAGAACAAGTAGCTAAGGATTTAGCAGAAATATTAAATACCGATTATGAAAATATGTTAGCCCATGTTAGCAAAAAAACCTCGATTGAAAGAGTTCACCCGGAAGGAAGAGGATTAGATTATGAAACAGCTAATAAAATTGATGAATTAGGTTATGATGGAGTTTATTTATTAAAAGAAAGTAAAAGAAATTATCCCTACAATACCTTACTTGCACATACTCTAGGATTTGTTGGTATTGATAATCAAGGTTTATCAGGTTTAGAGCTTATGTATGATGAGTATTTAACTGGTAGTGATGGGGCGATAAAATATTTTTCAGATAGTAAGGGGGGAAGACTTAAATTAAATGAGATATATAATCCCCCAACAAGTGGGATGAACTTAACTTTAACAATTGATTTAGATATTCAGTTAGCTGTCGAAAAAGAACTAGATAATGCCGTAACAAAGTATAATCCCGAACATGCTTTAATTTTAGTAATGGATCCGAAAACCGGCGAAGTATTAGCTATGGCTTCTCGTCCGACATTTGATGCAAACGATTATTTAAGTGCTTCGGTAGAAGTGCGAAACCGAAATCTTCCCATATGGATGACATATGAACCCGGTTCGACCTTCAAAATTATCACGCTCGCTTCTTCCTTAGAAGAAAATACGGTAAATCTTTTTAAAGATACTTTTTATGATGGTGGGTCAACAAAAGTAGATGGAGCAACTATTCATTGTTGGAAAGGTGGCGGCCATGGTGCTCAAACTTTTTTACAAGTAGTCGAAAACTCATGTAACCCCGGTTTTGTAGCATTAGGTTTAAAACTAGGTAAAGAAAAATTATTCTCTTATATCGATAAATTTGGTTTTGGCGAAAAAACTGATATTGACTTAAATGGTGAAGCTAAAGGAATTATGTTTGATGTAAATAAAATAGGGAATGTTGAGCTTGCTACCACCGCTTTTGGTCAAGGAATAAGTGTTACACCTATTCAACAAGTAACTGCTGTCTCCGCCGCTATTAATGGTGGTATATTATATCAACCTTATGTCGTCAAATCGATAAGTGACCCCGAAACCAATGATGCGATAATCTATAATGAACCAGTTGAAAAAAGAAGAGTTATAAGTGAAGAAACTTCCAAAATGGTAAGATATGCTCTAGAAAGTGTGGTTGCTAATGGTACTGGAAGAAACGCTTATATCGAAAATTATCGGGTAGGAGGTAAAACCGGAACCGCTCAAAAAGTTCAAAATGGTTCTTATATGGTAGGAAATTATATTTTATCTTTTATGGGTTTTATGCCCGCTGATGACCCTGATTACGTAGTTTATGTGGCTGTCGATTACCCTAAAGGAGTTACCCAATATGGAGGAACTGTATCGGCTCCAATAGCAAAAAATGTTTTAAATAATATTATTGATATTAAAGATATACCTAAAACTAAAGAAGTAATGCCTAAAGAATACCAATGGTTAGATGTTAAGTATAAAGTATTACCTAATGTTGTAGGCCTAAGTGCTAATGATGCCAAAAAGGCTTTACAAGATTTTAAAGTAGAATATTCAGGCGAAGGAGACACCGTAATCTATCAATCTCCTAGTGCCGAATTTTACACTGAAGTAGGCAGTACTATTAAACTACTTCTGGGAAATTAACTTTGTTTTTTCATATCTTTAATGCTATAATTAAATTAATTAAGGATGATTTAAATGGAAATAGCTAAATTAAAAAAAGAATTAGTAGAACAAAGAAAAACAAAATTTAAAGGAAATATTTATCATTACTCCCAAGTTAATTTTGCTTATAATTCCAATAAAATTGAAGGTAGTAAATTAAGTGAAGATGAAACCGAAGAAATATTTGTAACTGATTCTTTTATTCCTAAAAGTGATGATGCCATTAAATTAGATGATTTAATAGAAATGAAAAATCATTTTCGCCTTTTTGATTATTGTTTAGATATTATAGACAAAAAACTATCTAAAGAAATTATAATAAATATGAATAAAATACTTAAACGAAATACAACCGATGAAGAAAATCCTCGTTATAATGTTGGAGGGTTTAAAGTAGTACCAAATAAAATTGGTTTAATTAATGTGATTAATACCTCAGCACCAGAGGATGTTGAAAATGATCTAGATGACTTATTAAAAGAATATCATAAAATAAAAGAAGTAACACTAGAAGATATAATTGATTTTCATTATCGCTTTGAACTCATTCATCCATTTGGTGATGGTAATGGACGGGTTGGTAGAATGATTATGTTTAAAGAATGTTTAAAAAATAATATAATGCCTTTTATCGTGTTAGATAAAGATAAAACATATTATATGCGTGGATTAAAAAATTATAAAGAAGATAAAATGTTTTTAGTAGATACAATTAAACATGAACAAGATATATATGAAAATAT
>CANRME010000120.1 GCA_947631655.1 uncultured Bacilli bacterium | reverse complement strand
AAATCATTAAAACTAGTTACTTCCGCTTTAATAAATCCTCTTTCGAAATCACTATGAATAATCCCCGCACAAGCAGGGGCTTTCATCCCTTTTCTAAAAGTCCATGCTCTTACTTCATCTTTTCCAACCGTAAAAAATGTTTCTAATCCTAGAAGATTATAAGTTGCAAAAATTAGTTTATCTAATCCCGCATGCTCTATTCCTAAATCTTGTAAGAATACTTTTCTTTCTTCTTCACTTAATTCCACTAATTCACTTTCCATTTTTGCACACATAACAATAACGCTTGCTTTATCTTGAGCAGCATATTCTTTAACTTTTTTGGTATAATCATTTTCTCCTAAAACCGCATCATCTTCATTAACATTAGCTACATAAATTAGCGGCTTTAAAGTAATAAAATTAAATGATTTTATGGCTTCTAATTCATCTTCTGAGAGTTCTACTTGCCTTAGAGGAATATTTTGTTCTAAAGATTTTTTCGCTTTAGTTAAAGCATTAAGTTCTAATACGGTATCTTTATCTTTCGTAGTCTCAGCTTTCTTTTCAATTTTCCCAATTCTGTTCTCAACGATTTCTAAATCCGCTAAAATTAATTCTACACTGATTATTTCTATATCACAAATTGGGTCTACTCCACCCTCAACATGAATAATATCCGCATCATCAAAACATCTCACTACTTCCACCACGGCATCAACTTCTCTAATATGGGATAAGAATTTATTACCTAAACCTTCACCTCTACTTGCTCCTTTAACTAAACCTGCAATATCTGTAAATTCAAAAGTTGTCGGTATTGTTCTTTCCGGAACATATAAATTTTCTAAAAATTCTAATCTACTATCTGGTACTGTTACAATCCCCACATTCGGATCAATTGTTGCAAAAGGATAATTTGCTGCTAAAATATTCTTCTTCGTAATAGCATTAAATAATGTTGACTTACCAACATTAGGTAACCCAATAATCCCTGCTTTTAAAGACATAAACCATTCCTCCTTAACTTATAAAATTATTATATAAAAAAAACAATTATCTTTCAATTGTTTTTTAATTTTCTAAAAATAACTTGTTATTTGCTGCAAACAAGAGTATAATCAATTCTAGGATCATTATAGTTGCTGGAGTGTCTACCACCTCCTAAAAGGAAAGGTGGTAATGATTATGCGGAAAAGAACATCTTTAAAAAATGTTTTAGAAAACATAATCGTAATCTTAGTATTGTTGATAATATTGATTTCAATATTAAAAATACAATAAAAGAAAACGACACTAAATCTTTGTAGGGATTTAATGCCAATACCATAATCAGGTAGGCATTCTAGCGTATCAAAACTAAAATGCTCCTTTTTTATTTTATGAAGTTCCCTTCACTAAATACATAATATCACATTTTATATTTATTTTCAATAGATAAAGTTTTAAAAAAATTAGGATTTATTTCCTAATATTTTTAATATTTCATTTATTAATTCTAACCCAATCTTTTTATCTTTTGGGTCATCTGAATCAATTAATTTTATACTATTACCAACTTGTTCATAAACGGTATGATATATTTTTAATTTGTTATCTTCTGTTAAAGTTTTATCAGTATATACCATATAATCTTTATTAGTTTCCCTATCATGATAAGTCGCAATAACTTCACATTTAATTTTGTTACCTAAACTATTAGTAACTTCAAATTCTAATTTTTCCATATTATTTTTTAGGAATATCTAATACTAAATTTCTACCTAATACTTTTATTGGTTCAGGTGTTATATCTACATAAGATAGTGTATAATCTCCATTATCAGCTTTGGTAATCATTATATCTTTATCTTGAGTAACAACTATGGCATCATCCCCAACATAAGTTATTTTATCAGAACTTATAGTAGTTCTTACGGCTTTATCCCCTTCTAAAACATATCCTTCTGGAGCAACAAGATATGAACCTTCTTTTGTTTCGTATGTATATGGATTAACAGTTTCTTTAAATAAAACATCACCTTTATAATATTCATCATCTAATAAATAAGCAGAATATCCACCCATAGCATCAATTTTTTCTATTTGATGTTCTACTCCTAAAATACCATTTAATGGACAATACTCATTTACATGATCTATATTTCTTTCACATACTTCAATTCCTTGAATACATAAACCTATTAAAGCTATACTTGCTATTCCTATACAAGCACCTTTAACTCTTCTTTTGCTTTCTTCTTCAGAAATTAACATTTCTTCATTATTATTTTTCATTTTAAACTCCCCTTTCAAAAAGCACGGTTATAGTATCATAAAAAAAGTATCTTGTCAAGTATAATTTTGTCAAATACCAACACACTATAATTTAATATTGCATTTTTAGTAAATTTGTGTATATAATATATGTAGGAACGAAAAAAGAGATACCATTTTCCTATGTGGTGACTCATTTCATTGTTCGTTTGAAAAGGTTGCACCCTAGTTAGGGTGTTTTATTTTTGTCGTTTAGTATATAAGCAAGTAATGTAAGTATTACGACCAGCATAACTAAAGAGTCGATGCCAAAAACCTCCTGTTCTTACCTTCTTCATATGCATTACCTCCTATTCTATTTATATTTTTTATAAACGAACCAGAGGAAATAAAACACCACATGGTATCTCTACTTATAATTATAGCTATTAGTCAATAATTTGTCTACTGTAAATTGTTATTTATTGTAAAAATTATATTATAATATACTTACTCCTCCAATACCTAATGGAAGACCAATAATAAACCAAACTACCAAGACAATTAATAAAAGTATTCCCGCTGGTATGGCATAAGGTAGTTGATATTTAATTGTTGTAAATAAAGATATTGGATTATCATTTTGATTATAGTTTTCTAAGTATGC
>CANRME010000119.1 GCA_947631655.1 uncultured Bacilli bacterium | reverse complement strand
GAGAAGACCAATTATTCTGTTTTAGTGCACTTATAATGTATGAAAGTAAATGAGTGGTTAAAAATGAAAAAATCATCTTTTATAGAAGGTACGATTATTGCAACATTATCAGTCTTTATTGTAAAGATATTAGGAATGTTATATGTTATTCCTTTTTATGCGATTATTGGAAAGAATGGTAGTGCCTTATATGCTTATGCTTATAGTATTTATGTAATGTTTTTAGATATTTCGACCGCCGGGATTCCCCTAGCAATTAGTAAGATAATTAATGAGTATCATACCCTCGGGATGGAAGAAGCTAAAGTAAGAGCTTATAAAATAAGTAAAAAAGTAGTTAGTATTATTGCTATAGCGATATTTTTATTACTATTTATATTCGCTGAACCGATAGGGAAACTTATTATTGGAAGCTTAGAGGGCGGTAATACTTATGCTGATGTTGCTAGTGTTATAAGACTTATTTCCTTAGCTATTCTAGTTGTTCCTTTTTATAGTATCACCAAAGGTTTTTTACAAGGACACAATATAATTAATATTTCTTCTGTTAGTAATGTTATTGAACAAGTAGTAAGAATCGCGGTTATATTAATAGGTAGTTATTTAAGCATTTGCATTTTACATACCGATTATCGAATAGGAGTAA
Source organism: uncultured Bacilli bacterium (assembly GCA_947631655.1). Classification (GTDB taxonomy): domain Bacteria; phylum Bacillota_I; class Bacilli_A; order RF39; family UBA660; genus CALWAM01. The sequence goes on along the minus strand of CANRME010000119.1, from coordinate 2,241 downwards.
AAATCGCCGTTTTAGGAGCATTTATTGGTGGTTTAGTAGCGTATGGTTATATTTTATATAAAATGCGAGACGAACGAAAAAATTTAGGTCTTGTAGAAACCAAGAAAAAAGATAAAGTTACTGATAAAGAAATTGTTAAGAAAATATTTAGTTATGCGATTCCGTTTATTATAATTAATACGATTGCCAGTATTTATGGATTTACAGATATGTTAAGTATTCTAAGGATGCTGGATTTCTTAGGATTTAAAGGAACGGATGTGGAGTTTATTGCGACATCAATTACCACGTGGGCACCAAAAATTGGGATGGTTATTACGAGTGTCGCGATGGGAATGACGGTAAGTTTAATTCCCACAATTGTAAATGCTTTTACGTTAAAAAAATGGGATGAAGTAGCAAATAAACTTAATAAAGCGCTACAAATGATAATTTTTATTTCGATACCGATGGCCATTGGACTTACGGTACTCGCAAAACCTGTATGGACGATATTCTATGGCGAAAGTCATATTGGTACTTTAGTACTTTCAATAAGCGTATGGGCAAGTGTTGCTTTAAACTTCTATATGATAACCGGTTCTACTTTACAAAGTTTAAATAAATTTAAGTTAGTTTATTTTTCAGGTAGTGTAGGATTTATAGTTAATTTAATATTAAATATTGTGTTAATGTATTTGTTTAGTAAAACATTTATACCAGCTTTCTTTGGAGCAGTAGTTAGTACCATTATTGGATATTTATTATCTTCCTTTATTGCTTTACATAATTTACATAAGAATAATAATATTACCTATGGGAAGACAGTTAAAATATTTTTAAGATGTTTAGTACCTAATGCAATTATGTTAATAGTTATTTTAGCGATAAGACTTTTAATTCCGATTACTAGTGTTAGTAAATTAGTTAATGTTTTATATGTTGCTTTTATAACCATTATTGGAGCAGCAACATATTTTGGAGTTGCTTATAAAATGGGACTTATTGAAGAAATATTGGGCAAAGGGTATTTTAATAAAATAATAAAAAAACTTACTCCTAAGAGTAAGAATTAAACCATATACATGTTAGTGTTATATTCCGTGGTAATATTATTATTACTTTCTAATTTACTAAGACGATTATTAATTCGATTGATTTCTCTTTCTAGTTTGGAGATACGATTTTCTAAATCGGTATAATTAGAGTTGTTATTAAAATTAGTGGGAGCAGCACCAGTATAGAAAGATTGATGGGATTCGGTTTGTTGATATGGTCCGGGGTATCCAGGCATGTTATTATAATTTACTTGGTTGGGAACCATATTGGGCATGTAAGATTCAGTCATAGTTGAACCTTGGAAGAAAGTATTACGGTCTTTTCTCATCTTTGTTCCTCCTCTATATTAAGTATATGTTTTAAAGAAGTGAGTGTGAAATAAAATGCGGATAAGAAATGTTAAAAATGCAAAGGAAATACTAGAAAACAGTAAAGTGATTGTAAAAGATGTAAATAATTGTAAAGACAATTTACATATTTTATTTGGTAATGATAATCCAATACACTTAGAAATAGGTATGGGAAAGGGAGACTTTTTACTAGCTATGAGTAAGATGTATCCAGATATTAATTTTATTGGGATTGAAAGATATGATTCGATAGTATGTCGTGCTTGTGTAAAGTTAGAAGGTGTATCGAATGTTAAGATACTCGTAATGGATGCTCGAAACATATTAGATGTTATAGGAAAAGAAATAGATACTTTGTATTTAAATTTTAGTGACCCATGGCCTAAAAAAAGACAAATTAAAAGACGTCTTACTTCATCTAACTTTTTAAGTTTATATGATAGTATTTTTACCGGCAAGCCTCATATTATTATGAAAACGGATAATAAAGATTTATTTGCTTATTCTCTAACTAGTTTAAGTGAATATGGTTACACTTTAAAAAATGTTTCACTAGATTTAGAACATAGTGATATAGTAAGCCCTAGAACTGAATATCAAATGAAGTTTAAGGATAAAGAATATATTAATTATCTAGAAGCAGTTAAAGAAAAGTAAAATTTGACTAGTAAACTTAATTGGTATAAAATAAAAAGCGTTATTGGAGGTTTTGTTTATGGAAATAGAAACTGATATGTTAATTGCTTTATGTTATATTTTAAATGATTTTGAAAAGGTTCAAGAAGATATAAAAAATCTTGTTTCCGGAGGAGATGTTTCAAAGAAAATATCAGCTTTAGAAGATATATTATAT
>CANRME010000118.1 GCA_947631655.1 uncultured Bacilli bacterium | reverse complement strand
CATTTTTTGTTCAATTTCTTTAATATCCATAATATCTCCTATCTATAAATTGTAATACTATTATTATAATTAATATTTTCGTTATGTGCAACATAATCGATAACTAAATTATTGTTTTCATCAACCATTATATTATATGAATCTAACTCTGTAATATTTTCGTTATTAATTTTTTTGATGACATCATCAATTGTTAAATTATATAAATTTAAAACTTCTTCATTTTCTAATAATTTACCGGTTTTTAAATCAAAGTTATATACAGCAATTTCTTCATTTTGATAATCAGCGGTAGCGTAGTAATCATAAGATGTAACTGCTAAACTTAAAACATAAGCGGAAGCATGATTCGCATAATTTATAACTTTAGCACTATAAATATCATTATAGTTATATAATAGTTCTTCCCCAGTAGTATCTGTTTCACTAATTTTAGTATAACTTCGATCTAGTTTGTCCATATTATCATTTAAGGTTTTTTCTACTTTTCTGGCATCATCACTATCGATATTTATTTTAATTTGAGGGTAACAAATAGGAATTAAGACACTTAAGCATTCATTACTTTCGTTGTACACATAATCTTTATCTTCATCTAATTTAATACTTTTTTCAACAATTGGTTCTTCTTTTTTACTAATATTCTTGATTAAATAAGCTCCTCCAATTAATAAAACAATAATAATTAAAATAAAGAATATAAAACTAGCTTTACTTTTTTCTAATCTATCCATTTATTATCTCACTTTCTAACATTAAATTAGCACTTATCTCGTTTTTAAAATCTAAAATATTATTAGCAGTCCAATATTCTTCAGGAGTAATTTTACCCTTTACTAAAGCGGTACGGTCATTTTCATAAATAACTACCCCATCTTTTATAACTAAAAATTTAGGTACAAATAGATATGATTCTTTGGCATCTGTGTTTACTAAATAATCTTCTAATTTAGTAAGAATTTTTTCATAATTTTTTGTCATTTCGGTACGATCTTTTAAAACATCATAGTAGTAGACTTCTTTAATATCAGAATCATTAAATACTTCAGATAGATATTTAACATAATTTTTAGTCCAATCATCACTACTAAATCCTATAAGTAAATAACCACTACCATTATCTAATAGTTCTAATACTTTTTTAGAATTTATATATATAAAAGGATTTTCTTTAGATATATTATACTCATTAGCAAATTTCTCACTATCGGATAAAATTTTCTTTTCATCACCATATTCTAAATCGCCAAGATATATAAATGCTCCAATAGCTAAAGTAAAAGCAATAATATATAAAATTTTACGTACTGTTTTATTCATTAATAACACTTCCTATATATATTATACCTTAAATTATTAAAGAAAAAAAGCATTAATAATAAACGCTTTACGATTAAATAATTCTTATCTGAAAATATTAAGCAGCTGATAGAACTGAACGGAAGGATTTATTCCAACTTAACTCACCTGTATGATATGACATAGTTAAAACTCCAGTAGCACCGCGCCAACAATAATCACCCCCACGTGTAAACCATGGTGTGATACTGGTAGAATCAACGTAAGGGAAACCTGAATATTTCCACTTCCATGCACCATATTCCTGTCCGAAACGAGATAGAGGTTCTTTGGTTGCATCTCCGAAGTGTCCCCTTCCTGGAGTTTCATATGTGTCTCCAAATGTATATAAATCATAATACTTAGAATTTGGTAGAGAAGTTTCTTGACCTGAATCATCAGTAAATCCGCTACTTGCTATATATACTCCAGAATCTTCCTTATTAACAATAACGCCCATCAATATCTCCCATGTTCCACCACTCATATCATATATGCCATACATATTTCCTGTTGTTGAAGCTTTGACTCCTCCAGTATTCCATCTTTTATCTGGGTCACATTGAGCTGGTTGGTTTGATTCTGTATTCCATTGTCTTTCGGCTCCAACCGAGTCACCTACACAACCAGTATATGTTCCTCCATAATTTTCTGTAGTTCCTTGAGCAGTATTATTTATCCATATTTGACAATTGGTTTTGTTCATTCCTTCTATTACACAACCTTCTTCATCATTTGTATATATTCCATATTTACTTAAGGTTAGATATGCTACCGCGCCCCATTCTATATTCTTCATTGGACGGGTATCTACTTCAGTTGCACTTAAATTATATTTATTTCCTTCATCATTTAATGCTTGTTCGGCATAAAATGCTATGGATATACTTTTGTTAACCATACTTGTTTTCCCTGGTAATATAGTCAAATCTTGAATATTGTTATGAATTCTACCAGTAGGATCTTTTGCATCACTTGGTTCAAATTTTCCTACCCATATGCCTGGGAGTTCAGTTCCACTTTCTTCGGTTGTTCCTTTAAAAGTAAAGGCGGGATGGGTATACCATTTACCTATCGCAATTCCAGAACAATCTTCTTTTACTGTTCCTGCACTAACTTCATATGTACATTCAAAATCTCCAGTTGATTCATCGCCTTTTTCAAATGCTATTTCTATAATTTGTTCTGGGGTATCAGTAGTTCCTAAACTAAATATTTTGTATTTATATCTTGGTATCCATACATACATTTGCAGTATTTCGTCCATTGGTATTTTCTTACCTACTATTTCTGGATTTATATTATTGTTTTCATCAAAATATTTTTCTGTTACTCCTTCTTTGGTATTATCTACTAATACTGCATTCCCCCATCTATGGTCTTGATAATTATACCAATCACTATCTACATCTGCTACATATACATTTCCTGCTTCATCATATACTACTGGTATCATTCCTTGATATAATTCTGGGGGATTTGGTAAGTTTCCTGTTATAAAGTATACATTACATTTATCTTGTTTCGTTATTTTTAATTCTAGTTCCCATTTCGTATTATCAAATACTCCACTACCTCCATTTTCACATGTTATATGCGAAAATATCTTTCCACTTTCTTTATCTGGAAAAGTTTCTGATGTGGTATCTTTTTCTCCATCTACATATAAAGATATTTGAATATCTTTACTATAGAATTTATCTACAGTAGTATA
>CANRME010000117.1 GCA_947631655.1 uncultured Bacilli bacterium | reverse complement strand
CTACCTTATGTGTATATCTTATCATTTTACACCCCCCCCCCGTCAATAAAAATCAATGTTTTATTATATACATTTTATTTTTTTTATAAAAAGCATAGAATATATCTTCTGGTTTTAAGCCTTCTTTAGTAAGGGTATCTCTTACCCATTTTTCACTTTTATAAATATTTTTTAAAGTAGTATGTTGAATTTCACCATCTACTATTATAGGTAGTGGAAAATTACCTGGTAAACCTAAAAAATTATATTTAAAAATAGATAATTTACCATTATTTTCTAGAAAAGCATATTCTATTTCTTCAATGCTTTTAACATTTTGTTGACGTAATTGCAGTAATAAATCATCAATAGTATATCTTTGTTTAATCATTTCTTGATAATTTATAACTCCTTTATTAATAATAATTGAAGGTTTACCACCAAAGAAGGAACGTACTTTTCTTGATTTTACAGAGACAAAAGCTAGAGATATTTCTAAGATAACTAAAACTAAAATAGGAAAAATCGTATGTGTAATTGGTTTAGATAAATTTTCAATACTAATTGCTACTAATTCTGCTATTAAGATAGAAACGATTAAATCAATAATACCTAACTGACCGACTTCCCTTTTCCCCATAAGTCGATAAACAAAAACAATAAAGAAATAAAAGAAGGCTGTTTTTAAAGAAACATTAAGTAAATCACCCATATAATCACCTATAATTATTATGAACATAAAATAATATTTTTAATCATATATCTTATTAGGTGATGGGATATAAAAAAATTTATTAATTATTTAAAATTATTTGGTTACTCTTTAATTTATATTAGTATTATTTCACTTATTTTAAGTTTAATATATTATTTTACTAATATTGGTTACAAATCTATTGGTAGTATAATTTTATTTATGATTATTATTTGGTTCTTCTTTCTTGGCTTTAAAAATGGTAAGATAAGTAAAAGTAAAGGTTATTTAGCAGGACTTAAAATTGGACTTATTTTTATAGCTATCTTAATAATTTTTAATTTAATATTTTTAAGAAACTTTAAAATATCTTTATTAATTTATTATTTATTGCTTTTAATGAGTAGTGTTTTAGGAGGAATGTTAGGTATAAATCGCAAAAAGAACTAATTTTTCTTAGTTCTTTTCTTATGCTTCTTTTTACTTTCCAAACTCCATTTATTAACTAAATCTAGCTCTTTACCAAAATTATTTATATTTGGAAATGACTTAAATAAGCGATTACTATGTAATTTTAATTTCGCAATTTCTTTAGCATATTTATTTTTAAGTAAGCTAGGTAACATTTTTATTTTTTCACTTTTTAATTCTTCCGCAATAATAATACGATGTCTTAAGTTATAAGCAATCATCATGGAAGCAATCCAATCAATTAGGAAAATAATAAATAAAATTAAAGCGCTAATATTTAAAGTATGTTGATTAAAAATATGCAAAAAATTTACAACTAAAGGATTAGCTACATAAATAATTAATAAACTTCCTACTCCAAATAATAAGGAATTAAATAAACAAATTCGGCCATTGATATTACCAAATTTGTCAGAGTAATCCCACCATTTATTATGGAAGAACTTTTCTAAGATATAACTAGTATAATATTCTACTAAGGATGTAATAATCGTTCCAAAGACAAATACTACTACGGGATCACGATAATACCTCGTCATCGTAAAGATAATTAATATCGCTCCTACTCCATAAATAGGACATAATGGACCGAATAAAAATCCACGATTTGTTATTTTTTTATAATAGATAGTAGCATAAATTACTTCGGCGATGTAGCCAATAAAACTATATATTATAAAAGTTAAAAAAGTATTAGAAAGATTATTTAACATATTATCTATTCTCTCCTACTTTAGGTATTTCTGGACATTTACTTACATCAAGTAAGCACTCATAACAGTTTTTATATCTATTTGTTGCATTAGTATCAACCAAATCGAATACATATTCAACAAGGGTTGGAACAAGGAAGATGGCTATGCCCGCAATTACTCTTTGAACTAATTTCATTGTACTCTTACTAATTTGTTTTTCATCACTACTAATTACCGCTTGGGCAAAATCAATACCACCTAAAATAATTAATAAAATGGGTATCATAATTTTTAAAATATTTAAAGCTAAACCACCTGCTTTAAAAGCACGCATGACATCAGGATTTTCGTTAACATCACAAAAATGTTTTAAAGTTTCACTAGATGGCTCATTTCCCGTTTCATTATTATTTTCATTATTATTGAGTACTCCACCAGTTAAATTATTACCTTCATTATCTTGATATGTCCCATTAGAACAATTATAATTACCATAAAATTTAATATGACCATTTGATAAAGTACATTCTATAGTTGCAATAGCATTTTCTTTTGGTTTAGAACACACAAAACCAGTTTTATCGGTAGAAGGATGGCCTTTAAATTGTATGCTACTTCCTCTTGATATACAGTTCCCATCTAATATTACATCATAAGTAATTTCTTCTTCCATTCCCGTACAAGAAAATGAAGTAGATTCAGTTGCCCCATTATAGTTACAAGTCACTCTAGTAATTCCATTTTTTTGACAAGCATATTGAGTATAAACTGTATTATTTATACTTGCAGGTCCAATAGAGCTTAATACACTACTATCTGTAACTGTACAACTTGTTCCTCTAAAACAAGGCTTTTCTTGTGTACAAGGAGAAGCATTAGTTTCGATTTTAGTAGCTTCGTTAGTAGCAGGGACACATTTTACAGAAGATGCAGAATCAGCTATAGAGTTTTCAGTAGAGGAACAACTAATACTAACCTCCCCATTTGTTACTTTTTTACAAGATACATTAGTTCCTGATCCATCACTTAATGGTTTAAGGTCAAAATAATCGTGACCATTATTATCAGAATAAGTACAATTACCAGGAATTGATTGACTAGAAGTTTTTCCAACCTCTACAGTCGCCGTTAAAGCATAGGATTTTTCTATAAAACATAAAAAAGAAATAATACTAAATATAATTAAATTTTTCTTTTTCATACGAATCACCATCTATAACATTATAGCATATATTAATTTTAAATAAAACACTTTTAAGTTAATTATTAGCAT
>CANRME010000116.1 GCA_947631655.1 uncultured Bacilli bacterium | reverse complement strand
TTTAGTGAAATTGAAAAGAAATGGCAAGAATATTGGGAAAAGAATAAAACTTTTAAAACGGATGTTTATGATTTTTCTAAACCAAAATTTTATGCTTTAGATATGTTCCCTTATCCCTCTGGAGTAGGGTTACATGCTGGGCATCCTGAAGGTTATACTGCTACTGATGTGGTTAGTAGAATGAAAAGAATGCAAGGTTATAATGTATTGCATCCTATGGGCTTCGACTCATTTGGTTTACCTGCTGAACAATACGCTATCAAAACTGGTAATCATCCCGCTATATTTACTAATGAAAATATCGAAACTTTCCGTAAACAATTAAAAATGTTAGGGTTCTCTTTCGATTGGGATAGAGAAGTATCAACATCTGATCCTAGTTATTATAAATGGACTCAATGGATTTTTAAACAACTATATGAAGATGGTTTAGCTAAATATGTTGATATGCCCGTTAACTGGTGTGAAGAATTAGGCACCGTTTTATCAAATGATGAAGTCATTAATGGTAAAAGTGAAAGAGGCGGTTACCCGGTAATTAGAAAGAATATGAAACAATGGGTAATTGATATTCCCGCTTATGCTGAAAAACTTTTAAGTGGTTTAGATACTATCGACTGGCCAGAATCAACTAAAGAAATTCAAAGAAACTGGATTGGAAAAAGTATTGGTGCAGAAGTAAAATTTAAAGTAGCTGACACTGATTACAAATTTGTTGTCTTTACCACCCGTTGTGATACTTTATTTGGAGCGACTTACTGTGTCTTATCTCCTGAACATGAATTAGTTCCTAAAATAACTACAAAAGACAAGGAAAAAGAAGTAAAAGAATATCAAGAATTATGTGCTACGAAATCCGACTTAGAAAGAACGGAACTTAATAAGGATAAAACTGGGGTATTTATTGGTAGTTATGCTATTAATCCAGTTAATGGTAAGAAGATTCCTATCTATATTAGTGATTATGTTTTAGCTAGTTATGGTACCGGTGCTATTATGGCCGTACCGGCACACGATGAACGTGACTATGAATTTGCTAAAAAATTTAACATTCCTATTATTCAAGTATTAGAAGAAGTAACTGGTAAACCTCATAAAGATGAAACTAAAAAGAATAGTATCGTTGCGGTTGTTTATGATGAAGCAAATGATAAATACTTAACTATCAACTGGCATGAAAAGGGGGGAAGATTATTTGTTGGAGGAACTATTAAAGGTGATGAAACAGCCTTAGACTGTGCTTTAAGAGAAATAAAAGAAGAAACTGGTTATAGTGATCTAGAACTAGTTTGTGAAACTCCAAAAATTAATCATCATTACTATGCTTATAATAAAGATAAATACTTTAATATTGAAAGTACTGGCTTTATGTTTAAATTAAAGAGTAATAAAAAAGATAACCAAGAACTAGATGATGATGAAGCGTTTGACGTAGAATGGGTTTCTCGTGATACCTTAAGTGAAGTAAAAGATGAATTACATGCTAAAACTTTAGAATATGTTACTAATCCTGGAGCTATGGTCGGCGATGGTATTCACATTAATTCTGAATTCTTAAATGGTATGGACAAAGAAACGGCGATAAACGAAATGATTAAATGGTTAGAAGAACATCATGCTGGCACTAAAAAAGTTAATTATCGGATTCGGGACTGGATTTTTGCTCGTCAAAGATATTGGGGCGAACCAATTCCTATCGTTCATTTTGAAGATGGCACTTCTGCATCTTTACCAGATTCGGAGTTACCTTTAGAATTACCAAAACTATCTAATTATGCGCCATCTAAAACTGGTGCTTCGCCATTAGAAGCTGCTAGTGATTGGGTAAATGTTACAATCGATGGTAAAAAAGCGAAAAGAGAAACTTCTACGATGCCTGGTTCAGCTGGTTCATCTTGGTATTTCTTAAGATATATCGATCCGCATAATGATAAGGAATTCGCCGATTCCAAGCTTCTAAAACATTGGTTACCTGTTGATTTATATGTTGGAGGACCAGAACATGCGGTAGGGCACTTATTATATTCGCGAATGTGGAATAACTATCTTTATGATAAAGGTTTAGTTCCAGTTAAAGAACCATTCCAAAAGTTAGTCCATCAAGGAATGATTTTAGGATCAAATGGTATTAAAATGGGTAAACGTTATCCAAAATATTCAGTAAATCCTAATGATATAGTTAAAAAATATGGAGCTGATACTTTAAGGTTCTATGAAATGTTTATGGGGCCACTAGAAGCTGATAAACCATGGAATGATAATGCGGTATTAGGAAGTAAAAAGTTCTTAGATAGAGTATGGAGACTTTATACTGAAGAAAATAAAATAACTGATGATGACAATCCTAACTTAGAGAAAGTTTATAACCAAACAATTAAAAAAGTCACGGAAGATTATGAATCTTTAAATATTAATACAGCTATTAGTCAAATAATGATTTTTGTAAATGCTATTTATAAAGAAGATAAATTTCCAAGATATATGGCTTTAGATTTAGTAAAATTACTTAACCCTTTAGTACCATTTATGACGGAAGAATTATGGAGTATTTTAGGGCATGATAAAACTATTGCTTATGAACCTTGGCCTAAATATGACGAAAGTAAGATAGCTTCCGAAGAAAAGACAATTGGGGTTCAAGTAAATGGTAAATTACGTGGTACAATAAATATTAAGTTAGATGAAGATGAAGAATCTGTTAAAGAAAAAGCTTTAAAAGAAGAAAATGTTATGAAATTTACTAAGAACGCAGAGATTGTTAAAGTAATAGTTATTAAAAATAAAATAGTAAATATTGTTGTTAAATAATTAAGCTTTTGGTTAAAGGAAAACCAAAAGTTTTTTCTTTAAAAGTAATCTTTTTTTGACAAAATATTACTTTTTTATATGGTATCTTTTTCTAGAGGTGAATAACTAGTGCGCGTTAAGGTTTTTGATTGTAATCATGAGAAAGAGTTAGAATCTAAAATAAATGAGTTTATCTTAACTTCTAAATGTGATATAATTGATATCAAGTATCAAGTGTCTATAGCGTTATTTGGAGAAGACCAATTATTCTGTTTTAGTGCACTTATAATGTATGAAAGTAAATGAGTGGTTAAAAATGAAAAAATCATC
>CANRME010000115.1 GCA_947631655.1 uncultured Bacilli bacterium | reverse complement strand
GGTTCAACTGCTAAACCAATTTTAGATTATGGTCCATATTTAGAATATAATAATGGTAGTCCAGGAACTTACTTCTTTGATGAACCAATGACCTATTCTAATGGTCAAGTAATTAAAAATGCCGATGACCGCTATAATGGTCAGTTATCAATGCGTAGTGCTTTAAGTCAATCAAGAAATATTCCTGCTTTACAAGCCTTCATGCAAAATGATAAAGATAAAGTGGCTAATTTCGCCCATTCTTTAGGAATCGATTATGGAGCTGACTTATATGAGTCCGCCGCAGTTGGAGCTTTCGATGGTGTTAATCCTCTAGAAATGGCCAGTGCTTATGCTGCTTTTGGTAATGGTGGTTATTATATAGAACCTTATTCTTATACAAAGATTGAATTTATCGATACCGGTGAAGTATTAGAAAATAAAGCCCATAAAGAAAAAGTTATGAGTGAAGAAACGGCTTATATGATTACTTCTATCTTAATGACCGCTTTCCAAAATCACGTTGGAGCATCATTTACAACCAGTGGTACCGATATTGCTTCCAAAACTGGTACTAGTACCTATGATGGTAATACTATTCAAGCTTATCATATGAGTCCATCAGCATCTCGTGATAACTGGAGTATAACCTACTCACCAGATTATGCTATTGCACTTTGGTATGGATACCCAGAACTGGATGCTAATGATGTCCGTTATACGATGGCAATTGCTGGTGCTAATATGACTAATAGTTTAATGACCAGAATTGGTAAACAAATATATAAAACTAATAGTAGATTTGACAAACCAAGTAATATTATAAGTGTAGAAGTAGAAAAAAACACTGTCCCATTAATGTTACCAAGTGCTAATACTCCAGAAAATATGCGAGTTACCGAAATATTTAAAAAAGGAACTGAACCAACGGAAGTTTCTAAAAGATATGAAACTTTAGAAAATCCAGCTAGCTTAACATCAAAAGTTAATGGTAACAGTATTACGCTAAGCTGGCAACCAATTAGTACCCCATGGGCCATCGATGAAAACAGTCAACAAGAATACTTTAACAATTTTAAATCCATATTTGGTGATACTAAATGGATGGGTAATATTATAACCAAATACTATAATAATCAAATGACTGAAAATGGTCAGAAAATTGGTAATTTAATTTATGATATATATGAAAATGGTAATTTAATTGGTTCTACTAGTGATACTACTTACACTATTAATAACGCTAGTAATGGTAGTCATAATTACACTGTAAAAGCTTCTTACTCAATCTTTAAAGCCGCTTCCTCTACCGGTATGAATGTAACTGCTAAAGTCGGCAGTGGTAGTAGTATTGATGATGACGAAGATGAAGAAACTACTAATGATACTACTGATATTGGAACAATTACTCTTGCTGACGGAGATGTAAGTTGTGTAGTAAAAAACGCTTCTTATTCGCCAAAAGGTGTAAGTAAAGTAATTGATAGCTATGGTAAAGACATTACAAGAGATGTTACTATTACCCAAAAAATTACCAAGGATGGTGTAAGTACTACTTCTATAGATACTTCTAAAGAAGCTACTTACCGTATTGAATATACCATAACTTATAAAGGTAAAAAGAAAACTAAAACCAAGACCATTAATATAAGAAATACTTGCTCATCTTAAAAATGCTAGAAAACTAGCATTTTTTTCTTACCTTACATTCCGTGAATAAACAATTTTCACATAAAGGATTTTTACTTTTACAAGTATACCTTCCAAATAAAACTAATTGATGATGAACTCTACTCCATTTATCCTTAGATATCTTTTTCATAAGTTTGTGTTCAATCGTTAAAACATCATCTTTTTCTTTAGCAAATCCTAACCTTTTACTGACCCGACTTACATGAGTATCTACAGCAAGAGCTGGAACATCAAATAAATTAGATAATACTACATTAGCAGTTTTATGCCCTACTCCTGGTAAACTTTCTAAATAAGTTCGGTCATTCGGAACTTTACCATCATAATTATCTACTAACGACTTAGCAATCTCTTTTATATAGAGAGCTTTTCTTGCATGAGTTCCACATGGTCTTATAATACTTTCGATGTCTTTAACATCAGTCTTCGCTAAAGCATAAATATCATACTTCCTAAATAACTCTTTAGTAACCATATTTACTCTTTTGTCTGTACATTGTGCACTTAATACTACTGCAATTAAAAGTTCATAATCTTTATTATATATAAGTTCACATCGCGCATCCGGATACATTTTATCTAATATTTCACAAATATTATTATTCATCATCTTCTAACCAATTATAATCAAATATCTCCGTATTATTTAATTCTTTTTCCTTTCTTCTATTATTTTCGACATCATCCATCGTCTTATAACCCTTTTTATGCCATTCATATAAAATTTTATCAATATATTTTAAATTCGTCGCCCCGTTATATACCGCTTCTTTTAAAGCCCCTAAAATAAGTTCTTCACTATATTTACTATCTAACCAGGCATTAATAATCTCATATTCGGTAGGAGACAATGTTCTTACAAACTCTCTTTCAAACGCATCATAAATCTTTGTTTCATAATCTTTAGTTTCTTTTATCTTTTTTATATCTTCTAGTTCTCTTTCTAAATTATCTAAATTAATAGTTTCAATAATTTTACCCTCTAAATCTTTAGAAGTATCTAAAGTAACTAACTTAGTTTGTAAAAGCTTATCAAAAGAAGTCATAACTTTTTCCATATCTAAATTCGTATATAAAGAGATATTCTCCACATTAAACTCTTTAGAATAACTATTAGTTAAATAAACTAATACTAAAAAATCATTTAAAGAAAGATTATATCTAGGTAATATTTTTACTAAATTACTATCATATACAAAATATTTATTCTTCATTTTTATACTTCCTTTCCTTATCTTTTAAGTATTTAATTAAAATTTCTTTTTTATTAACTAAAGTTCCTTCTAAAATTTTTGTTTCTAAGTCTTTAATTATTTCACTAATTATTTTACCTGGGTTTAAATTTAAAACTTCCATAATTTCTTCACTATTTATAGCTATATCATTTCTGGACTTAATAGGAATTTTACTAGCTATTTTATTTACCGTAGCTTTATTTATTCCTAGTATCTCTCCTGCTACCATTGATAAATACAAACCATAGGTATAAATTATATAATTATCTATTTTACCATATTTTAATATTTTTTGAATATTTTTAATAGCATTTTG
>CANRME010000114.1 GCA_947631655.1 uncultured Bacilli bacterium | reverse complement strand
CCCTAAACCATCTCCTATTATCTAAATTATATAAAAATTAGGAAGTATTGTCTAGGTTTAAATTATCTTGTTTTACTTACACCCAATGAACTCAAATACTTATCAATCGCCGTCATAGCTTTATTATTAAATTCTGGGTCATCTAAATATACTCCTATAGATGCACACGCTTCCATAATACTTTTATCTTTAAATTCTTCTAAATGATTAGTTAAATAAATCACATCTTTCATATTTCCATATTGAAAGGCATAAATAGCAAGAATGGTTCCTAAAACATAACGATAATCCGCCGCAATAAATTCTTCACTAAGTATTTTTCCTAATAACTTAGGATTATCTCGTAATTCAAATTTATGTTCTTCTTTAATTACTTCTAAACCTTTATAAAAATTTTTACACTCTTTTTCAAAACTATCTTTAGTCATATTCATATAAAATTGTTTTAATAAAGTATAAGAATTATCACTTAAATTCCCAAACGTAGTATAGACAAGAAAAATCACTTCATAACTATATAATCTATTAGAATCACGTTTTAGTATTCTAAATCTTTTCAAATAATCTAGTTCTTCTTTCGGAATACCTTTTTTAAATAAATAATTTATAGCATAAGTTTCAAAATAGATAGCTAAAAATTCACATAAATAGTAATCCATTATATTATTCTCTTTATAACTTATATAATGAATAAATTCATGAACTAAAGTTACTACATCTCTATAACTAAATTCTCTTGCTATATTAATAAGTTTCTGAGTATTACTTTTAGTTATTTTTGCTTCAAAACAAGAACTACCATATTCACCTTCATAACCAAAATCTAATTCGCCACTAGTTACTAATTTATCATAAATAGGTAAATAATCTTTATCAATACTGGCAATAATCTCTCTTGCTAAATTATAAACATCTAAAAAAGTAAGATGATTCTGCTTTACTTCATAATCTAAATTATATTCATAAATTAAGTTATTAAGTTTATCATTTAAAACCGATATATTATTAATATTATCTAATAAGAAAAAATCTTTTCCTTTTAAATAATTACATATTTCATTTAAATAATAATTTAATTTCGTATATATTTCATTCATAAAATCACTTCACAGTTATTATAACAAAATTATCTATAATTTAATACTCTAAATTGCATTCAAAAACATACAAGAAAACACCCAAGATAACATACAAGATGAATTGACTGTTTTATCATATTATTGTATAATATAAATCATAATTTGAGGTGATTTTTATGACTAAATACACTCCTCCCTATGAAATAACAAATAATATATTAGATTTGATTGCATCGATAATGAAAAAAATAGGAAAATTAGATAATTATAAGGACTTAGATAAAATGCCTATTTTAAGAAGAAATAATCGTATTCATTCTATTCATTCTTCCCTTGCTATTGAAGAGAACTCTTTATCATTTAAAGAAGTTAAGGACATAATAGATGGCAAAATCGTTATTGGTGATCAAAAAGAAATACAAGAAGTTAAAAATGCTTATAATGCTTATAAAATGATGAAAGAAGTAAATCCTTATTCCCTAAAAGATTTAAAAAAAATTCATGGTATCATAACCTTTTTAACTGTCAAAGATTCGGGAAATTTTAGAACTCATAATGAAGGTGTATTTGATGGAGATAAATGTATTCATGTGTGTCCTAAACCAGAAATGGTTAATGATCTTATGGAACAATTATTTAACTGGATGAAAGAAAATAAGGATAAAGTACATCCCTTAATATTATCATCAGTATTTCATTATGAATTTGTTTTTATTCATCCTTTTAGTGATGGCAATGGTAGAACTGTAAGATTATGGCAAAATATCTTACTAGCTAATTGGGAAAATATTTTTGAGTATGTTCCTATTGAATCCCAAATAAAAGAATATCAAGAAGAATATTACTTTGTTATTAATGAATGCAACATTAAAGGTGATGCTACTTCATTTATTGAATTTATGTTAAAAATGATAGATGAAGTATTAAATAATTTAATTGAAAGCACTTCTATTTTAACTAACCATATTAGTACATATGTAAAAAAACTATTAGATGTCATGGAAGAAGACACAAATATGTCCGCTAAAGAATTAATGGCAAAACTAGGTTTAAAATCTCGAAAATCTTTTAGAGATAATTATTTAAATCCTGCTATTGAAAATGGACTTATTAAATTAAGTTTTCCTGATAAACCAACAAGTAAAAACCAAACTTATTATAAAAATTAATATTTACTATTATAAATTTTAACAATATAATAACTAATTAAGGAAGTGGTCTTATGATTAAAAATATTAACATTATTAATTATGATAATGAGAAATCAATAACTACACCCCAAGATAAAAAACTAAAAAGTATTAATGAAGAACTTAAAAAAAGTTTAGCAAAATTAAAACAAGTAAGTGAAGAACTACAACTTACTCTAACTGCTTATTGCCATAAATTTGGTCATAATTATGCTTATCAAGTTATTGATTATACTTGGACTTATAAATTCTTAAAAAAAGAAGAAAAAAATAAAAAAGTTATTTGTAAAACTTGTACTACTTGCGGACTTACAATTAATGATAGAGTTACTAATTCAAGATTAATTTCCGAGGAAGCTTATGACTTTTCTTTAGATGAAAATCATAGAACTGTAAAAAGTATTTTAGAAGATTTTAATTTTTATACTTTCTATGTTGATTATTTAAATATTTTAAAAGATAATTTACAAAAATTTTATGGTACGGAAATTAATATTATTGCTGAGGATTTTCAAGAATACTATCACAAAAGATTAAAAGAAGAACTAGAAAAAAATAAAGATTTAGAGTTTAAGTTAACCAGAAAAGAACCGGTTCTTCGTAAAATACAATTAGAACCATTCCGAAGAATTGAAGGTACAGTATCTTCATATAATCGTTTTTTACAAGGAAGAACACCTCACAAGTAATTATTTTATAAAACCATTTTCCACCAATTTAGTTTCACTAACGGAAATAAATGCACTAGCATCTATTTCTTTTATTTTGTTAATTAAATTTTTTAATTCTTTATTATTGGTTTCAATATACAAAACTTTATTTTTAAGTCCGTCATAGGAGTCGGTGGCACTAACTACCGTCACCGCATAACCTTCTCTCCTTAAAATATCTAAGTTTTTCTTCGTAGCTTTTGTGGTTATTATTTGTACGTTTACAGTTCCCTTTACAATATATTTACTAAGTATTGACCCAAGGTAAGTACCGGTCGCATAACCTAAAGAATAAAA
>CANRME010000113.1 GCA_947631655.1 uncultured Bacilli bacterium | reverse complement strand
ACTAAAGAAATAAAACATGTAGATACTTTAGGTAGTATTATTATTCAAAGTAAGTTTATCTTAGATATTATAAGAAAATTACCAGGGGAAATTATTAATTTTGAAATAGTAGATGGCTTTAAAATAAGAATTTATACGGATAATAGTGAATATAATTTAAATTGTTTGAATCCTGTAGAATACCCTCAAATAAGATTAGAAGAAGTAAAAGAACCATTTATTATTAAGAGTAATTTATTTAAAAATATTATTAATCAAACTGTATTTGCTATTTCAACCCAAGAATTAAGACCATTACTTACTGGATTAAATTTAAAAATTAATGGAGATATATTAGAATGTATTGCAACGGACTCATATCGTTTAGCAAAGAAAATTGTTAAATTAGATAAAATAAGTAATGATGAAATAAATATTGTTATACCAGGTAAAAATATTCAAGAGTTAGATAAAATTTTAGATGATGAAGAAGATTTAGAAATGCATATCTTTAATAATAAAGTAGTGTTTAAATATAAAAATATAACTTTCCAAAGTAATTTACTTGCGGGAACATATCCAAATACGAATAATTTAATACCTTCAGAATTTAGTTATATGATTAATGTTGATTTACATAAATATTATGCGGCGATAGATAGAGCAGCATTGTTAACCCAAAGCAAGGATAAAAACATTGTTAAAATGAACATTAACAATAAAGAAATGACTATTACTTCTTTTGCTAGCGAAATAGGTAAAGTAGAAGAAAAACTGGAAATAGAGAGTAATAATAGTGCAAATTTAGATATTTCTTTTAGTGCTAGATATATGATGGAAGCGTTAAGAACTTTTAAAGATGATCAAATACTTATTTTACTTAATGGGGAAGTTAAACCAATAGTTATTAAGTCTGTAGATGATGAATCTTTAATTCAACTTATTTTACCTATTAAAACTTATTAGGGGTAATTATGGTAGAAGATTTAGCAATTATTGATAATGAATCATATGATTTAGGATTACAAGAAATTGAAGAAGCAGCTAATATCCAAAAACAAATAAGTGAGTTAGAAAAGCAAAGAGATGAAAAGATAGAAGAAGCAAAGATTCATCTTATGGTAGGAGTAAGAGCAAAAACTAGAGATTTACAAGATAAATTAAAAGTTTGTGATAGTCAAATATCTTATTATCACTATAATATTAGCCAAATAAAAATTGATTTAAAGACGAATAATAATGGACTAGAAGAAATTGTATTAAATCAAAAACTAATTGAAAATCAAAAATGTTTAAATTTATGGTTAAATAAAAAAGATAAAATTAAGACAATATTAGAAAAGTTATGCCAGAGATATGGACATCAAATAGATATAAAGGAAAAGCCTATTAGAATAGAAGAAGATGAAATGCCGCAAATTTCAGGATTAGTAGTGTCAAAATATTATATTTGTAAATGTTGTGGGAAAGAAGTATTATTAAATGAAGACTTTGGTTTAAAAGATATGAAATGGTATAATATGTTAAATGCGAAATTTACCAAAAGAATTATTGAAGAAGAAGTAAAGTTTGAAGCTCCTAGATTAGTATTAGGAAAGCCGAAAGTAATATTAGGGGATGTTGATAAGTAAGAAGTTATAAACAGGTCAAAATGACTTGTTTTAATTTTTTCAATTTTTCGACAAAATATGACAAATTTCGACAAAGTAAGTGTGTTATAGTGAAAGTAATTTATTTCAAAAGGGGGGAAAAATTATGGATAAATATGAAATAAATAATAAAACTTTAGCGTTAAAACCGAAAGAAGATAAAACTACTGTTTATGAAGAAGATAGAATTTTTACAGTTAATAGTACACCACATAGGATAATGGAAGATAGTTGTACATATTATGGAAGTACTTTAGAGGGTAGAAAAATGGGGGCTTCTAGGATACTTAATATGAGTTATAAATTACCAATAATGGTAGAAGATTCTAATAATATTATTTTCTTTCCTACTAAAAGTTCTAGAAAAAAAGAATGTATATGGATTAGTTTAAATAATATTAAGGATTATTATCAAGAAAATGATAATATGGTAGTAGTTTTTTATAATGGAAAGAAGCTTAAAATTAAAGAAAGTTATAAAATTATAGATGGTCAAATTTTGAAAGCTACTAGACTTGGTTGTGTTATGCAAGAAAGAATTAAAAAAAATACAAAAAAAAGTTAAAAAATGGCTCATTTTATGTTATAATTATTAATAGGTATAGGAGTACTAATATACCTATTATTTTACTATATGAAGTTAAAAGAGGCTTAAAATGGAAATTCAACATTTGAAATTATTAAATTTTCGTAACTATGAACAACTCGATATTGACTTTAATTCTAAAATGAATATTATCTATGGTGATAATGGAGTAGGAAAAAGTAATATTGTGGAGGCAATTTACTGTTTAGCTTTAACTAAGTCTTTTAGGACAACTGATGATAAGAATTTAATTAAACAGGGAGAAAAAGAAACTAGAATAAGTGCGAAAGTTAAGAAAAAAATTGAACATGAATATGAATTAGTTTTAAATGATGATGGTAAAAAAGCTTTGATTAATGGAAATGCTTATAAAAGATTAAGTGATTATATTTCGAAGATTCAAGTAATTGTTTTTAGTCCCGATGATTTAAAAATGATTAAAGAAAGTCCCAGTATTAGAAGAAAACTTTTAAATGTGGATATATCTTTACTTAATAATAACTATTTAAAATATTTAGCTAGTTATAATAAGATTTTGAAACAGCGTAATTCATATCTTAAGACAGTAGCTGTTAATGGCAATAGTTCAATGGATTATTTAGATATTTTAACTAATAGTTTAATTGAGCATGGACTAAAAATTTATGAATATCGGAAAAAATTTATAAATGAACTTAATGAAAGTATTGAAAGCATTTATAGTAATATAAGTGGTATAGAAGGACTTACTATCAAATATATATCAAGTTATAGTGATGAAACAAAAGAAGATTTAGTAAAACTTTATAAAAAAGGTCTAGAAAGAGATTTATTTTTAGGTAAAACTAATATAGGTATTCATCATGATGATATAACATTTTTATTACCTTTTGGCGATTTAAAAGATTATGGTTCAGAGGGTCAACAAAAGAATGCTATTATTGCGTATAAACTTGCAGAAGTAGAACTTTTTAAAAGAATTAATGAAAGTTATCCAATTTTAATATTAGATGATTTATTTAGTGAGTTAGATAAAAAGAAGATAAATAATATCTTAAATATGTTGGATAAGGATATGCAGACATTTATTACGACTACTAATGTTACTTTTGT
>CANRME010000112.1 GCA_947631655.1 uncultured Bacilli bacterium | reverse complement strand
TATAACAATAAATATTTATTAAAGTTTTCTAATAATATTACTCCATTAAAGAAAACTCCTAGTAAGATTACCATCCCAATCATATAAAAAGCATCTTTGGTTTCATACTTTTTAAAAAGTAAGGTAGGAAGTAATAATAATACTAAAGTCATACAAATACTCTGATAAGAAAAGCCTAAATATAAAGAGTATCCATCAAAGTTTTGATACATGATATTTAATAAACAAACAAGTCCAATACCTAATACTAGAAAAGGTATTTTATTATGGCTAAATCTTAAATCAATTAATTCTTTATATATTAAGATACTAAATAAACCTATCCCGATACTAAAAGGAATACCACCTATAAAAAATAGAACTATAAATAAAACAATAAGACCCATCCAAGTAAGAAGTTCTTTATCTAATTTCTTCATCTAATCCTCCCTAATATAAAGTATACCTCTCTTATATAGTTTAGTGCAAGAGTGAAAGAAAAAAATTGACAATAAAAAAGATGCTTTTTGCACCTTAAAATGAATCAATATTAATTTTAACTCGACCTAGTCCTAAGATATAAGCATGAGCTTGGATAATAGTTCTAATAGCTTTAGCCATTTTACCATTTTTACCAATAACTGCTCCCATATCACTATTATGAACTAGAACTTCTAAAATAATTGTATCATCTTCGTCATTAAAAGAAGTTACTTTAACCATATCACTTTCTTTAACAACACTTTTAACTAAGTTTTCAGCAAATTCTTTTATTTCCATAAACTACTTCTCACTTTTTTTAGTAGACTTCTTTTTAGAATCTGCATATTTAGTCATAATTCCTACTTCACTTAATAAACTACGAACTGTATCGGTAGGTTTTGCTCCATTATTTAACCAAGTCATTACTTTTTCTTCATCGACTTTTAATTCTTTTGGTTCAGTAATAGGATTATATGTACCAACTGTTTCGATAAATTTACCATCTCTTGGGCTTCTTGAATCAGCTGCTACGATACGATAAAAAGGTCTTTTTTTAGCACCCATTCTTTTAAGTCTTAATTTAACTGCCATAATATCTCCTCCTTTAATTACAATAGTAATTTACCATATATAAGAAAAGTTGTCAACCTTTTTTGGTTGACATTATTCTAAATAATCCGTATTTACTTCACTTTCTATTTTATCTTCTACGGTATCATCATCTTCGATTGTTTCATAATCTTCAAATTCGTCTTCAATTGGAACTCTTATTTTCGTATTACCTACTATTTCAATACCTAAATCAGTTTCAATGTCCATATCGACAGCACCATTGTTTATTTTAACATCAACAACGGTAGGTTGTTTTAAACTTCTAACAATAATTTCACTATCACTATCTAACTTAGTATTATCTAAAGTATGCATTTTCATATTATCGTTATAAGTAAAGTTTTTGGTACTTACAGCAGTTTTACTATCATGGTCATAAGAATACCAAACATTAACATCAAATGAACCATTTACTCCTACACTTCCATTATTCTCACTACCACTAAAACGATTGTTAATAACCCAACATCCTAAAATAGTATCGGGGGTTTGTTCAGGTGTTAGATTATAACTTTTCTTTATAGTTCTTTTTCCTTTACCAATTACAGCTTTAGTAACTATTTCTTTATAATTAGTCATTTTTATTCACCTCTACTCTAATTTATGCAAGTATGGGCAAATTATTTACTAATATAAAAAGAGAAGAACTAATTCTAGATTAATTCTAATAAAGATAGTTAATGTTCTAAAATATAGTTCTTAGATTATTCTTGTGATTATGTTCAAAAATCAATTTTTTATTAAAAAAGGATGTATATACCAAAGATATATATATTTAAAGAAACATACAGTATTAAAATATTGACAAACTTTATTTAAATTTATTCTTGTGCTAGAACATAAGGTTCCGTACTGCCATTACCGCTTAATACTTTAATGTTAGATTTCAAATATAAAGTTGGACGAATTGAACTTGACCCATTATTTGTGGCACTAGTACCTATAAAACCTGCTTTGTTCAAATCGTAAGCACCGGAGGCGGTCGATGATATTGGCATTAGTGTCCAATGAATCCTAGTTGAATCAAGTAACCAACTATTTTGGGCACAATTGGTTTTATATTCTTCATTCCTCCAATTATATAATATTTGATTTAAACATTCTTCTCTATTAGTTTGTTCACTATTTAGTAACCCACTTGTAGCATATCCATAATCACTTGGATACATAAGCCCTATATATCCATCCAATATTGATTGTGCTCCATTTGGTACTATATTTCCCCTTTCATATTCATAAAATTGTTTGGTTGTAAGCCTATAGTCAGGAGATCCGCCAAGATTCCATTTTACATTTTCTATCATTTCTAGTGTTATTTTATTTATAGCTTTAATTGACGAAACCGATGCGAATCTTCCTTCATTATCATTAATATAATCATTGTTTAGTAATGTATTTAAACTAGATGTCTCCCAATTATTTGAATTATTACTATCCCAAGCTATGTTTCCTATGCTATCTGCTCTTATTATTTTTACTAAATCTTCACTTGTTCCTCCAGGTTTTTGTATATCTTTAAATAATCCGATAATCCGCCATTTCTCACATGTTTCTTCTGTTGGTTTATTGTATCCTACATACCTTAAATTACCATAATCATCATATAATGTATCTTCACTTGTTATCATTGTATTATAAAAATTATTGTTTAATGGTTCTTCATATTCATATAATCTTACATCTGTTTCACTATCTACTTCTATTTTGAATTTTACTTTTTTATTGGCATTATCATTTTGATTACTTTCATCTTTTTTAAAATTTAAAGTTAAGGTATAGTTATCTATTCCTTTTTCTTTTATTTCATTTTCTATTACTATATATCCATCTTCATAGGGTAATACTTTTTCTGGTTCAACTACTCCATTCTTAGTAAGTGTATAAACTAAATCTTTTTTATCTTTGAAATCATTTGCATCTACTTTTATCTTTATATTATATTTAGTATCTAAATTACCAGTATTTTCTACTTTAAATTGTTTAGTTAATGTATCTCCTGGTATAGCATTATTTAAAGTTACAATATTAGAATCAGTATAAGTTATTTTCATAGTACCTGCTGTTACTGTCATTTCTTCTGCTTTATCATTACCAATTATATTAGCAGTAAAGTAAGCATAAGAAACAGATATAATACATAATAAATTAATACTTACTACTGATATTAATAATATTAAAGATTTTTTATCAAATAATTTCATATATACACATTCCTACCTTATGTGTATATCTT
>CANRME010000111.1 GCA_947631655.1 uncultured Bacilli bacterium | reverse complement strand
AAATAAATCATAAACTCATTACCATTAGTTCTTATAATATCACTATTATCAAGTTGCGTTTTAATTAAGATATTTGCGGCGGCTTTAATTTGTTTATCTCCCTCTTCATATCCTAAAGTATCATTAATTTCTTGAATCTTATCTAAATCTACAATAATAATTGCTTGAGGATAAATTGTATTTTTATTCCAATTAGCTATATTTTCATTCAAATAATTACGATTTTTTAAAGAAGTTAATTGGTCAATATAACGCATTTTATCATTCTTTTTAATTCTCTTACTAATTGTTACTTTCTTTCCTCTTTTATACATTAAATAAATAATAATCGTCGCTGCTAATATTATGTATAAAGAATATTTTGCAATTGTTCCTAAAAATGTTCCTTCTTTTAAAGTTACATCATGATTATATAAACCTCTTGTAATCATTTCTTCAGGATCTAAATAATTAACATAACTATTAAATACTTTATTTAAAACATTATCTTCTCTAAATCTAAAATGATAATCAACATCTAATTTATCTTCATATCTTAAAGTATAATTTTTAAATTTTGTTCCGGAATAATAATTATAAGTTTCTCTATCTAAAATAATTATATTATCTTTTTTAGCAATCTTAAATAAATTACTTAAACTATTATAAGTATTTATTTTAATATTACTAATATTTTTAATTTCATTAATTATCGGAGAATTATCTAAAACATAAACTTCTTTTCCTCTTAAACCTTCTAAAGAAGTAACCACAATGTCATTATCAATTGGTGCTACAATAACATAGTTAATTGGCATTCTACTATCAACATTATTATACTCACTAGCAATATTAAAATAATCAAAATAAACATCTATCTTACTATTTAAAGCATTCTTTAAAGAAGAAGCACTCTTATACTTCGTATAATTAAATTCTACGCCACTAAAATCACTAAAACTCTTTAAGTATTCCCCAACTATTCCACCATAGTTACCACCCATTAATATTTCATACGGGCTATTGGAAATAAAACCATAATTATAAACATTCGCCGTTAAAGCATCTATTTCTTGATTAGTTAACGATAAAGCATTAGTAAAATCAGTATACATATTCCGATAAACACTATCTTTTATATCTTTTTTCCAACTATTATAATATTTTTTAATAATATTACTCATAGGATTATTTACATCCATCTCATAAACAAAATATTCTTTAATATCCGTTAGATGTTTAACTATTACATAATTATTACTTAATATTTCATCTATACATTCATTTCTGGGTACTAAAATATATTCTACTTCACTATTATGTAAGGCATTAAATAAACTATTATTATCTTCATAAGTTGTAGCATTATCTAAACTTATAAACCCATTAAGAAAATCGGTATCTTTGCTTAAATACCCAATACTTAAAGAAGATATTTCATCTCTTTCTACTATTTCATCACTCTTACTAACTAATACATAATGGTCTTCTGAAAATACTATACTATTATCCGTTACATTAGTAGTTACTTTAAAAGCATTAGATGTAGCATTCCCCGTAATTATGGGATTAATTCTTAAATTATATTCACTACTAAAATCTGTTAAAAAATCATAAAACACTCCATGACCATTTTTTCCATAGATATTTACATCATTAATAACATTAACATTTTGAACAACAGTTAAATTTTCATTAATCCATCTTTTTTCATCAACTGTCAATTTATTTTCTTGATTCATAAAGAAATAAGAAACTATTCCTATAACTATAACAATACCTATAATAACCGATATTATTATAGTTTTCTTTTTTGATTTCATAATTTATTATTGCTCACTTTCTTCTTTGCTAGTAACTGGGCTATTGTTATTCCATGTAATTTTTTCTCTACCAGCATTTTTAGAACCCCACATATTAAATCCTTCACTAGCTTCTGTTTTATCTTCTAAAAGATTAAAACTTATATCATAAGCATTCTTTTCTTCATCACTAAAGGAATCTAAAGTAGTTACAGCGACACTTTCGGCTTCCACTAAAGATACTTCATCATTAAAATTAATTGTTACATAAATTATTGACCCACTAATATTTATTAAGGCTTCTTTTACTAATTTATTTTCTTCTAATTTACTAATAACATCTTTTTGATGGTCTTTAGTAATTGGTATATCTTTAATATTTTCTAAACGGTCTCCATATTTATCGCTACCATTACCAAAATAAAAATATTTAAATAGTAATGCAGTTGAAATAACCATGCAGATTATTACCACAATTGATAAAATAACCAAAACTCTATTTTCCCGGTAAAACTTTTTCATTTTCCACCTCATTAGTAGCATTATTATACTACATTTAACTTTATTCTTCAATAGAAGAAAAATTGTTTATATATACTATTACATTTTAAAAGGAAGCAAATTGCTCCCTTTATTAAATCTTTTTTAAATCTTTTTCTGTTAATCCTAATTGAGTTAAAATATTTTTAACTTTGTCACCCTTAGAAGTTGGTTTTTCAAAATATGAACATTTTATTTTTTCCAAACTTTTATTATATTCAGAAAAAGACTGACCCAAAAGTTTAGCACAATCATTTTGTGACTCAATATATTCTTTTTCGTTCATAAACCCTTCTCCTTTAAATAATAAAAAAAAGGAATAATTTTTATTCGCATCATCCGTAAGCGAAAGTCCTACCTCTAATTTATTTAACATGATTAGATAAGGAAGACTTTTACATATACACCAAAACTTCATTATAATTTAAATCATTATATAAATCAATTCTTTTTTTAATTCCGTGGGACTACACAGAATTAAAAAGGAATTAGTTTTCCTCTAATTCTCCTAATTCCGTTAAAATATTTCTTAAGTCTTCTTCATCCCAAATAGTTACCCCTAAAGACTTCGCTTTATCATATTTACTTCCTGGGTTCTCACCGACAATAACCACATCAGTTTTCTTACTAACTGAACCTATTGCACTACCGTCATATTTTTCAATAATTTTTTTAATTTCATCTCTTCCCATAAAGGATATCGTTCCGGTAATAACAAACTTCTTATGCGTAATCCGTTCATCTTCTTTACTCTCTCCGGAAATATATTCCATATTTATACCTAACTCTTTTAACTTGTTGATAAGTTCCAAGTTATCCACATCTCTAAAATACTCATAAATATTCACTGCTAGTATTTCGCCGATATCCACAATATTTACTAAATCTTCTTTAGAAGCATTAATTAAGTTATCCATATTTTTATAACGCTTTGCTAAGATTTTGGCATTCTTCGCTCCAATTCCACTAATACCTAAACCAAACAATAATCTTTCTAAAGAATTATGCTTACTATTTTCAATACTTGTAAGTAAATTATT
>CANRME010000110.1 GCA_947631655.1 uncultured Bacilli bacterium | reverse complement strand
CTTATTGCTTCACTATACCATAAGACATCGTCTTTTTTTTGGTCATTTAACATTATAAAGTTACTTAACATCCGATAAGTTTTATTATCGGTGTTTTTAATAGTTGTATTTTTTATGGGTTCATCATTATCAATTCGATCTAAAATGTAATCAGTAGATGTATTTAAGAAGTCAGCAATTTTAATTAAAGTTTCCACACTAGGATAAGCTTTACCACTTTCATAAGCACTAATAGTTTCTTGAGTTACATGAGCTATTTCAGCTAGTTTTACTTGAGTTACATTTCTTTTAATACGCATTTTTTTTAAGTTTTCCATAACAAACCTCCATATATTACATTTATATTATAATATATATATAAATTGTAGTCAACTTTTTGTTTTACTTATCGAACAAATGTGTTATAATAATATCTGTGAAGAAGTATGAGATTTAAAAAAGTATATATTGAAATAACTAATAATTGTAATTTAAATTGTTCTTTTTGTATCCATAATAAAAGAGAAAGAAAGTTTATGGATATAGAAGATTTTAAAATTATTTTAGATAAAATAAAACTTTATACCGAATATATTTATTTACATGTTTTAGGAGAACCTTTAATGCATCCTAAAATAAATGAATTTATTGAGGAAGCTAGTAAATATTTTAAAGTTAATATTACTACTAATGGTTATTTTCTTAAAAGAATAGTTAATAATAAAAATATAAGACAAGTAAATATTTCTTTACAAGCTTATGATAATAAAGTTTCTTTAGAAAAATATATGGAAAGTATTATAAATGATGCTAAAGAGTTAGAAAAGAATAATACCATAATTAATTATCGTTTATGGGCATTAGATAAAGAATTAAAGAAAAAAATGCAAGAGATATTAAGTAAATATTATAATAAAGTAAATATTAACGAAGAAGCCGAGTTTATATGGCCTTCTTTAGATAATGATTACTATAATGAAGTAGGTAGTTGTAGAGGCTTAATCGATCATATTGGTATTTTAGTAGATGGAACGATAATACCATGTTGCTTAGATAGTGAAGGAGTTATTAATCTAGGAAATATTTATAAAGATGAGTTAGATACAGTATTAAGTAGTAATAGAGTAACTAAGATGATAGAGGGGTTTAAAAATAATAAAAAAATTGAAGAATTATGTAAAAAATGTAATTTTTATGATAGAATACATAAAGCAAAGAAGGGATAATAATGGATAAGATAATTGTTAAAGGAGCAAGAGAAAATAATTTAAAAAATATTGATATTACGCTACCTAAGAATAAGTTAATTGTTATGACAGGTGTTTCTGGTTCAGGGAAAAGTAGTTTAGCTTTTGATACGATTTATGCGGAAGGTCAAAGAAGATATGTTGAAAGTTTATCAGCTTATGCTAGACAATTTTTAGGAGGAAGTTCCAAACCTGATGTAGATTCCATCGAAGGATTAAGTCCTAGTATTAGCATTGATCAAAAAAGTACTAATAATAATCCTCGTAGTACCGTTGGTACAATAACGGAAATATATGATTATTTAAGACTTTTATTTGCAAGAATTGGTACGCCTTATTGTCCAAATCACCATATTCCAATTCAAAGTCAAAGTATTGAAGAAATGACAGATAAGATAATGAATATGGAAGAGGGAACG
This sequence comes from uncultured Bacilli bacterium, assembly GCA_947631655.1. Classification (GTDB taxonomy): domain Bacteria; phylum Bacillota_I; class Bacilli_A; order RF39; family UBA660; genus CALWAM01. Next base: position 1,724 of record CANRME010000110.1, on the reverse strand, counting down.
AAAATTGAAATTATGGCGCCGGTGGTTAAAAATGAAAAAGGGGCGCATAAAGATTTATTAGAAGATTTAAGAAAAAGAGGGTATACCAGAGCAAGAATTAACGGAGTAGTAAGAGATTTATCTGAAGATATAAAGTTAGAAAAGAATAAAAAAGATACCATAGAAGTTATTACGGATAGAGTAGTAGTAAGACCCGATGAAAGAGGAAGAATTTTTGAATCTATTGAAGCTAGTACGAAGTTAGCTGATGGGTTAGTTTTATTTAATGTGATAGGTAAAGAAGAAATTTTAATGAGTGAGAATTATGCGTGTATGCATTGTAATTACTCTATTCCAGAATTAGAACCTAGAATGTTTTCTTTTAACTCGCCTTTTGGAGCTTGTCCAGAATGTAACGGGCTTGGCTTTAAAATGAAAGTTAGTGAAGAACTTTTAATACCTAATCCCGAAAAAAGTATTAATGAAGGAGCTATCGCTACTTTCTCAGTAGAACAAAATACTACATTTACGGAGATTCAAACAGTAGCTAAAAAATATAAGATTGATTTAAATAAACCAGTTAAAGATTTACCAAGAGAACAATTAGAAAAAATATTATATGGAACAGATGAACCATTAGAATTTAAGTATGTTTCTCGTAATGGTAATGTGAGAACAAAGATTGATTATTATGAAGGAATTATTCCGAATTTAGAAAGACGCCAAATTGAGACGACAGCGGGATGGATTAGAGAGTGGATTGAAGGATTCATGATTGAAACAGAGTGTCCTGTTTGTCATGGAAAGAGATTAAAAGACAATGTTTTAAGTGTGTATATTAATAAGAAAAATATTTATGATATGACGGCTTTGAGTATTGAGGCTTTAAATAAATTTATGCATAATTTAAAACTTAATAAAGAACAACAAAGTATTAGTGAATTACTAGTAAAAGAAATTATTAATAGATTAGATTTCTTAGAAAACGTTGGTTTAGGTTATGTAACACTAAGCCGTAGTGCATCAACCTTATCCGGTGGCGAAGCCCAAAGAATAAGACTTGCTACCCAAATAGGTAGTAAATTATCGGGAGTTTTATATGTTTTAGATGAACCAAGTATTGGATTACATCAAAGAGATAATGATAAATTAATTGCTTCTTTAAAAGAAATGCGAGATTTAGGAAATACTTTAATTGTGGTGGAACATGATACTGATACGATGATGGCAGCAGATTATTTAGTAGATATTGGACCGGGGGCTGGTACTGAAGGCGGTTATGTCATGGCGGCAGGTACGCCAGAGGAGGTTATGAAAAATCCGAAGTCTTTAACAGGTAAATATTTAACGGGTGAAGAAAAAATTGACGTGCCTAAAAAACGAAGAAAAGGTAATGGATTACACTTAGAAGTCAAAGGAGCAGAATGTCATAATTTAAAGAAAATTAATGTTAAATTTCCTTTAGGCAAGTTTATTTGTGTAACGGGAGTTTCAGGTAGTGGGAAATCTTCTTTAGTTAATGATATTTTATATAATGCTTTAGCTAAAAAGGTATATAAATCTAAGACGGTAGTTGGTAAATGCAAAGAAGTAAAGGGTTTAGAAAATATTGATAAAGTAGTTCATATTACCCAAGATCCAATAGGTAGAACACCAAGAAGTAATCCAGCTACTTATGTAGGAGTTTTCGATGATATTAGAGATGTTTTTGCTAATATGAAGGAAAGTAAAATGTTAGGTTATGG
>CANRME010000109.1 GCA_947631655.1 uncultured Bacilli bacterium | reverse complement strand
TTAAATAACACACTATTACTAACTACTCCTAAAGGAACCATTATTACAAAAGAATTACCATATCTTTTCCCTACTTTAAAGAAAGGATTCACTTTTTCTAAATCCCCTTCTTCCATATTATTAACTCCCTCTTTAACTCTTTCAGTAGCTAAAGCCAGTACCTTATATGCATTCTCTAAATTATAATCTACTCCAATAATTTCCTCTTTATCATTTCGCACTAACTCAATTATATTATTTAAGTTTACTTCATTTAACAAATGTCTATCTATATAATTAGTAAATATCGTATTATTAAGTTTATCAACACTTTCTTTCATAACTACACTTAAATTTTTGGTAAGTCTTCTATTAATAAAACTAAACAAACTAAAAAAAGTAGTTAATATTATTAAAATTATTACTACTTTATTTTCTAAAATATTTTTATAACTTCTATTTCTAAATTTTCTTCTTTTAAATCGTGCTCTCATACTAAATTATATTCACTATAATTTAATTTAAAAACCAAATAAACCCCAATCTAGTACTCTATTTAATATAAAGAATACTCCTACTATAAAGGCAATAATTACCACCGCAATTAATACTTTAATAATAGTTTTGGTAGATTCTACATCTTCCTTTAAATCATTAAAATCATCAAAATCACTTTGGGTAAAAACATTACTCGTTGTATAAAATGAATTATCTATCTCTCCTGTTTTCACTTCATCTTTATTACTCATTAAAGGAGTTTCAACCGGTGGAATAACCATCGTGTTTTCACTACCCTTTAAGTCTTTTAGTAAATCTAACGGATCTAACCCTTTATTCTCTTCTTCTTTTAACGTAATCGTATCAATTAATTCTCTTAACTTTTCTTCTTCGGCACTATTATTCTTCTCTTCTTTAACCTTTGGCATATTTAAATCTAAATTATTTAAAATATCCATTTGCGTATTCCGAAGCTTCTTTAATCTATCTACTTCGTAATCTTCCTCTTTTTTATCTTTCGCTGCTTCTAATATACTATTTATATCATATTCTCGCGTTTCTTCTAAATCTATTTCTTTATAAGTTTTATCTTCCACCTTGGCAAGCGGTTTACTAACCTCAGGTTCCCGATACTTCCTATCAAGCATTTCTCTTATTTTATCAATATCAATTTCATGAGGATTTTGGTCTAATATCTTAACATTAGAATTAACATCAAAATTTTCTATCTCCTCATTACTCATTTCTTTATAAAGATTAGCATTTCTTTCACGACGACTCATTTTCGGAACTTCTTTATCATATTCTTCCTTATATTTTTCAGTCCGTCTAGGATAATCCATGCTATCACTTCCTTACTTATTCTAATAATAACATAATTTTACATTTTTTTAAATGCTTTTTTTCTTGCGTTAGACACTTACCTTTAGTATAATTTTCTATGAGGAGGAAAACTTAATATGGCAAAATTAGTTGTAAATGATAATTGTGTAGGATGTGGAGCTTGTGCTGCTACTTACCCTGAAATATTCGCTATCGATGATGAAGGAAGTTCTACTGTTATAAATAATGAAGAACAAAATGAAGAAACACTAAACGAAATGGCAAGTATTTGTCCATTCGGTGCTATTGAAGTAAAAAATGAAACATCTAACGATTAATTAGATGTTTTTTATAATTATATAATTTTTTTACTTCTTTTATCGAAAGTGTTCTATATCTTCCCGTCGGAAGATTATCTAGTGTTAGAAACCCATAGGTTTCTCTTTTTAATTTAACTACTTTATGTCCTAAACTCCCAAATAACTTTTTAACAATATGTTTTCTTCCTTCTACAATTGTAACACTTACTAAAGTAGAATCATTCTCTTTATTATATTTTTTAATCTTAATATTTTTTACTTCACATACTCTATCATCTATTTTAATTCCCTTTTTAATTTTATACAATTCATCCATACTAATCTTACCCGTAACTCTTGCTACATAAGTTTTCTCTAATTCATTTTTCGGATGCATTAATATATTAGTCAACTCTCCGTCATTAGTTAGTATTAGTAATCCAGTCGTATCATAATCTAATCTCCCTATCGGATATATTCTTTCCTTACTATCTATTAAATCTATAACTACTTTTCTTCCTTTTTCATCACTAACTGAAGTAATATACCCACTAGGTTTATTTAATAAATAATATACTTTATTACTCTTTTCTAACACATTACCTTCTACTTCTATTGTATCCTCATTACTTACTTTACTACCTAGTTCTCTAACAACATTCCCATTTACTTTAACTTTACCTTCTATTATCAATTCTTCTGCTTTTCTTCTTGAAGTATACCCATAATCTGCTATAACCTTTTGTAATCGTTCCACACAAATCACCTACTAGAAATTATACCAAATAAAAAAGAAGAAATCTATTCTTCTTAAACCTAAATACTAAGCAGCTGATAAGACAGAAAGAAATGAATGGTAACAATCTGCAAGACCAGGAGTACTAGAATAAGCGAAAGGTCCTGCTACAGATCCATATGCATAACTGCCACCACGTTCAAACCATGCGTAATCCTTTCCATTGGTGGAAGGGAGAATAGAATTATCTCCATTCCAGCCTCCTATACTTTCACCAAATGTCTGTAACGTTTCACGAGTTGCATCACCCAAATGTCCACTACCATGATCCGTATTATTTTCACTATATCTATATACATCGTAATATTTTTCATCAGGTAAAGTATTACTTAAACCAGGGGACGATTTAAAACCACTACGTGCTAAAGCTGGCTTATTAGTGTTACTATCAACTATTGCCCCCATAACAAATGCCCATGTACCTCCTGATGTATCATATATGCCATACATGTTACCTGTTGTACTGGCTTTTACTCCACCAGTATTCCATCTATTTGTTTCTTTACATTGAGCTGGTCCTTCTACTGTGTTTTTTTCCATACTAGCAGTTATCGAATCACCAACACATCCAGTATAAGTACCTCCATTTCCATCTGTCCCTTGTGAAGTATTATTTATCCATACTTCGCATTCTTCAAATTCTGTTTTCTCAATATTACATGTATTTTTATCTCTATATATTCCATATATGCTTTGAGTTAGATACGACATAGCACCCCATTCACTATTTTTCATGACACGAGTATCAACGTCTGTACTTAAATTATATTTATTTCCTTCATCATTTAACTTTTGTTCCGCTACAAAAGCTGTTGCTATATTCTTCCAAGTCATACTAGTTTTGCCGGGTAATATTGTTATTTCACCTATTTTATTTACATTTCTTCCAATTTCATCTTCTGCATCACTTGGTTCAAATTTTCCGACCCAAAATCCCTGTAACTCTGTAGTACCAAATGTAAATGCCGGATGTGTATACCATTCGCCTTCACTTGCTTCTTCTCCTTTTTCATTTAAACAGCTTTCAGTTATGGTTCCATCATTATTATTAGTATATTTACATGTTATATCTCCGGTTGTTTCTGTATTTTCCTCAAA
>CANRME010000108.1 GCA_947631655.1 uncultured Bacilli bacterium | reverse complement strand
AAATTAATTAATTCATATTCATCATTAACATCCGAAACAATAAACACTCCTTCCGCTATTAAATTAGTATTAGGATTACTTTGTCCATCAACCCACATTGTTCTTCCCGCATACACAATATTACTTCCAACTCTTTTAAATCCTATTGATAAAATATCAATACTTGGATTAAAGGCTTCTTCCGTTTCGGTATAAGCACTAATTTCAATATCAATCCGATAATTCCCTTGCTTATTAAAAGTTAAAGTATTTTCACTTTCATTTAATGTACAAATTTGGGTATTATCAACTTCTTTTCGTTCCAAAGGAATTCTTTGATTAGCTTCTACTTTAATTTCATTTCCATCTGTATTAAAAGTTACTAAAGTAACAATTGGTATTTCTTCTGGTCCCGCCGGCCCTCTTGGTCCTTCTGGTCCTGGCACTCCTTGAAGTCCTTGTTCACCTTGCGGACCTGGAACACCGGGAATACCTTGTTCACCTGGTGGCCCTTGTTCACCTCGTTCACCTTGTAAACCTTGAATTCCTTGGGGCCCTTGCGGTCCAGCTTCTCCTCTTGGTCCTTGAGGACCTACTGGTCCGGTATCACCTTTTTCGCCTTGAACTCCTTCTGGACCAGCTGGTCCTACTAAACCTTGGGGTCCGCGAATCGGTCCTACATCTACCCAAATACCATTTTCTGGACTCCAAACAAATAAATCACCATCAACTAAATAAGAATCCCCATTAACTCCGGTTGGATGAGCATCTTTAAGTTCTTCTTCGGTATCAAAGGAACCTAAAATAGTGACACTAGTCCCAGGATTCCCTGTTGGTCCCATAACCCCTACAGGTCCAGGTTCACCTTTTTCACCTTGAGGTCCCATGGGTCCGGTAGGTCCTATTTCACCCCTCAAACCTTGAATACCTTGTTCTCCTTGTACTCCTTGTTTTCCTTCTACTCCTTGTGGTCCCGCTGGTCCTCGCTCTCCTTGTAATCCTTGCTCTCCTTGCGGACCCGGAATTCCTTGTGGTCCAGTCGCTCCCATCGGTCCCTCTGGGCCTGTTGGTCCAATAGAAAGTTCTCCTATCTCATTTGCTACTACTTTTACTAATCTATTAATATCCACACAATTAAGATTTTGGTTTTGCATAAAATACCTCCTCTATTAATAGTTTATGCGCCACCAACCAAAGTGCAAGGACATAAAAAAATTACCTAACTAGGTAACTATTCCTTAAAAAATTTGCCAATGTCCATTTTTAATGCTACTGAAATATCATAAATTGTTTGAACTGAAAAATTTTTAGCTACTTTTAATGATTCAATTTGTCTAATATAATCATGACTTAAATTAACTCTTTCAGCTAATTCTGCTTGTGTTATTCCTTGTAACTTACGATACTTTTTAATATTCTTTCTTACTACATCATAAATACTATTATTCATAAGTCCCACCTTAGTGCCATTATCTCATTTTAAGATTGAAAAATATGTTAGCTTATGGCTAACATATTTTATTTTTTTATGATATAATAAAATCACAGCAAAAAGTCAATATACCTAAGAATAGGAGGATTTTATGAAAAAATTTTATTCGCTATTAGATAACGAGGAGTTAATCGTTATTAATCCCAAAACTAAGAATGGTTTATCTATTAAAAATAATAACGGAAAAATACTTCTAGAAGAGATAAATAATTTAGAAGATAAAGATAATTTATTTATCACATCTCTTGATTTTAAAAAACTTAAACAATACCTTTTATTTGAAGATTATTACTTTCAAAAACTTAATGAAACTAAAGACTTAAAATCGCGTACTAAACTTAATAAATTAATGGATAAATTTATCATCGATTTATTTGGTAAAAAATACTATCAAAAAAATATTAATATTGTTAATGAGGAATACCAAGTAATATCAACTTTTGAAAAAAATTAACTTATGATATAATCACTTTAGGAAGTGATTACATGGAATTAATAGAAGTTGGTAAAAATACTTACTATTTAGATAATCCTACTAATATTGGAATTTATAAAGCAAACGATAACGGTGTTTATCTAATTGATACTGGTAATGATAAAGATGCCGGTAGAAAAATTTTAAAAATTATTGAAGAACAAGGTTGGCACATCCTAGGTATTATTAATACTCACTCTAATGCCGACCATATTGGTGGTAACAAAATAATTCAAGATCGGACGAACTCCCCTATTTTCGGTTATAATATCGAAAAAGCCATCACCGAATTCCCTATTCTAGAACCCTCTTTTCTTTATGGTGCTTACCCCTTTAAAGACTTACAAAACAAATTCTTACTAGCTAAAGAATCACACGTTACTAGTATCCAAGATAACCTACCTGAAGGATTAGAATACTTTTCTTTAAAAGGTCACTTTTTCGATATGATTGGTATCAAAACTTCTGATAACATCTATTTTTTAGGCGATTCCCTATTTAGCGAAGAAACCATTAATAAATATCACATCTTCTTTATCTATAATGTTAAAGAATACTTAAATACTTTGGATTATCTATCTACTCTAAAAGGCGACCTATTTATCCCCTCTCACGCTCCTGCTACCAAAGATATAACTTCATTAATTACTTTAAATCGTAATAAAATAAACGAAATATGTGATACTATTCTTAAACTTTGTAAAAATCCTCTTACTTTTGAAGAGCTACTTACTAATATTTTTAATACCTATAATCTAGCAATGAACTTAAATCAATACTATTTAATTGGTAGTACCATCAAAGCTTATTTATCCTACCTTTATGATGAAAATAAACTCGTCTTTGAATTTAAAGATAATAAAATGTATTGGAAAACCAACAAATAAACTATTAAACTAAAAAAGATATAATTTATCATCTTCGCACTAAAGATAAATTATATCTTTTTATAAGGTCAAAATTCATTAAATAAAAATTAGCAAGTGGAGGATTAATAGTTTTTAACTCTTCTAAATCTTCTTTAGTAATTAAACCCTTATATACCATGTCTAATAAAGTACCATTTTCCATTTCATTACTATATTTATTAGTAACATATTTTATTAAATCATTAACATAACTAAAACTATGAAAATCATTACACATTACTTTACTAGCTAAAATTAATTTTTTAAATACGGGATTATTAAAGTCAAAATCCGGAACTCTTGAATCTATTAATTCTCTTATTCCTCTATTATCATATAAAGGATTATTTTGATATTTCTTTTCATACATGTTTAATATTCTATAATCGCGTTTTATACTTGCTAAAGTGACTAATAAATCAATAAAAGAACGTCCATAAGGAATAAAATTAATTGTCATAGTATAATCTCCAGTATCATAATCATAATTATATTTTGTTCCTACTAATCTAATTGTATTAATATAAGGATGCATTAAAGAAGGTATCTCTTTTCTTGCTCCATTTACCATTGCCAAGTATGTATCTTGGGCATTTTTTCTATTTAAATAATTCATCAAAACCACCTAACTAAGTATTATACTTTAACTTTAATATATAAACAATACTAAATTTTTATTTTGTAACTTAATAGTAACTTTACTATAATATAATTAACCTTGTAGAAAGGAAAAATTTTATGGAAATATTAAAAGTTGAAAA
>CANRME010000107.1 GCA_947631655.1 uncultured Bacilli bacterium | reverse complement strand
TTGACAAATAGGTATATTTTGCCTAAAATATTATATAGGTAATATATACCTATGGATAGGAGAATAGAAATGAAGAAGTTTAATCCTGAAAAAGAGTTAAATAAAATAAGGAAAGGTAATAAAAATAAAATATTATATAGTATCATGGCACTCTTATTAATTGTAGCAGTAGGAAGTACATATGCACTATACCAAGTAAGGCACACTAATAAAATAGTGTATACTACAGTTGATAAATTTGTAAATAAAGACATTATATTATCAGTAAAACTAGATGATAAAGATGAATCAGTAAATGAATTTCCTACGGCAGATTCAGGTTATGTTTACTCACATACTGAATGTGAAAAAGGGAATATTACTGGCATAACTTGGGATGAAGGGCAAAGAAGTTTAAATATGAATTCTAAAGGACCAGATAAATGTACAGTCTATTTTGTAAAAAGTCCATTCCATATGAAATCATGTGAAGATAAATCAATGGCAGAATGTTTATTAGAAGAAGGTAAAAAATTTACTAATATACTTGCTTTTGATGACCCCGATCAAAATGGAAGATACTTTGGAAAAGATCCTGCGAATTACATTTGGTTTAATTGTGATGATTATAGTAATCCAACAGATAAAACTTGTGAAAGATGGCGAATTATAGGTTCATTTAAAAATATCGAAAAAGCAAATGAAGATGGTAGTACAATTAAACAAAATTTAGTAAAAATAATAAGAAACAATACTGCTGGTCGTGCATCTTGGGATAACAAAGACGAAAACACTGGGGCTGAATTGCCTGTGGGAATGAATGATTGGAGTAGAGCTGAATTAATGTATTTATTAAATCCTAATAATGATAATCATACCTTAAATGGCACGGTTGCTAATAATAGTTTATATTGGAACCGTGAAAGTGGAAAATGTTCACATGGTGAAAATAATGCATTATGGTCATGTGATTTCAATGTAAATGGATTAAAAAAGGATTCAACAGCAAAATACATAGAAAAAGTTAAATGGAATTTAGGAGGATATATTACTTCTCAAAGTGTTAAACTTGAAGAATTTTATAACTATGAAAGAGGTACCTTGACATATGAAAATCATTCAAAATATTGGAACGGATTTATTGCTTTGATATATCCGAGTGATTATGGCTATTCCACCAGTGGCGGCGAAAAAGGTAGGCAATATTGTTTATCAGGATATATGTCTCAATGGAATACTGATGAAGCAAAAATTTGTGCTGCAAATGCATGGCTTTACTATACTAATGAAAATGGAAGATTAGTACCTGTTGTATACCGAAATACATTAACGCCAGATTCAAGTGCTGCAGATAATGTTTTTCGGGTGAATAATGGAAGCATAGAAAATCGTTATGATCCATATGGTGTGCAAGACATATTCCCTACCTTATATCTAACTTATGATACTAAAGTAATCAGTGGCGATGGTACCTATGATAATCCGTACTCAATAAATTAAAACCTAGTTTTCTTTAGAAGACTAGGTTTTTCATATTATTTATCATTTACAATACTTTTTTTATAGGGTTTACGTTCATCAGTACGATATAAAATATAATCAATACTAGTGTTATAGTAATCTGCTAACTTTTTTAAAATTTCTGTTGGGATATCATTAGTTTCAGTTTCATATTGAGAATATCCCGTTTGACTCATATTTAAATATTTAGCAATATCTTTTTGAAATAAATCCTTATCTTCTCTTAATTCTTTTAATCTATTCATATATTATCACCTGAAAAAACAATACCATAACTTAAAACACGTTATTGACATATAACTTAAAATAAGTTATAATTTGTACGTAATAACCTAAAATAAGTTATGGAGGCGTGGTTATGAAAAAGTTTAATCCAGAGAAAGAACTAAATAAAATAAGAAATGGGAATAAGAATAAAATCATAGTAGGTTTATGTACTTTACTATTAATTGTAATAGTAGGTTACTCCTTTGCACTATACCAAGTACGCCACACTCAAGAATTAGTATTTAATACCGTAGGCGAATTTAAGAAAAGAGATATTTATTTATCAGTACTAGTAGATGGTGAATATAAAAATGATTTTCCTGCAAAAAGTGAAGATATGTTATATGGTGGTTATGAATGCGATGGTAGTGCTACAATAAATTTTGATACAGATAAATGGCAAGTAGCATTATATGCTTCTCATCCTGATAAATGTACTATTAAGTTTGGTCATAAGTATGTTGATCAAAGTGGAGCAAATTATCCAGAATTATATCAAGGAATGATACCAGTATATTTTGAAAATGGAAAAATATACGTAGCAGATGTAACAAGTGAATGGTATAACTATGATGATTACAAATGGGCGAATGCAGTATTAATAGATTATCAAAATAAAAAAAATAAATTTTATGATGATAATGGTAATTTATTAGGAGGACATGAAGTAAGTGAAGAAGATATCCTTCAAATGTATGTATGGATACCAAGATATAAATATCAATTATGGAATGTTAATAATGAAAGTAAACCAAAGCAACTAATTAATATTAAATTTGAAGAAGGTACAGCAAATACAGGTGATATAACATGTACTTATAAAAATTTGGATAATGGGATTATAGAAGAAAAATGTGTTAAAAAAGGAACTGAAAATCTTGCACAAAATAATGACTGGTATACACACCCAGCCTTTACATTTAAAGGTACAACTGAAGAAAATGGTACAGAATTAAAAGGAATATGGGTAGGCAAGTTTGACCCAAGTGATCCAACTGATGGCACAGGAAATAGTCAAGATATTATAAATGAAGTAACTATAGTACCTAATAAGATGGCTATTACATACAAGCAATTAAATGTAAAATTTGATTCTACAAGAAATATGGAAAATAATATAAAATACGGAATAGATATAAATAAAATAGATACTCATATGATGAAGAATATAGAATGGGGAGCAATTGTATATTTAACCCAAAGTGTATATGGTAAATATCTTGATAAAAATACTTGTATTAATAATAATTGTGAAATTGCATATAATCATGCTTTAACAGGATGTACTATAAAAAGCAGCAGCAATTTGGGGGAAGTTCTTGTACAATGTGAGGAAAATACAGAATGGAATAAAGAAGGAATAAAATCTTCTTCAACAAATAATATGTATGGAGTATATGATATAAATTCAGTAATGAGTAAAGCAGTAATGAGTTTTATTGTAGATGATTCGGGAATTTTAGATTTATCAAGATATGGATTTGAAGAATTGCCTTCGAATAAATATTATGATTTGTATACTTATAGTGATATAGGAGAAGGTCTTTCAAATGATCGTGGTCATTTAGGCGATTCTACAAGAGAAACATTAAAAGAGTTAGAAGCCCTTTATGGTGCTTGGGATGGAGGATACTCAAATTTTTCTTTTGCTGGTCATAGTACACTTCATCGATCTGGTTACTACATTGGTGTATTTGGTTTTAGACGTTATGGGCCATGGGTTGAGCAGAGAATTACTTTCCGTGTCGTCTTAACCGCTCAAGATGGTAATGAATAATTATCATCTTTTTGCATTTTCCTACTTGATTAAGCATATGATATTTGATACAATACAAATGGCTTATTAAAGCAAATAGTCATATTTATGGATTTAGTATACCGAGTGCCGAAGAGGTGGTAACTAAAGATGAA
>CANRME010000106.1 GCA_947631655.1 uncultured Bacilli bacterium | reverse complement strand
TACTGATATATTAAAAATTTTCAAGCAAAAAGCAGTATGTTCATTTTAAACATACCACTTTGTCAACAGTCTGAAACTATCTTGCGATAGTTTAATTTTATTCAGTAGTATCGATAGTTGATACTATATTTTCTATACTACTTATTGAAACACTAATTTTCTTTTTTTGGTCACTATTTTGTTCAGTTTCTTTATTAGGATATTCGACAACTAAATAATAATATTCAGTTGTGTACTTATTTGATGAAGCAGTAGTATATAAAGTATGACCTTCTAATCCTTCTGGAGTATTCTTAGTAATCCCTAACTCTTCTGCTTGACCATCTTCAGATTCTAATTCAGTTCCAGGACTAGTATTTGCTGTTAATGTTCCATAAGCTACTAACTGTAAATCATTAAAATTACCATCTTCAAGATAACTCTTAGCGCTGCAGGTTCCGTCTTCTTTATCACCATAATAATACTTTAATGTAGATGGTGCAACATCATTTTCAATTTTTAATTCACAACTTGGATCTTTAACATTAGCTACACCAATACCATCTCCAGCTCTTAGCAAGTACCATTTTACATCAGTACCAGTTCCGTTTTCACCAGATATTTTTAAGTCATAATTGATTTTATAATTATTCTCACCTTCGCCTGATGATGTTGCAACAACTTTTGTAGCGGCAACCATAACTCCTCCAGGATAATCTAAGTTACCTTTAATAGTTCCCTCAACTGATGCTGTTAAAGTTACGTTATCTAATTTAACAGTAGTCGCATCAACTTTACCAGTATTTTGGTCATTCCCAGTCGCGGTTGCGGTAAAATAAGCAAAAGTAGCACCAACAACAGCAACTAAAAGAGTGGCGATGGCGATCACCGTTAGTAATACCGTGTTTTTCCTTTCTTATTTGGTGTTATATGTATTTATATTTTTTCTATTCCGCAAAAATAAAAAAATTACAAAAATGCGGAATAAATGATATAATTTTATTGGTGATAAAAAATAAAAACTATCACTGGGATAGTTTTAATTTATTAAATTATTTATCTTCTACTATTTTTATGCTTCCTTCTTTAATTCCTAAAGAAACTTGGATTGCTTTATTTTTGTCAGAAGTTGTTTGATCTTGCTTATCATTATTTGGATATTGAACTACTAAATAATAATATTTATCTTTGCTTCCAGAAGCATCAGTTGTTTTTAATTCTCTATTTTCTAGTGGATTAGTTTCCGCTCCTGCTGGATTGTAAATTTCATGTTGCTCTTCTGCATGAGTAGAAATAAATTTATCTACTCCCATGGATAATTCATCTTGTGCTCCACTTCCAACATCGCTTACAGTCTTCTCTACATCAGAAGTTTGTTTTCTTAAAAATCCATAAGCTATAGGAACTTGAGAGGTTAAATCTGTCAATTCAGCACCTTTAAGTGTACAGTTTTTATTTTCGCTTTGAGCATTATCAGTACTATCAGCATACCAATATCTTACTTCTGTAGGTGATGATACAGTATCAACAATTAAATTACAACTTGGATCAGCGGCATCAATATTATCATCTTCAACTACATATAAAGCCCAAATTAAGTCTGTTCCAGTTTCATTTTTATATTTAATTTCTAAATCATAAGTAGCTTTATAATTTTTGTCTGTATCGGTTGTTGTTTTTTCAAAAGCTGCATGAGCTCCTATTAAAGCTAAACCACCTGGGTAATTCAAATATTTGTAATCAACATCACTTCCGTTAAAAGTAAATTTTGTATTATCTGTTTTTGCGGTTGTAACATTTCCTACACCTGACTCAGTTGATGGTGTTGTCGTAGCGGTAAAATAAGCAAAAGTAGCACCAACAACAGCAACTAAAAGAGTGGCGATGGCGATCACCGTTAGTAATACCGTGTTTTTCCTTTCCATTTTTCTTTTCTTTCCTCCTTTACTATACAAAAATCATATTAAATAGGTATATATAGTAAGTGAGATAGATAGATTATTTAAATTATTTATAAATAATTTAAATAATATTGCATATAATAATATTGACAAATGTATAAACATTGTATATACTATATAATGAATTGGAGATGTTATTATGGAAGTAAGACTTCAAAAATGGGGTAATTCTGATGGAATAAGAATTCCTAGCAGTATACTAAAATCTTTAAATTTAAAAACTAATGACAAAATTGAATTAAATTATGACGATAATAAAATAATTATATCAAAGCCTAAAAAAGAAAAAATATCTCTTGCTGAGAGATTTGCTAATTATACAGGAAGTAATTTAGCAAAAGATTATACTTGGGATGAAGCAAAAGGAAAAGAAATATGGTAAAAAGTTATATTCCAAGTCAGGGTGATATTGTTTTTATAGATTTTGATCCTACAAAAGGTCATGAACAAAAAGGATATAGACCTGCAGTAGTAATTTCTAATGATGTTTTTAATAAAAATACTAAAATGGTTATAGTGTGTCCCATAACCTCTAATGAAAAAGTATTCCCAACTCATTATAAACTTAAAAATTCTAAAAAAGTAAAAGGCTCAGTTTTATGTGAGCATATTAGAAGTATAGACTATGAAATAAGAAAATTAAAATATGTTGAAAAAGCTAAAGATGAAGACTTCGAAAATATTAAAGATCTACTAGATGCTTGTTTATAAAAAATTTTAAATAGTTATTTTAATATATTAAAAACTAGAGTAAGTATGATGTGAACCCCAATTAGGAGACATCAATAAAAAAACTATCACTGGGATAGTTTATAATAATTCGATTGTATTTTTTGAAACTTTAAGAAACAACTTTTGTTGTTATACTGTCTATACTATCAAATGAAACAGATATTTGTTTGTCAAAATTTGCATTACCTTCGCCATTTTGAGAAGCACTCTCTTTATTTGGAAATTCAACTATTAAATAATAGGTATAAACCTTATTTCCATTTGTCGTTAATTTTTGACCTGATAATCCTACAGGTTCTTTTTCCATTTCAAATGCACCATTAAAATTACTATTTTCTTCAGTAGGTGATACCGGTGAACCTGGTTTACTTGTACTTCCGTTAAGTTTTCCATAAGCTACTAATTCATAGTCACTAAATTCTGAACTTATAATTCCTTCGGCTCCAGTGACCTCGCACCCAGTATAATAATATTTTGTTTCTGTACCAGTTGTAGGTGTCTGTAACGAACAATTTACATGGTTAGTGATTTCTTGACTAGAAGCGTCAGAAGCGGTTCTAAAAAGATACCAATTCATTTCTTCAGTAGTTTCGTTAACTCCTGTTAGACCAATATCAAAAGTTACTTCATAGTCATTTTGATCTCCTTCGTCTTGTTTACTTAACTCTACTTTAGTTCCAGTTATTAACACACCACCAGGATAATCCATTTTTCCAACTTGAGTAATGCTAGACGCTTCTAACTTAGCGCCTCCAACTTTTGCTGTTTTTGCAGTTGCTGTTCCTACATCATCTCCGCTAGAAGTGCTGGTTGCGGTAAAATAAGCAAAAGTAGCACCAACAACAGCAACTAAAAGAGTGGCGATGGCGATCACCGTTAGTAATACCGTGTTTTTCCTTTCCATTTTTCTTTTCTTTCCTCCTTTACTATACAAAAATCATATCTAATAGGTGTATATGGTGGTGGGGTGGGGCGAATATTTTAATTTATTAAAATATTCGGAAAATACAAGTAAAATTATATTTAATTACTTGAAAAAAGTGTCGGTTTTTGT
>CANRME010000105.1 GCA_947631655.1 uncultured Bacilli bacterium | reverse complement strand
CTTAAAAATGCTTTAGCAGGTGTTAAAGATAAATATGATTATATTATAATAGATTGCCAACCATCTTTAGGAATATCTACTATGAATGCTTTAGTAGCTAGTAATTCCGTAATTATTCCCGTACAATGTGAATTCTTTGCTTTAGAGGGAATTACTCAACTTTTAAATTCCATAATTATGGTGCAATCTAATATGAATCCTGGACTTAGTATTGAAGGGGTATTACTTACGATGTTAGATGGAAGAACTAATATTGGTTTAGAAGTAATTGAAACAGTAAGAAAGTATTTTAAAAATAAAGTATTTAATACCATAATACCTAGACTTGTAAGACTTGCAGAAGCACCAAGTCATGGAAAACCTATAAGTGATTATGAACCAGAAAGTAGAGCTACTGAAGCTTATGCTAATTTAGCTAAAGAGGTGATAGAAAGAGATGGAAACTAAAAGAAAGGCGTTAGGGAAGGGATTAGAACAACTATTTTCGAATGAAAGAATAGATTTTGATAATTTTGAAAATAGTATTGTAGAAAATGCTAAGGAAAGTGATATTAAAGAAATTAATTTAGCAGATATTAAATCAAATCCTTATCAACCACGTAAAACTTTTGATGAGGCATCTTTGCAAGAACTTGCGGATTCTATTAAAGAACATGGGATAGTACAACCAATTATTGTTAAGAAAAACATTAAAGGTTATTACATTGTAGCAGGTGAGCGAAGAACTAAAGCAGCGCGTTTAGCGGGTTTAGATACCATTCCTGCGATTGTAAGAGATTTTAATGACCAAGAAATGATGGAAATTGCTTTAATTGAAAATATCCAAAGAGAGAATTTAAACCCAATTGAAGAAGCAGAAGGATATTTAAATATTATTAAAAGTACGAATATGACCCAAGAAGAAGTATCTAAAAAATTTGGAAAATCAAGAAGTTATATTACCAATTTAATAGGGTTACTAAAACTTCCTGATAGCGTTCAAACCTATGTTAAAGAAGGTAAACTTTCGATGGGGCATGCTAGAGCTTTAAGTAAAATAGAAGATGAAAATGAAATAAAGAAATTAGCTAATAAAGCGATTAGTGAAGGTTTAAGTGTTAGGGAGATAGAAGGCTTACAAAGTAAAGTAATGGCTCCTAAAAAGAGTAGTACAAATAATAATACTTATACCTTATATGAAAATATTATGAGAGAAAAAATTGGTACTAAAGTAAAAATTAGTAAAAATAAAATTGAAATACCTTTTGATTCAGAGAAAGATTTAGAACGAATTTTAGAAATAATTAATATTACGTTTGAGGAATAATTTATGAAAGAGATTACTATATTTGATAACATTGTCGTCTTTTTAACTAATGTTAAAGTATATGGACCAGTTTTAGTTATAATAATTGCTTATTTTGTTTATACTTTATTTCGTTTAGCCATTAGAAAAATAATTGTATTTGGTAAAACAGAAGTTGATAAAAAAAGAGTTAAAACGGTATTAAAGTTATTTGAAAATTTAGTTATGTATATCATAATTATTATTGCATTCTTAGTTATATTAGAAATATATGGTTATGATACAAGAGCTTTAATTACCAGTTTAGGTCTTTTAGGAGCTGTTCTAGGTTTAGGTTTCCAAGATACGATTAAAGACTTTATCAATGGAATTGGTCTTATTATGGATAATTATTTTATTGTCGGAGATACAGTTACTTATAATGATTTTACGGGAGAAGTAATATCTATTGGACTTAGAAGTACGAAACTAAGGAATTATGAAGGAAAAGTTTATACAATAGCTAATAGAAATATTACTGAGGTAATTAATTTATCAATCGGTGAAGCTACAGTAAGTGTCGATGTCCCAGTACTTAATAATTATAAAATAGAAAAGTTAGAAAGTGTTGTTAATGATATAGTTAATGATATTAAAAAGTTACCTAGTGTTATAAACTCATCTTACTTAGGAGTAAGTGAGTTAGATAAAGAAACAATTAAATTTTTAATAAATACTAATTGTAAGCAAGATGATAAATGGCAAGTAAAAAGAGATGTTTTAAAAATTGTTAAAATAAATTTTGATAAAAATAAAATATTACTTCCTTATACGAAAGTAGAGGTTATAAATGGAAAAAAAGTATGAGTTAGGTAGTATTGTGGTTATGAAAAAGCCACATGCTTGTAAAACCAATTTATGGGAAATAACGAGAATTGGGGCCGATATTAAATTAAAGTGCTTAAATTGTAATAGAGAAATTATGATGGATAGACTAGAATTTAATAGAAAGCTAAAAAGGGTTGGTGAGAAAAATGAAAATGAATAAAATTAAAGAAAAGATTACTTTAAATCCAATAATGACGTTAATAATTTTAATTGGATTAACGATTGTGGTAAGTGGTTTTCTATCTTTAGTAGGAGCAAGTTCTACTTATCAAGTAGTAGATCCTTTAACTCATGAATATACTCAAGAGTTAGTTAAAGTAGAGTCTTTATTCTCATTATCTGGTCTTAAATATATCTTTTATTCTACGGTAGATAATTTTGTCAATTTTACCCCACTTAGTATGTTAATAATTATTTTAATTGGGATTGGAATAATGGAGAAAAGTGGATTTTTAAAAACGGCATTTACTATCCTTACAAAGAATATGCAAAAGAAAACCGTAACTTTTTTCTTAGTACTTATTTGTATACTTATGAGTATTTCAGGTGATTTAGGTTATGTTGTTATGATCCCGTTAAGTGCCTTACTTTTCTATCATGGAAGACGAAATCCAATGCTTGGAATTGTAACTTCTTTCGCCGCGTTAACTTGTGGTAGAGGACTTAGTTTATTCTTAACTAGTATTGATAGTTCGCTTTTAAGTTCTACTTTAACTAGTGCAAGTATTTTGGATTCTAATTATACCATTGGTAGCTTTGCTTTTATCTTAATTATGTTTGTAGCTATTATTGCTTTAGCAGTATTAATTACATGGATAACAGAGCATATTGCAGTAGACAAAGTAGCAAAATATGAATTTAAAGAAGAAAAGAAAGAATTTAAATTAGGTAAAAGAGAAGTAAGAGGTTTATTACTTTCTTTAAGTGCTGCGTTTATTTATTTAATAATATTTATTTATAATATTATTCCGGGGCTTCCGTTATCAGGTAATTTACTAGATAATAGTCAAGTATTATATATTGATAAATTATTTAGTGTTAATTCATTCTTTAATAGAGGATTTGTCTTTATTATTATGATGTTATTTGTTATACTTGGTTTCTTCTATGGTATTGGAGCAAAGACGATAAAGAATAATAATGATTTATGTGAAGATTTGGAACACTCTTTAGATGGTATAGGGGAAACTATTATATTAATATTTTTAACATCAGTTCTTATTAATGTTTTTAATAAAAGTGAAATTGGTACAGTATTTACTGCTTTCTTAACGAACCTTTTTAATGAAACGACTTTTACGGGAGTACCTTTAATAATTTATTACTTTGTTTTAGTAGCATTAGCTACTATATTGCTTCCGAATACTGTTAATAAATGGGTGATAATGGCAGGTATTGTTGTACCAAGATTTATGAATGCAGGTTTAAGTCCAGAATTTACGCAAACGATATTTAGATTTGCCGAAGGAGCAACCTTAGGTCTTACGCCGCTTATGATATATTATGTTATTTATCTTGCATACTTAGAAAACTATAATCAAAATGATAATCCAATATCTTTATTTACAACAATTAAATATCAACTACCTTATGC
>CANRME010000104.1 GCA_947631655.1 uncultured Bacilli bacterium | reverse complement strand
CAAGGAGATATCTTAACATATGAAAATGTAACATTTTCTAAAAATTTCTATGTAACATTTTCTTAAAGGATTAACATTTCATATATAGATAATAGACATTTATTAAAATATTTGCTAAACTATTAATAGGTGGTATACATGAAGTATAAATTAAAATTAAAACTTAAAAAAGAATGGATTATTATAATCATTGCTGTACTAGTATTAGGTACTTGCATTGGTGTTAGCTATGCTTTAAGTAATAGTCATAAAAATAATGATAATCAAAAATTAGATAAACCAGTTAACAAAGAAGAAGAAAAGGAACCATATGTAAATCATTTACCTGAAGCTAGAGAAGAACATAATAACCCCGATATTGTGGGCGAAGTAGAAGTTCCTGCTATCGGAATGAAAGAACTTATTGTTAAAGGAACCGATAATAAATATTATTTAAACCGTGATATAGATAAAAATTACACCGTTAAAGGTGCAACATTTATGGATTATCATGTTAAAGATGTTGATAATACTAGAGAAATAAATATTTTTGGTCATAATTCTGATCCTAACAAAGTTCCTTATTTCCCAGAGCTTCCATTTGAAGACTTACTAAAATATCAAGATGAAGAATTTTTTAACAATAAAGATAACCTAGAAGTAATTTACCGTACTGATAATGGCGAATATAAATATGAAATTTTTATGGTAAGTGAAATTGCCAAAGAAGATAATGAACATATGTACATCAATTACCAAGGCGAAGAATATTTAAATCATATAAAAAAATTGCGTTCTAAAGCCTTACATGATACTGGTGTAGAAATTACCGAAGAAGATAAAATATTTGAAATGCAAACCTGCTTATTTAATCCCGCTCGCTTATTATTAGTAATGGCTAAAAGAGTAGCTTAAGTTTATAAGCTACTCTTTTTAAATACCCATTGTCATTGTTTCTGGTAAAGTTGAACCGCCATCAATTACAAACTCACCAGCAGTTAAATAACTTGCTTCATCGCTTCCCAAAAATGCCGCTAATTCTCCTAGCTCTTCTATGGTTCCCATTCGCTTCATTGGTATAGCATTGGCAATACTGTCTAAAACACTTTGCGGATTTTCTGGATGACTTAATTTTGCCATATTAGTTACCATTGGTGTTAAAATATACCCCGGTAAAATTGCATTAACTCTAATATTATTGCTAACCAAATCGGCTGCTAAACCTTTGGTAAATCCAATTAACGCTGCTTTCGTGGTAGCATAAGCGCATTCCCCGCTATCCGCAACCTTTGGCCCCGTAACACTTGATAAATTAACTATACTACTAGGTTTTTCTCCACCCATATATGGTAAGAAGGCTTTGGTAACATTCCAAGTTCCTTTAATATTAATATCAAAATGAAAATCTCTTACTTCATCACTCATATTAGGAAAAGTTTCTAACTTACATACTCCGGCATTATTTACTAATACATCGATATGTTTACAAACACTTCCTATTTGGCTAGCTATCTCTTCTATTCTGTTCTTATCTCTAATATCTGCTTTACATCCGATTACATCGTGACCAGCTTCTTTTAAATCAGCAACAGTTTTATCAAGTTCATCACTATAATCAATAACAACTACTTTAGCACCATATTTTAAAAACGTTTTAACAATACCTAAACCATTACCCATAGCACCACCCGTTACTACTGCTATCTTATTTTCTAATTTCATTTCTATCCCTCTATTCTAAAATTATTGTACCACAAAATTAAAAATTAGTAACTATTTACTAGCTACTAATTTTACTTTTGTTTCTTTTAGTTCATCATTTCTAAAATATTTAATTGAAACTTCTTCTCCAACATCATGCGTATATAAATTATATCTAAATTCTGCTACGGTCTTAATCTTTTCTCCACCAAGTTCGACAATAACGTCTCCTACCTTAAGACCGCCTTTTTCGGCAGGACTTCCTTTTTCAACACTAGTTATGACAATACCATACTCAAGCTTGTCAGAAATATTAATACCATAATTAAAGTATAATGTTACTCTATTATCAATACTTGCAGTGCCTACTCCTAAATATGGTCTCGATAGTTTTTCACCCTTTATAATTAAATTAGCATATTCGGTAGCATCTTCAATCGGAATTGCAAAGCCCATACCTTCTACGCCACTACTAACTAATTTCATCGAAGTTATACCTATAACTTCACCATTACTATTGCATAAAGGTCCACCACTATTACCAGAATTAATTGCGGTATCAGTTTGTAAAACTCGCATTATCCAATCACTACCATTATAATTAGATGTACTTACTTCGACTTCTCTGTCTTTTCCTGATACAATACCTCTTGTAACACTCCAACTGTATTCATCAGCAAGTGGTGCCCCAATCGCAAATGTCGTATCCCCTACTCTAGCATCAACACTGCTTCCTAACTCGGCTACTAACATATCATCTTTGGCTTCTAATGATAATACGGCGATATCAGTATACATATCACTTCCTAAAACTTCGGTAGTAACTTCTTCTCCGTTAGTAAATATAACTTTAATTTCATCTCCGCCATCAATAACATGGTGATTAGTCATAATATAAGCTTTATTGTCATCTTTTCTAAAAACAAAACCAGTTCCGGATGACGTCATTCTATCATTTTTAAAAGTTTCAACCACTACTACAGCATCATATACTTTATCTACCGCATCGGCAATCCCATTTTCATTTACAGTTACTTCTTTTTCGGTCTTACTAATATTATTTATAGTTGGTGCAATATTGGGAAACAAAATAATCATTCCATACATTATTCCCGCTCCTAAAACACTACCAGCTATCATTACTAAGATACCTAATCCTATTTTCTTCCAAACATTATTTTTTTCTTTCATCTTAATCTACCCTCGCTATTTCTTTATAATTTTCAGGAAACCCCATACTATCTAACATTTTATTCCTTGATATAGTATCTACTTTACCATCTAAAATATCTATTTCATAAGATATTTCATTCATTAACATTGTAAAATCATCTTTTCTTAACATTCTTTTTAATATAATCATTAAAGAAAATAAATCATTTTTTCCATAAATATACTCATTATCCATTTTGGGAATATTAAGTAAATCATGATACCTATTATCAGGTATTACCCTTTGTGACCGATGATTATATAAAATATCTTCATGGGCACAAACATTCCGATAATTAGCGAGTATTGGTAAATAGATTAATAAATCTTCTGCATTTAACTTATAAATACTTGCTATCTCTTGTTGATCATCTTTTTTTAGTATTGTATAAAATTCACCAATTATTCCAAAAGATAATACTTTTACCACAATCCATAAAGGCACAAAACCATAATTACTCATATAGTGCATCGTCGCTGTATGTTGACCCCCATTAACTCTAATTTGTCGTTTCATCTTCTTAAGTAAATCATTTACCTGACGTGCCTTATCTCGTGCTTGATTAAAGTTTTTAGGATTTAAATAATTCTTTTCTTTATACCCATACTTACTAGAAAGAACATAAGAAAAAATACTTTTAGCATTGTTTTCAACTATCAAGATATTCTTAAATAAAATGTTTCGAATCTGTCTATCAAAATTAAACATTGCATATATTTCTTCAAAAGTTGTTCCGGGAATAAAAACTTTATTCTTTTGACTTTTTATGAATAGATGCCGATAACCATTAATAAAGAAATAATTTTCTCTTAATAGAATATCTTTGGCATAATCAATATCATTAATTATAAGCCCTTTATTTTGTAATATTTGTATCTGTTCATCTAAAGTTTTAAATTCCTTCTTATTCATAGTATCACCTAGTATATACAATTATATCACAGATTACATAAAAATCATACTTCTATTTTGTGTTATTTTTATTAGTTTTTTGTGAAAATTTTGTGAAACTATTTATA
>CANRME010000103.1 GCA_947631655.1 uncultured Bacilli bacterium | reverse complement strand
TCATGGTAAATATCTCTAAATTGTGATATAGTAATATTGGGATATTTTTTCTTAAAGTTTTTAATATAATCTATTTCTTGGATGGGAGCAGAGTTATTAGAAGGTTTATTAGATAAACCATGAACTAATAAAGAAGAAATATCCTTTTTTTCTATTTCGTTAAGAAATCTATTAATTTGTTTTCTTTCATAGCCACTTAGAAAAGCAATTTCATGATATGTAATTTTAATTTCACCATTAATTTTTTGCTTTAAAAGATTAAGAGCTTTTTCTTTATCTTTTTGCATATAATATAAAAATATATCTCCTTTCCAAAGGTATATTCTATCATACTATTAATGGGACATTTTAAAAAAGGATTAACAATATTAAGTAGGCACCTTGACTTTTTCTTTTGATTGTGATATATTTTTAGCACTGGAATTACTAATGTTAGAGTATTGTACTCCTTCATTTAAAGTAGTTCCTTTTTTTGTGTATATTTTTTCAAAATTATTATTTTGTATATATTTAGTAAGATTCCTTCTCCCATATGCTGATTTAATTTGATTTTCTTCAATATATACATCGTTATATGTTCCTTTACCATTTATTCGTATAGGTACTACTATATTATTGCATTGTTTATCTAATATTTCAGTAATTATTAGAAATTCATTTTGTGAAGTTTTATATATTTCTATTGGATTATCTAAACTATTTATAACATTAATTAATGTTTTTTTGCCTAATCCATGATAATTTACATTTTTTTCATACATATTATTATTTTTTGCTTCTTCTTCCGTTAAAATAGTACTTTTTATATGTTTTGCTGTCATCAACATTGGTAAATCTTTTACACCATTATTTACCAAAATTTCAGGTGTAAAATCTCTAGTTTTAACTTGATTATTACTTTTGTACTTTCCTACTAATACTTCATCAATTTCATTAGAAAGATTTCTACTAATATGATATTTTATAGTATTATTTAAGTTATTAATTATTTGTTCATTAATATTGCTAAAAGTTTTATATATATTACCAGTTATTTTATTATCCATAACCCCACCTCTAGTTTAACTATAACATACAAATGTTTATATGTCAAATAAAATTTTAATTACCAATTAAACATATAAATATAGAATAATTCTACTTATTTTACATATAATACCGTAGCCAACATTGACACTATCTTTTGACTATGTTATTATTGACATAAGGAAGCACTCCTTGAGATTTACTCATAGGTGCTTCTTTTTTTAATTTTCTTTAATAATTCATTATTTATAGATAAATTTCGTTTAGCGTAAGCTACATAAGTTCCGTCTTGCATTTTTGCTATTGAAAAATCCAAATCATATGCCTTAGAACCATCATAAAGACTGACGCTTCTTGTATCGAAAGAATTTATTTTATTAATTGTATGTCTATTTAAATAATCAGCTTCATTCTTTGTTTTACTTTTAGAATTTTCTAATAACTCTATAATATTTTCATTTATATTATTATTTACATCTTTAATACTATTAACACCATTATATCTAGGGTATCTTTTAAATAATTCGTTATACATATTCTTATTACCAGGCAACCATTGTACAATTTTAACAGTAATTCCATCACTAAATATAATCTTTTTCCCAACTAAAGAATTATATATTTCTTTTTGTGTCATTGGCGTTCCATCAATTTTAGTAAATAATTTTTTTTCCAATCTTAACATATGTTGTTCCATCTTTTAATGTTTCAAAAATATTAACTGCTTGCTCATTAGTAGTATAAAAGCATTACATATATACCAGTTATTTTATTATCCATAACCCATCTTTAGTCTAACTAAACTATATATGTCAAATAAAATTTTAATGTAAAATTTTATTAAAACATATTGAAAAATACTAAATATTAATGTATATTAAATATATAACATAAAGTAATGCAATAAGCATTAATAAAAAAGTTTTGACAACATTTGTCGAACGTAATGAAATATATTTTAATTAGTATTAAAATATATAAGAAAAAGGAAGGTTTATATGAAAAAGAACAATCGAGCTTTATTAATAGTGGGTATTCTTTTATTAGTGGGAGGTATATCATTTGCATTTTTCTTAATTGGTGTAACCATATTAAATAGGAATAATAATACTACTTTAGATACCGCTAAATTAATTGAAATAGAATATGATGCGGGAGATGAACCATTAAATGCCACTAATTTATATCCTGGTAAAAGTGCAACTAAAAACTTTACGGTAACTATTACTCCTGGAAGTGATGATATAAATAAAAAAGCTATCTATGGTATATTTTTAGATATTAAAACTAATGAATTTACTAAGTGTACAGAAAATACCTTAGAAAATGATTGTGAAGTAGGGGCAAAAGAACTTAGTTATACCCTCAAAGATGGAGATCAAGTAGTAGCGGAAGGTGATTTAACTGAAGTAACAGGTAAAACAAGAATTGCCAAAATAACTAAAACAGTACAAGAAAGAACAGTAGTAAACTATACTTTAGAAATAACTTTTGAAGATACCAAAAAAGATCAAAATTATAATAAAAATAAAAACTTTACTGCCGATGTTATAGTAGAATTTGCTCCAGAAGTAGACCTAACTCCATCTGAACAAACATTAGCAAACTTAGGAATAAGCGATGATTCAAAAGGTTCAGTAGATAAATTTACAGGTCCAGCATGTATTAATGGTTGTAAAATAACAAATGAGAATGGTTTGTATGAAGCAGAAGATGATTATGGAACAAGTTATTATTATAGGGGAACAGTAAATAATAACTGGGTAGTATTTGGTCAAGATACAACAAATAGCCAATATATCTGGTGGCGAATAATCCGCATAAATGGGAATGGAACAATAAGATTAATATATGCTGGAACAAATAATAGTCAGACTACTGCTCCTAGTACTACTGGAACAGGAACTATGATAACACCAAGAACACCAGCAGGTGGTACAAGTTATCCAAAATCAGTAAAATTTAATACAAATTATAATGATAATAAGTATGTAGGATATATGTTTGGAGGTCAAGATGGACAAGCAAGTACAAGTTATGAACAAGCACATAAACCAGAAACTAAAAGTACAGTATTGCAAGAAATAGAAGACTGGTATAACAATAAAACAAATTTAGGGGACTTAGAAGCTAAAATAGATGTAGATACAGGTTTTTGTGGAGATAGAACATATACAGAGACTAATCACGGAAGTGGTTATCCAGGAACAGGAAATTTGGAATATGGAAGTACAGCAACAGTATATGGAGCAGAAAAAGTATGGCAAAGCGGAAGTACTAGTTGGAAAACAGATGAACAAACTGCTACGTTTAAGTGTGGAGTTTCTTATAAAACAAAAACTGTCGATACAGCCGCACGAAAAAGGGATTTATATACTGGTCCAAAAGCAACAACTGGTGGAACTAAAGGAATTGATGGAAAGGTAGAAGGAAATAATGCACTTCCTGTACCGGTAGGATTAATAACTATGGATGAAGTAATACACGCCGGAGGATTTGCTGGTCAAACAAATAATGGTTATTGGTTATATACAAATCAATACTATTGGACAATGTCTCCGTTCAGCTATTATTATAATAGTTCTTCGAACCAGAATGCTGTCGTGTTCCGTGTGGGTAATATTGGCTACCTCAACGGCAGCAACGTGAACGACGCTAGCGGTGGTGTGCGCCCAGTAATAAATCTGAAAGCTGATACAAAGTTTGATTTCAATGATAATGGAACAGAAGGCTCTTCTGGAAATCCATACGTAGTCCAAACGTAGGCTACGTATGGAAGTAGAGATACTTCAAGGAGTGTAGATCTTTTTGCTTACAACGTTTGCAAAAAGTTACTTACTGTAAAAAAAGATTTAATTAAATGATAAATCATTTTATTAAATCGCTTGCCAAACACTTTGTGTTTGGTTGTTTTTATTATATAATATATTTATGAGTATAGTTAAAGTATTTAATTCTCTTACCTACGGACAGTTTTGAATAAAGCCAGTGTTTATGGGGGATAAATAGCCATATTTTTCGCCCAATTATTAGTT
>CANRME010000102.1 GCA_947631655.1 uncultured Bacilli bacterium | reverse complement strand
AAATGCAACCAAAAGATTACAAAAAACAACCGAAAATTGGTAGAACGCAACCACTATAAAAACATATAATTTTCTTATGAAAGGAGAAATTTTATGAATTTCCAAGATAATTTAAAAAGAATAAGAAAAGAACATAATTTATCCCAAGAGGAATTAGCGGAAAAACTAAATGTCACTAGACAAGCCGTAAGTAAATGGGAAAGTGGCTTAGCCTATCCGGAAATGGATAAGATTATGGCTATTTGTAAGTTATTTGAAATTAATATTGATGATTTATTAAATAATGATATTAAACAAATTAAAGAAAAGCAAAATAAAACTAATACTTTAAATAAGTATATAGATAGTTTCCTATCCTATATTTCTAAAACTGTTAATTTAATAAGTAGTATGACTTTTACAAGTAAAATAAAATGTTTATTAGAACAAGCTATTATAACTATTGTATTAGTAATAATATTTCTATTAGGAGATAGTATTCTAAGTCATATCACTTATAAATTTGTTTATACTTATAGTTTATATACTCTATTTGATATCTTAGAAAGTCTTTACTATATCATTAGTTTAATTATCTATATATTTCTAATAACTTATATCTTTAAGATTAGATATTTAGATTACTATCCCGATTTTAAAGAACCTACTCCTAAAGAAGAAATAACTAATAATCCTCCTAAATTAACTTTAAAAGAAGAAAAAATAATTATTAGAGACCCTCGTAATAGTGAATATCGTTTTATTAATGGTTTAGTAAAAACTATTATTTTCTTTATTAAAATAATATCTTTAGGTATCTTTACTTTTTTAAGTTTAATTTTATTATTCTTTATTATACTTCTTACTTGTTCATTTCTTATTATCCATAATACCTTAATGTTTATTGGTATGTTTATTACCATTATTGGTTTTACGTTATTAGATATTATTTTATTAATAACTATTTATCACTTTATAACTACTACTAAACGTAATGATAAGTTTACTATAATTTCTGCTATTTCTTCTATTATAATTTCTGGAATAGGTATTGGTTTATTTACTATTGCCATATCTAATATTAATATCGTAGAAAACTTTACCAACAAAGACTTCGTAACTGACACCTTTACTTATCCTATGGATAACAATTATATATTCCGCGATTATTATTATAGAAATAATTTTAATTACATTGAAAAAGACATACCAAATATTGAAGTAGAAGTTATTCACTCCAAATTCTATGAATCTAAAATAATAAATAACGAACCAGTTGATAACTACTACTTTATTCACTTAAATTATAAAAATGATGATCATAATCTTTATAAAGCCATTATTAAAGATATAAATAATAATAAATATATTGATTATTCTAACTTTAAAATTAACATCTATGCTAACAAAGAAAATATTAGTATACTTAAAAATAATCAAGAAAATAATTAAGCATGTTAAAAGACTTTCAAGGGCGAAAGTCTTTTTATTAAACAGTTAGTTCTTTAGCAAAACTTAGAAAATCTTCCATTTCCATATTTTTACCTACTAAACTATAAGTAATCCCATCATAAACAAAGTATAATTCATTAGTTTTACTATGTCCTATACCTTTAGTATCTTCCTCTAAATAAGTAGGACCGACATCATAATATATCGCGGTTACTCCAAGATTTTCTAACACAACTTTTTGATAATTATTTTTCCAGTCCATTTCCGCAACATCTCCAAACCAATAATCGGTAAGTAAAGCATCATCATCAAAATTTTTTGTATAAATAGCAGCACTTAATTCAACCGTTTTTTGCTTTACATGTTGTTCATATTGTGATGCAAATTCACTATCATCCCTATCTTTGTATATAGTTTCATAACCTATACCAATTCTTGAAACATAACCATCTTTATTATTAGTTCCATCTAATCTATAACTAGCTTTTCTATCTTTATATTTTAATAATTTTACTCCTATTTCTTTTTCGACCTCGAAAATATCTAAATAATCACTTTCTATATCAACAGTATTATAAATGCCTTCTTGGTCTATGTATCTTTCTAACTTAGTATCATCAAAATTAGTTATTTTAGACATTACATTTACATCAGTTTCTTCCGGTATATTTTGACTTGCTTGGTCTTTCGTCCATGATTTAAAGAAAGCACTTATCTCTTCTGCATAAACACTAGTTAAAGAAACTAACCCTATTACTCCTAAAATAATAATTGCATAACTTAATTTAAAACTTTTCTTACTATTTAATTTTTCATAAATTTTTTCTTTTACTTCATCTCTTACTTGATATTCATTAAAAATTTTTTGATATTTATTCATTCTAATTCCTCCTTTAAAATATCCCTTAATTTTTCTCTATCTCTAAATAATCTTTGCTTTACTGCATTCTCTTTCATATTTAGTATTTTAGCTATTTCTTTTACTTTATAATTTTCATAATAATATAAATGAATTATTAATCTATCTTGTTTCGGTAATAAAAATAAACTATTTAATACCTCGTTATCTTTAGTATTATCTTTAATCCTTTCTTCTTCATCATTCCTAAATAATCTTACTTTTCGTTTATAAAATGATAAAAGATTAGTTTTACATTCATTAATAGTTACTTTTATTAACCAATTTTTTAAATATTCTTCACTATCTATTTTACCTAAATTTTTATGTAGTTTTAAAAACACATTTTGGACTATATCTTCGGCATCTATCGTGTTTTTAAGATAACTTATAGCTAAACGATATACCATATTTTTATATTGTTCATATATACTATCAAACTCTATCATGTTTACTCCTCTTTTTGAGATATCTCATTTACAATACTTTTTAAAAGTAAAAATGGTTACATTTATTATACTAAAACATTTAAAAAAGGATATACCATTTAATATATCCCTTCTAAATTTCTTTAAGCTGCTGGTGTCGTATCACCATCAAGTTTTTTTACTATTAGAACAACATTCGTAATTGTAAATGTATCTTGTGCTGTTGGTTTTATAGCTAAATCTATAGTATCATCAGCATCCAAAGTGGCAATAGTTGATTTAGTAAATGTAAAAGCTTGATTATTTTGTAAATTAAAACTAGTTGCACTAGATCCCAATTCGGTTCCAGCAGTTCTAGCATAAATTTCAGTTTCCCCTGTACCTGTTGCCGTAGTTACAGTAGCTGTATAATATATTTCATAATCTCCGTCTTGTGCTACCGTTATTTGATTTCCTGTTGCTGTAGCATTTTTAGTTGGTAGAGATTCGTCAAATTCAATTTGTGTTTCTTGACTAGCACCTTGAGTAGTAACAGATACACTGTTATCTTGATCATATAATCCTGCATAAGCAACTAATCCATCAGCTGGTCCCGTTGGTCCTGCCGGAATTCCTAACACTAACTCATAAGTATTAGGTGTATCAGGTACTGCATTAACTTGTGCAGTAGCATCTTGGCCACTTGGTAATTGCGTTACTGTCCCCGCTTGTAAAGTAATAGCTGGTCCAGTTTCTCCTGTTTCCCCGGTTGGCCCCGTAGGTCCCTCTGGAATACCAAAAGCTATTTCATATGAACCTTCCGCTCCTACCACTGGGGTAACAGTTACAGTTGCAGGTACTCCACTATCTAAAGTTTCAACAGCTCCAGCGGTTAAAGTTACAGCTGGTCCCGTTGGTCCAGTTTCTCCTGTTGGTCCCGTTTCGCCAGTCGGTCCAGTTGGTCCCGTTGGCCCTATAGGGCCGGTTGGTCCTGTAGCACCTCCAACTTGTGATGCTACCACCGCTATTAAACGGTCAACATCCAAACAACAACCACCACTGGCATATTGTTTATTATTCATTAATTATACTCCTTTCTATAATATACTATGTAAAAGTAAAACATCGCTGCATTTAATTTGCCCTATCTTATCCTAAGTATTCAATCGTAATTGTTACTACTGGATTAACATAATAAGATTCTGATAAAGTCGAAATTAAATTAGGAGTTTTTAAAGTTAAAGGATACATACTGAAATTAATTAATTCATATTCATCATTAACATCCGAAACAATAAACACTCCTTCCGCTATTAAATTAGTATTAGGATT
>CANRME010000101.1 GCA_947631655.1 uncultured Bacilli bacterium | reverse complement strand
TTAGCTAATAAAAGTGATTTAGATAAATATAATTTTAGTATTAATTTTATTAAAAATGAGTTAGAAAGATGTAAGGAACTAGGTATTAAATATATGGTATTACATCCTGGTAGTGCGGTAGGGATTAGTAAGAGTGATGGACTTAATAATATTATCGAAGCTTTAAATAAAATAATTACAAAAGATGATTATACCATGATACTACTTGAAACAATGGCAGGTAAGGGAAGTGAATGTAATACTAATTTAGAAGAATTAAAAATTTTAGTAGATGGCGTTATATTAAAAGATAAAATCGGCGTATGTTTAGATACATGTCACTTAAATGATTCTGGAGTAGATATGAGTTTATTTGATAACTATTTATCGGAATTTGATAAATTAATTGGCATAGATAAAATTCATTGTGTCCATGTAAATGATAGTAAAAATATTTTAGGGTCACATAAAGATAGACACGAAAATATCGGGTTTGGTACTATTGGTTTTAATACTTTAATTAATATTATTTATCATGAAAAATTAGAAAGTGTTCCTAAAATATTAGAAACACCATACATTGGAAATTTTGATGGAGATAAAGAAAGACTATATCCGCCATATAAATTTGAAATAGAAATGATTAGAAATAAGACATTTGATAAAGACATTCTAGAAAAAATAAGAAATTATTATAGATAACTTTTATATTTCGAATAATATTCTAAAATAAGTTTTTTAACTTTAGGGAAGTTTTCTTCACTAAAGTTATTTTTATATCGATCAATATTTAACATACTAGGATTTGCTAAAACTTCCTTATAATTTTTCTTAATAAACCCATAAGTAAATATTAATTCTTTATCACTTAAATTAATATTTTTAGAAAGTGCAAAGTTATTAACATCTTCTAAAGTCATTTTATTTATATATTTTTCAATTAAATTAAACATGTTTCACCTCTATAATATCGTATGAACTTTAATTTAAAGATAATACTAATAATGGTGAAATTTATGAAAAAGATAGTAATAAGTTTAATAAGTATTATCTTTTTAATATTTAGTATTAAAATATATAGTTTAAGAATCTTAAACCATGAAGAATATATGTATTTATATCGAAGTAAAGATGAATTATATGTAACTAGTAGTAATGCACCAAGAGGAAGAATATTAGATCGAAATGGAGTAGTACTAGTAGATAATACTTATGAAAATAATATCGTTTATTATAAAAATAGTAGTTATACAAAGGATAAAGAAATAGAAATAGCTTCTTATTTAGAAGATTATATAGATATAGATATCGATGAAGATAAAGTAAAAGAATTTTACTTAAATGATCATGATATAAAGAATTTATTAACTAAAAAAGAATTAAAAGATTATGAATACCGGAAGATTAGTAAAGAAAGTTTACAAGAACTATTAATGAGTAAAGTAACTTCCAAAATGTTAGAAGAATATGACGAAACCATGCAAAAGAGAATTATGATCTATTATAAGATGAATGAAGGTTATTACTATGAAGGGAAAATATTACTTAAAAATATTAGCGATGAAGTATGTGCAAGTATTATTGAAAAAGATATAACAGGAGTTACTTGTGAAAAAAGTTATATAAGAGATTATAAATATCCTGGCCTTACGAATGTTTTAGGAAAAGTTTCTTTAATACCCGAGGAAGAAGTAGAGGATTACTTAAAAAAAGGTTATAAAATGAATGACTATGTGGGAGTTAGTGGGTTAGAAAAATATTATGATGAATATTTAAGAGGAAAAGATGCGGTTTACAAAGTTAATAAAGATTATAGTTTAAAGTTAATTAAAGAAGAAGAAAAAGGAAATGATTTAGTATTAGCATTAGATATCGATTTATATAATAATATAAATGATATTATAAAGACAAATATGGTTAAAGCGAAAAAAGAAGTTAATACTAATTATTTTACGGATACTTATGTTTTAGTAAGTGATGTTAAAACGAATAATATAATATCTTTAAATGGGATAGAAATATTAAGTAATAATAAAGATTATAGTTTTAAAGATATAACTAGTAAGATATTTACTTCCTCATTTACAGTAGGGAGTGTTATTAAAGGAGCATCCCATACGGTAGGATACCTAAATAACGCCATAGAGATAGGTAAAAAAATTAAAGATGGGTGTATAAAGTTATATAATGTACCTGCTAAATGTTCTTTTAAAGATTTAGGTTATTTAAATGATATTGAAGCTTTAAAGATGAGTAGTAATTATTATCAATTTAAAACGCTTTTAAATGTCTTAGGAGTTAGTTATACACCTAATATAAAAGTAGATGTCACAGAAGATAATTTTATTTATTATCGGGATATATTCGGAATGTATGGTTTAGGTACGAAAACGAATATTGATTATCCGATAGAGTATACGGGTTTAAAAGGAGATAAAGTAAGTGCCGATTTATTACTTAACTTTGTTATTGGTCAGTATGATAACTATACCGCTTTAGGATTACTTAGTTATATTAATACCATAGCAAATTATGGAACAAGAAAGAGTTTATCTTTAGCTTTAAAAGATAATGAAGTAATAGATATAGTTCCTTTAGATAAAGAATATTATGATCGAATTATCGAAGGTTTTTATGAAGTTGTAAATAGTGGAACGGGTTTAGGTTATACGGATAGAGCTTATAATGCCGTAGGTAAAACCGGGACTAGTGAAACTTATTATAGTAAAGATGTAACTACTATTACTTCTTCTTATGTTATGTATATGCCTAAAGATGATCCTAAATACTCTTTAGTAGTTATAACTCCTAATATCGGAATAAGTAATCAAGATAAAATAAGTTTTGCGAATAGAAAGATGAGTAAAGAAATTAGTAAGTTAATATATGAAAAATATATTAGTTACTAATTTTTTTAAGAAATTTTCACGAAAAAGAAGGAAATCGATAAAAAATTGTTAATATATATAATAGAAGGGCTAAAAATAAAGACAAATTATAAAAGGGTTAAAATTGTGATTAGACAAGGAGATTTATGCCAAAAAAAGAAGTGTTTATTCCTTTAACTTATGATAAATTATTTGTAAGTATTTTTGGTAATGAAGAATATGTTGATATATTAGAAGTACTATTAGAAGATATATTTGAGTATCCTAGAGGATACTTAAAAGGAAAAGTAGCATTAAAGCATCGAGATTTACCAACTTTTAATAAAAATCATGCTAAAAAACAAGTAGATATTGTAGTAGAAGTAAATGGAGATTATATTAATTTAGAATTAAATAATAAATATAATAAAGGAATAGAAAAAAGAAATTTAGTATATTTAAGTGCTATTCATGGAACACAATTAGAAAAAATGAGTAATAGTTATAAAAGTTATAATAACATTGGTAATAGTACTCAAATAAATATCAATAGAGGACATAATTTAAGATATACTATAGAACCTTATTTACTTCTAAATACTAAAAATATAGATAGTGTAGAAAGTAGAATTGATAATATAAAAATATTAATGATTGATTTACTAAAAGGAAAGAAGTATAATATGAGTAGAATTGACAAATGGTGTACTTTGCTATTATCAAAGAGCCATAAAGAATTCTTAGAAGGATTGGAGGAAATAGAAATGGAAAAAGAATTAAAAGATAAAATAAAAGAAAGAGTAGAAGCATTTAATAAAGATGAAGATGAAATAGCTATCTATAGTGATTATACTAGAGGGGAATTAGAATATAATACGGGAATAGAAGATGCCAAAGAAGAAGGTATAATTGAAGGGTTAAAAGAAGGTAAACAAGAAACTGCTAAAAACTTTTTAAAACTAGGTATAAAACCAGAAATAATTGCTAAAGGTACTGGTTTATCTTTAAATGAAATAGAAATGTTAAGGTAATAAATACATAATATCAAAACCGCTTAATAATATGGTTTTGATATTATTTTTTTAAAATTAGTAAGTTCTATTTGAAAAATACGATAAGTAATGTTATAATAGCTTAAGTATTTTATATAAAAGGAGGAAAAACTATGGCAAAAGCTAAGGCAGGAAATAGAGAATATATAGATTTAGCTTGTAGTGAATGCAAAAGAATTAATTATA
>CANRME010000100.1 GCA_947631655.1 uncultured Bacilli bacterium | reverse complement strand
ATAGGTTATATGGTTTGGGATAATAAGCCAAAAGGTGTTGGATCATCTGTTATTGAATATGGTAGTAATAATTGGAGTGATGCTCGTTTAATGATGTTATTAAATCCCGGATACGAAGATAATGAATTAATGGGAGAAGGATTAAAAGGAAGTTTATATTGGAATAGAGAAGATGGTGAGTGTATAGCAAATACTAGTGCTACTTTTAGTACTAGAGAAGAAATTGTTGGTTTGTTAGATGGCTCGTCTATGGAATGTAATCTTGGTTCCAAAGGCTTAAAAGAAAAAACAAGAACCATGGTAGAATATGTTGAATGGGATATAGGTGCCGGTGCCGTTGAAGGACCAGATAATACTGGAACTGCAGAGCAATTTTATGAAGCCACAAGAGAAGAAACAATACCAACAGGATATCCTGCAAAATGGAGGGGATACGTTGGTCTAATGTACCCCAGTGATTATGGATACGCCACCGCCGGAGGTGATGGTGAAATTGATAGAGATGCTTGTTTAACAACTCCTCTAACTAGTTATAACTATAGTTGTCAACATAAAAATTGGTTATATTCAACAAAGGAAGTAGAAGCCACATTACTATCATACATTATAAATACGAATTATACATACAATCTTTATTTTCTGATGCCTGAAGGTTACATCCGAGGTATAGGCGGTTATTGGTATGGATCTGGTACATTTGAAGCAAGAGTAACTCGTCCAGTTCTATATCTAACCCATGAAACAAAAATAACAAATGGAGATGGAACATATGATAATCCATATGTTATAGGAGTAAATTAATATGAAAAGAAAAGATATTGTAATAGTAGTAATAATCGCAGTAATTGTAATAGCTATAACTAGTTATAGTTATGCTTATTTCCTTGCTCATATTGATAACAGTAGTGCTATAGAAAATACCTTTACAGCTGGTAAAATGGAAGTAACATTTACTGATGGACCAGAAATATCAATGGATAATGCTCATCCAGGACAAACTATAAATAAGA
Source organism: uncultured Bacilli bacterium (assembly GCA_947631655.1). Lineage (GTDB taxonomy): Bacteria > Bacillota_I > Bacilli_A > RF39 > UBA660 > CALWAM01. The sequence continues at coordinate 3,155 of CANRME010000100.1, read as the reverse complement.
CTTTTACAGTTAGAAATACAGGGGACTTTGAAACTACATATAATTTAAAATTAGATAATGTTGTAAATACATTTAAAGATAAAACAGACTTAGTATATACCTTAAAAAGAAATAGTGAAGTATTAAAAACATTATCAGTACCAAAAGGAAATAATTATATAGCAACAGAATTACCTATATCTATTGGAGGTATAGATACTTATGAAATAACAATAGAATTTAAAGAAACACCAACAAATCAAAATGATAATCAAGGAGCAAATTTTAGTGGAAAGATACAAGTAGATAGTGAAGAGAATGTTAATTTACTAACAAATCCCGAAGTAAAACTATATCAAGGAATGATACCAGTAGATTATGATGGAAAAGGGAATGTTGTAGTAGCAGATACAGAGAATAATTTATGGTATGATTATACAGTAAGTGAATGGGCAAATGCGGTATTAGTAGATAGTAGTGTATATGATAAATACTATAATAAACCAAATACGATAATACCAATGGAAGATATACTACAAATGTATGTATACATACCAAGATATAAATATCAATTATTTAATGTAAATAATGAAGGAGTACCAAAACAAATAATCAACATTCAATTTGAAAATGAATTAGAAAATACTGGGGACATAAAATGTACATATACCAATAATGGAGATGGAACCATAACTGAAGATTGTAAAAACAAAAACACAAATGGACCAGCAAGGAATGGCGAATGGTATACTCATCCAGCATTTACTTTCAAAGGAACAACAGAAACAAGTGGAACCGAACTACCAGGCATATGGGTAGGAAAATTTGAACCAAGTGATCCAACTGATCCCATCGGCAGAAATGATACAATAGGAGAAATAACAATCCTACCAGATAAGACAAGTATGGTAGATAAAACAGTAAGTACAATGTTTTATGCAACCAGAAATATTGAAACAAATGCTAAATATAATTTAAAATCAGAAGAAATAGATACCCATATGATGAAAAATATAGAATGGGGAGCAATGGCATACTTAACGCAAAGTTTATATGGCATATATAAAGATGACAAAACATGTGGAATAGATAATATGAGTTTTGATGAATGTGAAGTATGGATTAATAATACCGTACAAGGTGCATATTCTTCTGGAAAAGCTAACAATTATAGTGGAACATATACAGGATGTGTTGGAGAAAGTGTAAGTGCAGCAGTAAAATGGAATGTTGATGATGGATCTCCAGCAAAATGTGATGTAGATAAAAGATGGAATACATCAAATGGAATAAAAGCAAGTACTACTGGAAATATGTATGGTATATATGATATGGTTGGTGGTGCATGGGAATATGTAATGGGTGTAATACTCCAAGAAGGAAGCTCAGATATTCATTTAGGAAGTAGTGGTTTTGAATCATTACCTGAATCCAAGTATTATGATATGTATACATTTAGTAATAAAAACATAACTCACGAACGGGGACATCTAGGTGATTCTACAAGAGAGACGTTACAAACACTTGGAAAAGAAGATGGTGGATGGAACTCGGATCATTCGGTCTTCCCTTTCGCTGATAGTTACGCGAACCCGTGGTTTCTTCACGGCGGTAATTATGCATACGGCGTTCATGCGGGCGTCTTCGCCTTCATTCGTTGGAGCGGTAATGGTTCGTATCACGATGAGTCGTTCCGCTCAGTCTTAACAGCTCAATAAAAAATACTTACATTAGAAGTTCTCGAAAAATAGAGAACTTTTTATTTTGAGGAAAATTTTTATAAATTTTCATAAAAAAAAGGAAATCGGCAAAAAATTGTTAATATATATTATAGAGGGGTAAATTTAAGGGTGCTAAAAATGAGTAACTTAAGTTTATTTTTTATTGTAAAAATAGGAGGAGAATATGGAAAAATTAAAAGAAGAAATAACAGAACAAGAATTAGAAGAAAAAATGTATAATGAGATTAAGGAATTAATAGAAAATAGTAGGAGAAGAGTACTAAGATTCGCAAATACCGAACTGGTTAATCTTTACTGGCGTATTGGAGAAAATATTGTTAATAATCTTCAAAAAGGAGAAAAACGTGCAAAATATGGTGAACATATATTAGAAAATGTTTCTATAAGATTATCTAACCAATTTGGTAGAGGGTACTCTTTGAGAAATATACGAAATATGAGAAATTTTTATTTACTGTTTTCAATTCGGCAGATTGAATCTGCCGAATTAGGATGGAGTCATTATGTAGAACTTATAAAGATAGAAGATGAACACATAAGGAATTTTTATATGCAGGAATGTTTAAATAGTCGATGGGAAGCTAAAGAGTTGGAAAGAATGATAAAATCGCATTTATATGAAAGATTATTAGTATCTAATGAAGAAAATAAAATATTACCAGTACAAGGTAATGTTATCAATACCAGTAAAGATTTAATAAAAGATCCATATGTTTTAGAGTTTTTAAATCTTTCTAATACTTATAAAGAAAAAAATTTAGAAAAAGAAATATTAAACCATTTAAAAGAATTTTTGTTAGAACTTGGTAAAGAGAAAAATAAAACAGTAGTAAAATATGCACTCCCTAGGGATAGGGAGATATATGCTTCAACATATTTACTCCATTTACCGAGCAAAGAAGAACTTATGAAAGAGATAGAAAAATATTAGTAAGAATTTTTATTATTTTTAAAGACAAAATTATTAGTTTGTGATAGAATTAAGTATAGTGATATATTTTTTAGAAAAGGTGGTATTATGGCAAAGATTATTTCACTTGTTAATCAAAAAGGAGGAGTTGGGAAAACGACTTCTAGTATAAATTTAGCAGCAGCATTAGGTAAAGAAGGCAAGAAAACTTTACTTATTGATTTAGACCCTCAAAGTAATGCCTCTACAGGATTAGGTTTAAATAATAGTGATATAAGTGTAGATATATATGATGTTATGACGGGAAATGCTAATATTGAAGATGCTATTGTTAAGACTAAGTTTAAAAATTTGTCTATTATACCAAGTACCATTAATTTAGCAGGTATTGATGTTGAATTTGTTAAAAATATGTTAGAAGATGCCAGATTTAGACAAAATGAACAGCTTAAAAATGCTTTAGCAGGTGTTAAAGATAAATATGATTATATTATAATAGATTGCCAACCATCTTTAGGAATATC
>CANRME010000099.1 GCA_947631655.1 uncultured Bacilli bacterium | reverse complement strand
ATATTAAATTAAGTAAAGTAGATGAGTTATATAATTTAATTGTTGGTTTAATAAAAGAAGCATTATACGAAAATTTATTAATCCCAGTAATGAATATTAAACCAAAAGAAGAAATAGATAATGAAAATACGGTAAGTAATTTTATAAAAGAAGAAGAAAGTGTTTATAACGCTAAAGAAGATAATATTCAAACGACTTTAGATTTGAGTTATAAAGAAAACAAAAAAGACATTATTATTCCTAATGAAGAAGTAAAAAATTTGGTGTTATATCCGGTTGGTTTAGCTTTAGGGACTTACATTATTGCGGAGAATGAAGATGGTATTTATTTAATCGATCAACATGCAGCGCAAGAAAGGGTTAATTATGAAAAATATTTAAAAGCCTTAAAGGAAGAAAAAGTATCAACTACCAAATTATTGATTCCTATTACGATAGAACTGTCTAGCAGTGAATTTAATAAAATAAAAGAAAATATGGACTTACTTAATAAAATGGGATTTCTATTAGAAGAATTTGGTATTAATACTTATTTAGTAAAAGAACATCCAACTTGGTTAAAAGTAGGGTATGAAGAAGAACAAATTCGAAAAATTATTGATTTAGTTATTGAAAAAGAAAAAGATTTCGATTATATTAAGTTTAATGAGCATATTGCGATTACTCTAGCTTGTAAAATGAGTATTAAAGCCAATATGCGTATTAGTCATGAAGCAATGGAGGAGTTATTACATGAGTTAGTTAATACAACTAATCCATATAACTGTCCCCATGGTAGACCAACAATTATTCATTTTACAAAGTATGATTTAGAGAAAATGTTTAAACGGGTAATGAATTAGAGGTGAAAGTAAATGTTAACATTTTGTGAGGTATACGAAATTAAAGATAATGGAAGTTTAGTCCATCAAGGAGTAGTGTTAAATAATCGCGAAGAAAAAGCGAATTTAGAACATATTATTCATAATAATACTTTTGAACATAATAGTATTTATGTCGCTATATTTTTAGAAGAAGAAAATGAAAGTTTTGTTGTATCTAATGTTTTAACATCTCTTCCCGTTTTAGTAAATAGTTATAATATACCAAAATTAATGGCGATTATTGGACGTTTAAAAGGAATGCAAGGCAAAGAAAGAAAGTCTTATGCTATCTTAAATTTAAAAAGTTTAAGTGATATTTATGATTTTGAATATTTAGAGTTTTCCAAGGAGGAAATATCTTATTATAAAGAAGCGATTGAAACAATAATTGCTGAAAAGTTAGGAGTTTTAAAACCTAATCAAGAAGCAATGTTAAAAGAATATCGAACCTTTAATTTAGAAAAATTTTTATTTGAAAAACCCGAAGAGAAAGCCATAAGTAATAAAAATGCTGGTCTTATAATTGTAACACCAGATAAGGCTTATGAAATTCCTGAAACTCATACATATCATTATGTTTCATCACAAGTGGGATTAAGTAGACATTATAATGATCAAACTTATATGCATATTTGGGTTGATAATCATACTTTAAAAGGTAATGTAATTATTTCAGTCAATCCAGGAGAGTTATTTGTTTATCGTTCTGCTAGTTTAAATGATTTCCAAAAGAATTATTTAAGTGAATTACAAAATAAAGTTATAAAATTACAACAAATTCATGGTAAACCAATTGAAAATGAGGGAACATTTATTTATACGCGTGATAATGTACCAGGAATTGTATCTTTTTTTCAAAAGGAAGCTATAAACTCTTTATCTGATGAAGAAGTTAAAGAATTAATTGAAGAAACTAATAAAAATTATTATGAGCCGGTTACGGTCCATAAATAAAAAGCAATTAATTTGCTTTTTTTAGTTCTAATTCATATAGTTTTTTATATTCTTTATTGCGTTTTATTATTTTTTCTTTTTGTATATGACATCACCAAATTTTTTAAATTATAACATAAATACTTTTAAATAAATAGATAATAAGGTATAATATAGGCAAGTTTGGGTGATTTCTATGATTATAGTTATAAGTGGACCTACAGCAGTAGGGAAAACAAAATTGAGTGTGGAGCTTGCAAAAATATTTAATGGAGAAGTAATTAATGCCGATAGTATGCAATTTTATAAAAATTTAAATATTGGTACGGCAAAGGTAACGGAAGAAGAAAAAAATGGTATTCCGCATCATTTATTTGATATTAAAGAAGTTTGGGAAGACTTTAGTATTTATGATTATCAAAAGATTGGAAGAGAAGTTATTCAAGAATTGCTAAAGAAAGGTAAAACTCCAATTATAGTAGGGGGAAGTGCCTTGTATATTAAATCTTTATTATATGATTTTAAATTTAAGGAAGAAGAAAAAAAAGATTATAGTTCATTAAGTAATGAAGAAATCATTAAAAAAATTAATGAATATGGAGTATCTGAGATAAAAGACGCCAAGAACCGGAGAAGAATTGAAAGACTATTAGAAAAATTAGAAAATGATACTTATCGTAATACTAAAGATGATAAGCTAATATATGAGGATGTTATTTTTATTGGGCTTACTACTGACCGTGATACTTTATATGATAAAATTAATAAAAGAGTGGATAAAATGATGGAAGATGGTTTAATTCCGGAAGTAGAGAAAGTTTATAAATATAAAGAAGCAAAATCTTTACAAACAGGAATTGGCTATAAGGAAGTTATAAAATACTTAGATAACGAGATAACTTTAGATGAATGCGTAGATTTAATTAAAAAAAATTCTCGGCATTATGCGAAAAGACAATATACTTTTTTACGCCATCAACTACCAGTAACTTGGTTTAATGTTAATTATGATGATTTTGAAAAGACTATTTTACAAGTAAAAGAATATATTTTAAACTTTTGCAAAAAATAACTTGTTATTTGTTGTAAACAAGAGTATAATTTATTTTAGGAATACTTAGAATTAGGTACTATTCTTCTTTTACTTTTCTAGTAGAAGGAGGTGAAATTATGAGAAAACAAGAAAAATATCTTTGTAATATCATAATGCTCCTTATTATTGTGATATTAATCATGTTAATAAAAATAGTACCAACTGTATAAGTCGGTACTGTAACCAAAATTTGGAATAGTGCCTAGTACTGTAACTAAGTATTCCTTTTTATTATATGAAGTTTTGCTTCACTAAATACATATTATCATGAAATGTAGATATTTTCAAGTGGTAAATTAATTGAATTCTAGATAAATGGTACTATCAAATATATGGTCTTTATAACCAGCAGTTATACTTTTTAAAGTATTATTATCAACCATAAAATATTCGTGTAACAAATAATCTTTACCATCTTTACTAACGGGATCATCCCAAGTTAAATCAATATGATACCATTTGTCGTTTAAATATATGGCATTCCACACGTGATTGACACTAGCAATTTTATAGTTTTCAATACCCATTTTATATAAGAAAATAGCATATAAGTCAGTATAACCACTACATATAGCCATATTATAGAATAATGGACCATTTGCTTTGTTACTAGGGTAAGCACTATCATTATTTTGATTTCTTTCAAGATCGTATTTAGTATTATTAATAATATAATCGTGAATATTTTTTAAATTATCTTCGGTACTTTTTGCCGGATTAACAAGTTCTTTATATAAACGATTAACTTCTTCTTCAATTTGGTTTATTTCTTCATCACTATAAAGTTTGATAACATTTATCGTAATTTCGCCTGCTTCATCATAAACGGTACTAATACTTTTAAAGCTGTTATAAGGATGAACAAAGTTATTAATATGGGATAGTAATTCTTCATTATTACTTATTTTTTCAACGTCATTTATACATTCAGTATATTCAGAAGGACAATAGAAAGTAAAATCATCCCATCCACTATTTAAAACACTATAATAAATATCTAATAAATCTTGATAGCTATAAGGGGTATAATCATCACTAAGTTTTACAAATTCAAAGTTAAGATTGCGGTTATAACCATTGCTAGGTAAGATTACGACATCATTTTTCTTCATAATAAATGATGATATTTTACTAGATAAGTAATCGATATTAACGATTTCTACTAATAGAATAACAAATAATATAATGGCAAACCAATATTTTTTAAACATAATAAACCCGCTTTCTTAAAGATTATTTTATCATTAAAAAATGAAGTAATCAAGTTTACTTCATATCTTTTACTTTTTTATTTAATCTTGCTTTTTGTCTATTAGCAG
>CANRME010000098.1 GCA_947631655.1 uncultured Bacilli bacterium | reverse complement strand
ATTTCACTAAAATTCATATTATTTTCTTCCTTTCTTTAAATAATTACCATATATTTCATAACAAGCATAAATTAATACAAATAATAAGACAAAACCAATCAATAATCTTAAAATAGTTTGAAGTTTTAAATTAATTAAAACTGTCGAAACAAAAGCAATAATGAAAGCGTTAATTAAAGCTACACTTCTAGCTAAATTTTTAATATCTAGAGTTTTTAAATCTAAATTAAACTTTGTTATTAAATAATTCATCTCATTAGTTATTTTAAAACTTCTTTTACTCTTTTGCTTTTTAGTTTTCTTCTTCCGACATAAAAAGAAATAATAAACTAAGAAAACTAAAACAAAAATACATACAAACGTTAAAACTGGTTCTAAAATATTTTGTAAAATAATAATTTTTCCTACTAACATTTCATTACCTCCAATAAAAAAACGAATAACCCCAAAGGACGAGATTATTCGTGGTACCACCTTATTTGCTTCTCATTACGACTATATAGGAGTCTACCTTATACATCTAATTAGCAAGTTCATTTATTCATATTATTAGTTTCCACCAACCACTAACTCTCTTTAAAATACTTATAAATTACTACTCTAATCTTCATCTGCATAATGCTATTATATTAGATTTTTATTCCTTTTGCAAGTTTCTTCTTAAAGTTTCTGTTTGACTATACTTTTCTTCTGCTAAAGCAATAAACTCATTTAACTTTTCTCTATGCATTGCACACTTTACACCACCAAAATAATTTGAAAACTCAATTTGTGTAAAACCATCTTGCTCTAATTTATCTTTAAGATCCTCCATTATAAAAAATGTTTTAGCACAAAAAATTATCTCTTTTTTACAATCTTCATCTAAAGAAAACCAATAAACATTATTAACTAAATTATTATCTAATTTAAAATATTCTTTATAATAACGACTGTATGGTTTTTCACGTAAATCTGTTAATGGCCCACTATAACCCATAGAAACATAGATAATTCTTTCGTTATAAAGAAAAGCTCTCCTTAGTACTTGCTCCCAAACTAAATTATATATTTTTTCTGTTCCTTCACAAACACTCTTATATTCATCAAAATATTTACTATTTCGTCTTATTTCGTATATTTTTTTTAAAATTTCATCAGTCATTATAAACAACTCCTTTTAATTTTCTCTTTTTAAAATCACAAAATGCGTTGCTTCATCTAAATATTCATCTATTTTATTTTCAGATAAAGCTAAATTTAAAATAGCAAATCTTGTTACTACTCGGTAATCAACTTTAAATCCATCTGCTGTTAATCTATCCATTAAATCCTCTAAGGAAAAGAATAAGTGTTGACCATCTAATCTAATAAAACAAATATGTTTATTATATACTTTAGACAATCTTTCAAAATCGTAATATCTTTTATCATAGTAATAGATACTCTCAAGAACACTAGGATATTCACTTAAGTTATAAATTTTAAATTCTCTTTTAACATCCGTTTTGGTTCTCATAAACGTTTCCATAATCTCTTTCCATATATAAAGGTAAGTTTCTTCCATTGCCTCATTTAAACGTTCCATTTCCCATTCATAATCTTTTTTTATAATTTCATTTCTTGTAAGATAATCATTTCTTTTTTTAATTTGATATAACCTTCTTAATAATTCTTCGGTCATTTTTATTCACCTCTAACGCTTTAATATATTAGCATAATTTATAAAATAGTGTCAACGTAAAAATAACCACCATTTAGGTGATTACTTTATATCGCTAAATTCCAGTAGTTTCATAAACATTCTTATGAACAATGAAGATAATCCTTCTTTTTTAAGTTTTTTAATTAAAATTCTCTTTCTTCCAATATCGGTATCACTAAAGATAATCTCGGCAATTTTTTCTTTTAAAGTTGTCTTTATTGGTAAATCATTAATAATGGAATCAATATCATCATTGATAATCCGTTCGGCATCGATTTCAATATCCTTCCCCTTACAGTTCACGGTTAATTGTTTTGTTGTTGGTACATCAGAAACACACACCACAAAGTCATTATCTTCCACATAAGATTCACAAACAGTTTCTTCGCCACCAATATAAGCTTTAACATTTTCCGCCGCTCTCGTATTTCTAAATCTTATTCTATAATCTCTTAAATCTGGAATAATTCCACTTTTACCTTCCAAAGGTCTTATAATTAAAGTATAATTATTAGCTAAATAGTTATATTCAATTCTCGTAATTATATAATAACCATCTTCGTACAAACTACTATAACCATCATCTTCATATAAATCATAAACATTAGATTCCCCAGGGAATACTTGTAATTCCATCGCTCTTGGCGGATTAGTAACATTAATATTTTCTTCTAAATCCGCCATCGGAATAATTGTTCCTTTTTTAGCAAAGACCGGATAATCTTCATCTTTATAGAAAATTACATATCTTTTATCACCTAAGAATTTTTTACCGGTTTTAAAATCATACCAAGTTCCCGCTGGAATATAAATTCTTTCCACACTTCGGTTCATTACTTTATCTTTCGGAACCGTAATTGGAGCAACTAAAAGTTCACTACCAAAATAATATTCATTTTTATATTCTACTTCATCATAAATACCTGGTGTTTTATAGTATAATGGTTGAATTATTGGCAGTGCATACTTACTATATTTAAACCCTTCAGTATAAAGATAAGGTACTAAACGATGTCTTAAAGTAGTATACTCTCTTACAATACTTAAAGTTTTAACATCCCAATTCCATGGTTCCCTTTTGTAGTAATGCCCGTCTTTCGAAGCAAAACGGAAGATTGGACTATATGTACCCAATTGTACGTATCTTAGATATAATTCGGAGTCTTCAATACCACCTTCAAAACCACCAATATCATGACTCCACCACGAAATCCCCATATTCGCCGCTGTATTATTAAAGTACGGTAAATCATTTAGGGTTTTCCAACTAACTAAAGTTTCACCAGAATATAAGACTGGGTATTTATGCATCGCTTTACCGGCATTACGACTTAATATCAATCCCCTTTGACCTTTATACTGAATATAATCATTAAAATGATAATAGTTTAATGCTCTTAGCGTTTGTTCATCTTCGGTATAATAATCAATCCAGTAAAAATCTACCCCGATTTCATGTAATGGTCTTATAAAATAGTAAAAGTAATTAGCAACATAGTTTTTATCATAAACATTAAATGGAATTATTTGTTTATCGGTAATCCCCATATTCTTTGCAAAGTCATTAAATCTCTCTTCGTGCGGATGAATTCCTTCCGACGGATCAATATTAAGTCCTAATCTTACTCCTCTTTCATGTAAATATGTAACATATTCTTTTGGGTCATAATAGTAATCCTTATTAAACGTAAAACCACTTTTAAATCTCTTGGGATTATTTTTATCTTTGATATGCCATTTATCACTTAAAAGTAAAACACTACAAGGAATTTTATACTTATTAAAATCAATTAATAATTGTTTCGTATCATTAAAGTTATAAGCCGAATTTTTATTCCACCACACTCCTAAGGCATATCTTGGTACTAAAGGAGGTGTCCCCGTAAGACGGAAATAATCTCTTAAACACTCCCCAAAGTTATTCCCATACATAAAAACATAAGTATCTAACCTTACTCTTTCGTCCTTAACTAATGAACCATCATCAATAAAAATTAAACTTTTAGCATCATCAATACTCGCAAAGCCATCAATCGAAAATAAGCCCTTTTCTTTTGTAACTAATTCTTTAACTTTATTCTTAACTTCTTTAACATTTAACTTTTGACTTCCATATCGGCTAAATTTTTCCTTATGATCTAAATTACCAACCATGGTATAAAGGTTTCTTGGTTCGGGATGTCCAAAATACCACTCATTTTCTGTCCCCAATAAATTAATTCTTAAATTTGTATCTGGAGCATATTTAGGGCCCACAAATGGTTTATTTTTAACGTATTGTAACTTAAAATATTTAGTTTCAATAACTAAATAATTATTATCTTCTTGCACTTTAAAATCAAAAACCGGGAAATTACGATTACTTACTAATTCCGTAAGACGATTTTCAAATTTACCCCCCTCATCGTATTCAAGTCTTACTAAACAATCTGATAAAACACTAATCCGATATTTTTCCCCTCGAAACACTAATTTATCATTAGTTCTTCCTTGATCTTGATTTACTTTATAATGTGCACCCAAAGTAGCCACCCTAAACCATCTCCTATTATCTAAATTATATAAAAATTAGGAAGTATTGTCTAGGTTTAAATTATCTTGTTTTACT
>CANRME010000097.1 GCA_947631655.1 uncultured Bacilli bacterium | reverse complement strand
AACTTTAGTATAACTAATTTACTAAAATTTGTAAATGAATAATATAATTTTTTAGGTGATATTTTTATGCGTTTGTCGGATTTACAACAAAAAGATATTGTAAGTTTAGATGGTAAAAGATTAGGTAGAATTATTGATGCCGAGATTAGTGAAGATGGTCATATTATTAGATTAATTGTTGAAGAAAAAATGCATATTCGCAATATCTTTAATAGTAGTGGCGAAGTATCTATCTATTTTAGTAATATTAAAAAAATTGGAAATGATGTAATTTTAGTCGATTTGTGATATACTATAAACACTTATGTAGGAGGAGTGCTATGACTAAAAAAATGTTTATAATTTCTATTATCTGGTTAATTATTGATTTTTTATCTAAAACTTTAATTGAAATTTATATTCCTTTTGGTAAAAGTTTAACAATTATTAAAAATATTTTTTATTTAAGTCCTACACATAATAAAGGAGCGGCTTGGGGGTTCTTAAGTGAGTATCCTATTATCATAATTATTACTACGCTTATTGCTATGGTAATTATTTATCGTTATATGTTTTCTTTTAAAAAAAATAAACGCAATACCATCGCTTTTAGCCTTTTATTTGGAGGTATTTTAGGTAACTTACTCGACCGTATTTTATATGGCTACGTAAGAGACTTTCTATCTATTTATATTTTTAATTATAGTTTCCCAGTATTTAATTTTGCGGACATTGGCATATGTATTGGTATTGTTTTATTAATCATTGCTATTATTAAAGGAGAAGACCGTTATGCAAATAAAAGTAGTGGAAAATAGTAATTTAAGAATTGATAAATATCTTACTAATTATTTAGATATAAGTAGAGAAAGTATTTTGAGTCTTATTAAAGATGGTCATATTTTAGTAAATAAAAAAACTATAAAACCAAGTTATAAAGTCGTAGAAAATGACGAGATATTTATAGAAGAGATTGAGAAAGATGTTCATAATACTTTAAAACCTTTAAATTTAAAATTAAATATTGTTTATGAAGATGATTACTTAATGGTTATTGATAAACCAACGGGTTTAGTAGTTCATCCTGGAGCTGGGAACTTTGATAACACTTTAGTAAATGCTTTAATAAATTATACCCAAAACTTATCGCAAAAAGAGGAGTTTCGACCAGGAATTGTTCACCGTATTGATAAAGATACGAGCGGCTTACTTTTAATTGCGAAAACCGATAAAGTTCACGAACTCTTAAGTGACGATTTTAAAAATAAAAGAATAGATAGGGAGTATCTTGCTTTATTATGTGGTGTTTTTCCTCACGAAAAAGCCACAATTGATGCTCCAATTGGTAGAGATAAACTAAATCGTAAAAAGTTTTGTGTTACTTCCGCAAATTCTAAAAAAGCGGTATCTCATTTAACTGTTTTAAAAAGATACAAAGATTATACTTTAGTAAATTTTAAATTAGAAACCGGAAGAACCCATCAAATAAGAGTTCATGCATCATACATTGGGTATCCTTTATTTAATGATCCTGTCTATGGTAAAGAAGTAATAAAAGGCATTGGCCAATTTTTGCATTCTTATAAAATGCGGTTTACGCACCCCATAACTCATGAGAATTTAGAGTTTGTAAGTGAATTACCACCTTACTTTAAAGAATACTTAGATTCTATAGAAGCATAAAAATAACATTGTTTATAAAGTAGGGAATTATATACCATAAAAGAGAAGGCTTATAAGCATATAAATCTTTGCCGTAAAAAGAAGTATTAATAATTAAAAAACTATTTAAAATTAACGTAAAAAATTTATCTTGATAATAAAAATGAAATACTAATATAGCGATAATTAAGATAATATTACTTATAATAAAAAAGAAAATATCTAAAGATAATTTGTGCATTTCAATAAGTTTTTTTAAAGGTAAATGAAATAAAAGAATGGTAGTTAAATAATAAGCTATCACTAAGGAAAACATAAAAATCACCTTTACTAATCTTATGATTTATAATAAAATATATGATGGAGGAAAAAAATATGAGTACAGTAGTCATGGATCCTAAAGAAGAAATAGTCATGAAACTTGTCCATTATTTTATAACCGAAGAAAATTATACTCCGATGATTGTTAACGGTGTAAAAAATGAAATTTGGTTAGAAAATAGTGATGGTCCTTATAAAATAGTCAGAATTAATTCTAATTATATCCATAATTTAGAACAATATAAATTTGATATTTTTAAAACTAATAATGTTATGCGTAAGATAAAGAAAAAAACTGTATCTTTAAAAATGAATTCCTTGTCCATTTTCTTAGATATTAATGATGATATTGATTTAATTAATTCTAAAAAAATATCTTCTGTAAGTATTAAAGATGAAAAAGATATAACTAAAAATAAAATATTACTTTCCTCATTTCCCAGTATTAAGACAAAATTATTAAAGAATAAAGGGGATTTAAATTTATTAGTTAATGTTACGCAAGATATAAATAAAAAAACGGAAAAAGATAATCGCCACTTTGAAGAAGTATTTAAGCCTAAAAAAATTATTGTTACTAAAGTTATTGTAGCTATATGTGTTTTATTATATATTTTAAGTATGGTATTAGTGTATGAAGATGGTAGTAGTGTTTTACTTGCCATTGGTAATAACAATTATATTAGCTTACAACATGGCGAACTTTATCGGTTAGTATTATCGGCTTTTTTACACGTTAATATTTTCCACTTATTATGTAACATGTATGCTTTAATAGCGATTGGGTCGCAACTCGAAAATTTCATTGGTAAAACCAAATATACCCTAGTATTCTTAGGTAGTGCGATTGTTGGTAATTTATTCTCGGCCGTCATATCTAATAATATGAGTGTCGGAGCAAGTGGAGCCATTTTTGGCTTATTAGGAGCCATCCTTTATTTTGGTTATCATTATCGTTTGTATTTAGGAAGTATTATTAAAACCAGAATTATTCCTGTTATCATAATTAACTTGTTATTAGGATTTCTAATGCCAGGTATTGATAATGCGGCACACTTTGGAGGATTAGTCGGCGGTTACTTAGTTATTATGATGCTAGGTCTTAAAGATAAAACTGATACTAGTGAAAAAATTAATGGGGGAATTGTACTAACATTCTTAGTTGCCTTCTTAAGTTATCTTTTATATACAAAATAGAAAAGGTGAAAATAAATGGTATATTTAGATTATTCTGCTACGACACCTATTAATTTAGATGTTTTAGATTCTTATAATAAAGTAAGCCGCGATTATATTGGAAACGCTAATTCTTTGCATAGTTTAGGAACTAAATCTCGTGATTTATTAAATAAAGCAACTCATCAAATAAGCGAACTATTAAATGTTAAAGAAAATGAAATAACTTATACCAGTGGAGCAACTATGTCTAATAATATTGCTTTAAAAGGTATATGCAGTGCTTATCAAAATCGCGGTAAAAAAATTATCGTTTCAAAATTAGAACATCCTAGTATTTATGCGATATGTGATAATTTAAAAGACCAAGGTTTTACTATTGAATATGTAAATAACACTAAAGATGGTTTAATAGATTTTGAAGATTTAAAAAAGAAAGTTACGAAAGATACAATTTTAGTAAGTATTTGTGCGGTAAATAGTGAATTAGGTATACGTGAGCCTTTAAAAACTTTAAGACAAATAATCAAAAAAGAAAATGCTAATACTTTTTTTCATAGTGATTTAACCCAAGCTATTGGTAAAGTAACAGTTAATTTAAATGATACCGATTTAGCATCCTTTTCTGGTCATAAAATATATGGCCCTAAAGGTATTGGAGTTTTATTTGTCAAAGAAGGAATTAAAATTAATTCGATTATTAATGGTAGTGGTAAAAGTAACTTTTTAAACCCTGGAACACCACCACTTCCTTTAATAGTTTCTTTAGCTAAAGCTTTACGTATTTCTTTAACCGACTTAGATCGAAGAGAAAGTTTTGTTAATACTTTAAATGAAAGAATTGTAAAAGAACTAGGTGATTATAAAAATATTAAATTAAATAAAACTAGTTACAGTATTCCGCATATTCTAAATTTTAGTTTAATGAATATTAAGCCCGAAACTTTTATTCATGCATTAGAAAAAGATGAAATATATTTAAGTACTAATACCGCTTGTGCATCGGGTGAATCTAGCCCTAGTGTTATGGCTTTATATAATGACTCCAAAAGAGCAAGCACTTCTATTAGAATAAGTTTATCTTATCTAACTACTAATTCTGAAATAAATACTTTCTTAAAAAGTTTTAATAAAAATTATAATATGTTAAATAAACTAAATTAATAAGCTATGGTTGAAAACCATAGTTTTTTTGGTTTTGCCTTGACGGGGGGGGG
>CANRME010000096.1 GCA_947631655.1 uncultured Bacilli bacterium | reverse complement strand
ACATATACTAATGAAGAAATATTAAGTATTAATAATAAAATTAATAATAAAATAAAAATGAGTAATTTAGCTATTAGAACTAATTATTTCAATTATTTAGATAAACAGTTTAAAGAAAGGAATAGTGAATCATGAAGAAAAATTTAGTTATCGTGGAGTCCCCAGCTAAGAGTAAAACTATTGAAAAATATTTAGGTAGTGATTACAAAGTCGTAGCTAGTATGGGACATATAAGAGATTTAGCAACCTCTGGTAAATTTGGCTTAGGGGTTGATGTTGATAATGATTTTAAACCTACTTATATTCCCATAAAAGGGAAGTCTAAAAAGATAACGGAACTTAAAAAACTTTCGAAAGAAAGTGATAAGGTAATCCTTGCAAGCGACCCCGATCGCGAAGGAGAAGCAATTGCTTGGCATTTAAAAGATGCTCTTGCTTTAAAAAAAGATAATTATAAAAGAGTAGAATTTCACGAAATTACTAAAGATGCCGTTACGAATGCTTTTAAAAATCCAAGAGATATTGACATGGATTTAGTAAAAAGTCAAGAAACGAGAAGAATATTAGACCGCATTATTGGTTTTAGATTATCAAAACTAATGCAATCTAAAACAGGTGGTAAAAGTGCTGGAAGAGTACAAAGTGTGGCTTTAAAACTAATTGTTGATAGGGAAAGAGAAATTGCATCTTTCGTTCCTGAAGAATATTATACAATTACGGCGAAATTTAAAGAGTTTGATGCCGACTTAGAAAAATATAAGAATAAAAAAATAGAAATTAAGTCTGATGAAGAAGCTGAAAATATCTTAAATAATTTAAGTGATACTTATAAAGTTAGTGATATTGAAAAAAAAGATAAAAAGAAAGCTTCAAGATTACCTTTTAAAACTAGTACTTTACAACAAATGGCAGCGAATAAGTTGAATTTCCCATCTTCTAAAACGATGCGAATTGCTCAAAAACTATATGAAGGTATTGATATTGGCAGTGAAACTGTCGGTCTTATTACCTACATGCGTACCGATGCCGAAAGACTAGCCCCACCTTTTATTAATGAAACTTTACCTTATATTGAAGAAGAGTATGGTAAAAATTATGTTGGCTATGTCAAAAAAGCGAAGAAGAATGATAACGCTCAAGACGCTCACGAAGCGATAAGACCAACTAGCATTAAAAGAACACCCGAAAAGCTAAAGAAGTACTTAACCAATGATGAATATAAATTATATAAACTTATTTATACGAGAGCGCTAGCTTCTCTAATGAGTGATGCTTTAGTTACGACAACAAGCGTAAGTTTATTAAATAACGATTATTTATTTAAGACAACAGGAAGTGTTTTAAAATTTGATGGTTATTTAAAAGTTTATAGTGAATATGAAGCAAATGAAGATGTTATTATTCCAGATATAGCGGAAGATGCATCGTTTATAGCCGAAGAAGTAGTAAAAGAACAACACTTTACAAAACCAGCAGCCAGATATACTGAAAGTAGTTTAATTAAAGAATTAGAAAGTTTAGGTATTGGACGTCCTAGTACCTATGCCACAATTATCGAAACAATTAAAGCAAGAGATTATGTAACGGTCGAAGATAAAAAGTTTATTCCTACTAAAGTAGGTTTTGAAATAACCGATAAATTACAAGAATTTTTTAAAGACATTGTTAATGTTAAATATACTAGTGAAATGGAAAGTGATTTAGACTTAATTGCTGATGATAAAAAAGATAATATTAAAGTCTTAAGAGACTTTTATGATACTTTTGAACCTTTAGTAGAAACCGCATTTAAGAATATGGAAAAAGCTAAAGCGGAAGAAACAGGGGAAATGTGTCCTAATTGCGGCAGTCCTTTAGTTAAAAGAAAAGGGCGTTATGGTGAGTTCATCGCTTGTAGTAATTACCCAGAATGTAAGTACATCCAAAAGAAAGAAAAAGTTATCGAAGAAATTATTCCTTGTCCTAAATGTGATGGCAAGATAATTGTTAAGAAAACCAGAAAAGGCAAAGAATTTTACGGTTGTTCAAATTACCCTAAGTGTGATGTCGCTTATTGGTATAAACCAGTATTAGAAAGATGTCCTAATTGTGGCGGCGTTATGGTCGATAAAAAGGGAACTATTATCTGTGAAAATTGTGATAAATAATTAAATTAGTGGAGGTAGTGGGTATGATTTCGTATAACGATATTAAAAAAATGAGAGCTAAAGGGGAAAATCATGAGTTTTTTCCAATGGATTTAGTCCCACCTAAATGGGCTCATGAGCAACATGATAAAGGGATAAGTGTTCCAGGATGTAAGCAAAGAGATAAAACTGTACCAATTGATGCTCTATACCAATACTTAAAAAATTTAAATTTGCCAGTGAATAATCATGAAAAATTTCTCTTTAAATCTTCTGAGGGATTTGTGTGGTTTTTATTGTCGGTATATATTTATACAAAATATAAAATAGATTTAAGTAGTCGTACGCAAAAACGATATGTTCTAGGTGAAATATACGACCAAAATAGAAGTATTTTTAAAGATTTAGATTTGATTGATGGTAAAGATGAATATGACTACTATGATTATGATCGTTGGGTAAATATTTATATTTATGAAGTATTTAAAGAAATATATTGTATATACCATGACTTTAACAATATAAAGGGACTTCTTAATAATACTGACCGCATTAATGATTATGCATGGTGGGATGTAATTTTTAATATTTTAGAAAAGTTTCAAATTAATTATTATCAAAATCCAAATAATAGGATGGTTTTTAACACTTATTTTGTATATGAAGAATTTAGAGATGCAGGAGAGAAAAAGATTAACGACGAATTGTTAAGTATTATAAAACCACTTTTTTATGAAGTTTTAGATGAAATTGAGAATGATTTAGAAAAGGAAATTGCAAGTAATCCCAATTATAAAAACATGACCATAAATGATTTATTTAAAAATTTAGGTAATGCTATACATGACAATTCTGTATTTTATTTTACTAAGGATACAATATTAAAAAATGTTCCTCTTGATTTTTTAGAACGAGAAAAATTTATATTATGTAATATTTGGGAAGATAAATGTTATTATCTATCATCATTGCGTTATTTAGCTAATTTTACTTATGTTTATGTGGATGCCAAATTTTTTAAAGATTATTTTTATAATTTAGTTCTTTCCGATTGGCTTTTCAAAGATATTTTTGAGGAATCTAGTAAGTGGTTAATTTCTGCTAAAAAAAATTACGTTGGTATGGAAGAAAGCAAAGAAGCGCCTAAATTAACGAGAAAGAAAGCAAACTCCAAAAAGAAAGCAACAAAAAAATAGGAAAAGCAAAATCCTATTTTTTTTGTAACTTTCTTGCTAAATAAACATTATTCATAAGTTCATATACCGTCATAGGTCCAACACCACCAGGAACTGGTGTTATATAACTACAAATATCTTTTAAATTATCGAAATCGACATCACCTAATAATTTACCGTTAACACGATTTATACCGACATCTATTATAACTGAACCATCTTTAATCATATCTTTAGTTAAGAAGTGCGGAACACCTACTGCTACAACAATAATATCTGCATTTTGGGTATAGTAGGAAATATTTTTAGATTTAGAGTGTAAAAGAGTCACTGATGCATTTCGATTAGTAAGTAAATTAGCAACGGGTTTACCAACTAATAAGCTTCTGCCAATAACCACAACATTTGCGCCTTCTAATGGAATCTCGTAATAATCTAATAAATCAATTATTCCTTTGGCGGTACAAGGTATTAAACCCGGAGTATTTTGCACTAATTTACCAGCATTAATACTAGTTAAACCATCAACGTCTTTTAAAGGATTAATTGCATTAATTATATTATTAGAATTTAAGTGTTTAGGAATAGGTAGTTGAACTATAATACCATTTATTAATGAATCATTATTACAATTACTAATTTCCTTTACTAATTCTTCTTCAGATGTATCTTCTTTAAAATGTTTATGAATAAAATTATATTGTAATTCGCTAGCTAATTTTTCTTTTTGTTTAATATAAACATTACTAGCTTCATCATTACCAACTTGAATGACTACTAAATTAGGTTTATTTTCTAATTTGCTTAATTTTTCTTTTAATTCTTCTAATTTAGCATTTCTAACCATTTTACCATCAATAAGATTCATAAAATCATCTCTTTTCTAATTTAATTATATCATAAGTCTAAAAATTTCTATCATTTTTGCCAAGAATATGTTATAATCTTTTTGCAAAGCGTTATAAGGAGGTGTTATAAACGTGAAAACTATTAAAAAGAATTTACCAGAAGGTGTAAGAAAACAATTTGGTAGAGTAAGAGGGGTTAAAGTAAGATTT
>CANRME010000095.1 GCA_947631655.1 uncultured Bacilli bacterium | reverse complement strand
GCTGAAGAGGCGTCCCTGCTAAGGATGTAGGTCGGGTAACTGGCGCGGAAGTTCAAATCTTCTCTGCTCCGCCATTTTAAGAATATAAAAACCATAGCAATTAAAAGTTATGGTTTTATTTTGTAGTTTTTTTCATATTTTTAAGTTTCATTTTCTTATTTATAGTAATACTTTTATATATAAATACACTACCTGATAATAATAAACCTACTGCTAAAAGATATTCATACCAAGTTCCTTTGTCTATTGTGGCACTAACTAAAAAAACAACTCCAAATAAAAGACATCCTATTCCTTCTATTAATAATCTTTTTAATACCTTATCCATGAGCTTCACTTCCTAAAAGTATTATACCATAAAATATGTCAAATTTAAGTAACTTTCTTTTGTTTACTAACTTATTATGATAAACTTATAATAGAAAGAAGGTATTTAAAATGCGTAATGTAGGAACTGTTGTAAGAGGTATTAGAACTCCTATTATAAAAGAAGGAATGGATTTAGCTAGTGTCGTAGTAGATTCCATTATGGCTGCTAAAGAAAGTGAAGGATTTACTGTTAAAGATAAAGATATAATCGGTATTACGGAAGCCGTTGTTGGTATTGCTACTAGCAATTATGCTAGTGTTGATGCCATAGGTAAAGATGTTAAAAATAAAATTAAAAGTGAGGAAATTGGTATCGTCTTCCCTATCTTAAGTCGTAACCGTTTTTCCTTAATTTTAAAAGGAATATGTCGTGGTGTAAAAAAGATTTACATGCAACTAAGCTATCCTACTGATGAAGTAGGAAACGAATTATTTCCTCGTAATTTAATTTATAAAACTAATCTTAATCCAGGTATTGATGTTTTAAACGAAGAAGAATATCATAAATTATTTGGTAATGAAGTTCATCCTTTTACCGGAATTAATTATGTTGAATTCTATAAAGAGTTAATTCAAAATGAAGGTTGTGAAGTAGAGTTTATCTTCTCTAATCAAGTAGATACTATTCTAAAATACACTAAAAACGTTATAACTTGTGATATTCATACGAGAGCTCATTCTAAAGAAGTATTAAAAAATAAAGGAGCGAGCGTTGTTTTAGGTCTTGACGATATATTAAATGAAAGTGTTGATGGTAGTGGTTTTAATCCAAAATATGGTTTATTAGGAAGCAATAAAAGTACTGAAGAAAGATTAAAATTATTCCCTAAAGATGGTGAAGAAATCATTTTAAAAGTTCAAAGTTTAATGAAAGAAAAAACTGGTAAAGATGTTGAAGTATTAGTTTATGGTGATGGAGCTTTTAAAGACCCAGTCGGTGGTATTTGGGAACTAGCTGATCCTGTAGTGGCTCCGTTCTATACTAAAGGTTTAGAAGGCACTCCTAACGAATTAAAACTTAAATATTTAAGCGATAATAAATATGATAACCTACGTGGTGAAGAACTTAAAAAAGCTATTAAAGAAGAAATTAGAAATAAAGATACTAATTTAAAAGGTACAATGACTTCCCAAGGTACTACTCCAAGAAGATACACTGACCTAATAGGTTCTCTATGTGACTTAACTAGTGGTAGTGGAGACAAAGGTACACCAGTTGTCTATATTCAAGGATACTTCGATAATTTAGCAAGTGATTAAAGAGTCTTAAAGGCTCTTTTTTAGATCCCCTACTTCTTTTTGTAAGGCTTTAACCATTTTTTCTAACATATTAATAGTATCTTGTGTCCCATTTGGATTATTATCGAGATGCCCTGGTATAGCATTAGTTACATTATCTGGATTTCCCGTCGCTCTTTGTTGTTGTAATTGCATATAAGCAGCATTCGTACATAAAAGTTGGGCCACCAACATAAGCCAGTTGCCTAAAGCATTTTGTTCATTGGCATTTAAATCATCTATTAGAAGAAATCCTACAACTACCGAACTTAATGTAAAAGCTTTAGGAGGAACATTAGGTATTAAATTCATAGTATTCCTCCTTGTCTATTTAATTATATTAATCAATTTAATAAATAAATTTGAAAAATATAATAAATATGTGATTTTTTACACATTTTTATCAAAAAAGACTTGTCAAAAAGAGAATTATAAGGTACAATTAAATAGTCGATTAAAGACGGGATTGTAGCTCAGCTGGTTAGAGCGCACGCCTGATAAGCGTGAGGTCGGAGGTTCAAGTCCCCCCAGTCCCACCATTGGCCAGTTGGTGAAGCGGTTAACACACATGCCTTTCACGCATGCATTCACGAGTTCAAATCTCGTACTGGTCACCAAATTTGATACTCGCTCACATGACTGTGAGTTTTTATATAAACGTCTCCTTAGCTCAGTTGGTAGAGCAACTGACTCTTAATCAGTGGGTCTGGGGTTCGAGCCCCCAAGGGGACACCATTTAGCATTATAAAAGCCTAGAATAATCTAGACTTTTTTATATGACAAATTATATTATTATTTACTTAAAGATCTTTTAAGACTCAAACCACTATTATTTTCTAATGAACGTTTTGGTTCTAGATTCTCAAAATATTTTAGTATATTATTAGTTTCTTCGGGAATATATTCCATTTTGCGAAAATATTCAGCAATATTCTCGCTATCTTTTGAATAAGGCCAATCTATTATCGTTTTTTTACTAGTATCCATAAAATACCTCCTAATTATATTCTATCATAATTGTTCTTTATTTAAAAGAATTAGTATAAAATTTAATATGAATAACTTTGCCAAGCAATTAACTAGAGTAAGAGACGAAAATATCGTTTGGATTATTTATCTTTTCGTTATAATCTTTAACTTTATATCTAATAAATATGAACGTGATTATTTAATGTATAAAAATATCAAAGATAAAAATATCTATAAAACGATTAATAAAACTTTAGTTATTGTTTTATTTTTATTATACATCTACTTTTTAGGACTAAGTATTGAAGACTTTAAAGATTTAAATAATAAAAGTACCATTAAAGAAATTAATGATACCAAATTAAGTGTTATAACTAATATTTTATTTTTAGTAGGTGGTGCGATAGTCATTTATTTAACTTATACCGGAGCTGATACTACGGATGTCGATGAAGTTATTTAAAATAACGATAAGTATTTCCTTCTACTATCTCCTGATTCTTTAATTTTGCTAAATTAGATACCGTAGTTACTTTATATCCCATAGTATATAATTTTGGTAAAACTTCTTCTAGTGCCGCTAAAGTAGAATCATAAGAATCATGCATTAGTATAATATTTCCATCTTCTACCGTCTCAATAACCTTATTATATACTTTCTCCGCATTTTTAGATTTCCAATCCATAGTATCTAAACTCCACATAATAAAAGGATTACTAACTGTTTCTCTTACCTTCTTATTAGAAGAACCATAAGGAGGTCTTACTAAATACAAATCAGTTCCTGTTATCTCCTTAAAATTAGCATTAGTATTATTTATTTCCTCTAATATCTTTTCTTCTTTTAAACGGGTAAGCATTTGATGCGAATAAGAGTGACCACCTACTTCATTACCATTATCTAGGACATTTAAAATAGTTGGTTTATTTTTATAAGTAATTTTATTCCCAACCATAAAAAAGGTCGCATTTGCTTTATTATTATTTAAAATCTCTACTACTCTATCTGTTTTATTTATAGTGGGCCCATCATCAAAAGTAAGAGCTACTACTTTTTCTAAAGTTTCAGGTTCATTTAAATACTCTTCCTTACCATTACATTTATAATTTAAAAAATCTAAAATAACCGGACACCCTAAATCAATACTTAGTCTTTTATCATAACTAGGATTAATATTTTCATTTGAAAAATATATCGTTATTTTATCATCTGATATTTCATAAATTCTATTATCTTCATTTAGTATAGTTTCACTAATAAAGGACGGATACTTTTGTCTAACAGTTACACTAACTAACTCTTTAAAATTTTCTATTTTGTCTTCTTTTAAAACGCTTTCAATAGATATATTAGTATTATTTTCATTTCTTATAGTTCCTATAGGATTAGTATTAGTTTTATCTATTACACTGATATATTTATTACCTACTATTGTATAAGTTGTATTATCTTTATTATAATTATTCTCCGCTATAATCGCATCTATAATATTATCAAAATTTTTTTCTTGAACTTTATTATTAGTCTTATAATAATCAATATATAAAGTTAAACCTACAGTAATAATTAATAAAATAATACAGATAGTAATATGGACTTCTTTTTTTAATTTGTGTTTCATTTTTATCACTCTTAATTTCTAGTATAAACTAAATTAATAAATTTAAAACTCTTTTGTCAATTTTCTTTAAAATAATGGAATATTTACTTGAAAAGACCTCTTGTTTGTGGTAATATTAAGAAGTCATGGACCTCTAGCTCAGTTGGTTAGAGCATCCGGCTCATAACCGGGCGGTCG
>CANRME010000094.1 GCA_947631655.1 uncultured Bacilli bacterium | reverse complement strand
AAGTTTTATCTTAATAATATATAGTGGTATTAAAATTATTTTTTTATATCTTTATAATTTATATATAAATATATTTTAACTTAATAAGTAATATTATAAGTAGTTAGGAGGTAATTACATGACTTCTATGGAATTAATAGGATTAAATACAAAATGGTATAGATATCAAAATAAATTAACCCAAGAACAATTTGCTAATATAACTAAATTTAAAATGGCTTATATTAGTACTATTGAAAATGGTGATGCTAACCTAACTTGTAAAAACATTGATTTGATTGCAAAATCTTTCAATATAAAAGCTGAATTATTATTTAATGAAGAAACGGCTATAAAAGCAAAAAATTTACCAAATAGAGTAGATATGTATAAAGCAAAATAAAAAGAATCAAAAAGAGATTCTTTTTAAACTTTATTTTAATATTTATTCTTCTCCATCTTGAGCAGTTAAAACCATACGAAAGCTAGTATAAGTGTTTACAGCACTACCAGTTGCTAAACCAAAAGTAAATATTCCACTACGTATATGCCAAGTATAAGTTCCACTTCGTGCTATAAACGGAGCATCACTTGCATATATCGTCTCTGAAATGTCCGAATTCCATCCGCCATATGAAGATTCTAATTCTAATAACGTTTCTCTAGTAGCATCACCTAAATGACCGTTTTGAAAATCATGTCTAGATGTACCTAATTCATATAAATCATAATACTTCTTCTCCGGTCTTTGGGTGACATTAAATCCATTAGTATTAGTATTGGAAAATATATCAGTGCTTGCATCAGCTATAACACCCATAACATTTTCCCAGTCTCCTCCGTTCATATCATAAATACCATACATATTTCCTGTGGTACTTGCTTTTACTCCACTTTCATTCCATCTTCTACCTACTGGACATTGCGCCGGATCTCCATCAGCACCAGAATTCCATTCTACTCCAGCACTTATGGTATCTCCTACACAACCCGTTGCTGTTCCACCATATACATTAGAATATCCAGTTACTCCTTTTCCTTGGGCGGAATTGTTAATCCACACCTCACATTCATCAAAATTCGTATCATCTATATCACATGTTTTTTCATCTTTATATATGCCATATAAACTTTGAGTTAAATAAGCTACTGCTCCCCATTCCATATTTTTCATTATATGCGTATCTATTTCTTCTGGTTTTAAATTATATTTTACTGCATTTTCTAATTCAATATTTCTAGTTGCATAAAACATTGTTCCTAAATTTTTATTAATCATTGAAGTTTTATTTGGCAATATTATTATTTCACCTATAGTATTTGCGTTTCTACCAATTACATCTTTTGCATCACTTGGTTCAAATTTTCCTACCCATATTCCTGGGAGTTCTGTATCACCAAAGGTAAATCCAGGGTGCGTATACCATTCTCCATTTATAGCATTTTCACATGTTTCTTTTCCATTTAATGCTATTGTACATGATATCGTTCCGGTACTCGTTGTTCCACTTTCAAATTTAACATTTATTATTTGTTTTGGTACTCCCTCATTATTTGCATTAAATAACTCATATTTATATCTTGGTATCCATACATACATTTGCAGTATATCCTCTTCAGTTATTTTTTCATTTGCTTTTAATGTCCCATCTTCTTTATAAAACTTGTTTTTAATAGTAGGATTTGTATTATCTATTAAGACCGCATTTCCCCATTTATGTTCATCATAGTTATACCATTCTTTCTCTACATCTGCTATTAACATTTCATTTGCTTCATTAAAATATATTGGTATTAATCCTTGATATAATTCTGGAGTATTTGCTCCACTTTTATCTCGATAGTTTTTAGTGAAGTATATATTACATTTATCTTCTTTATTGGTTGTTAATGTTAATTCCCATTTTTCGTAATCAAATTCCCATGTACTATTATTATCACATACTACTTTATCAAAATAATAATTATTTTTATCGGGAAATGCATCTTGTTTACTATCATCTACATATATAGCTAAATTTTTATTATTACTAAAATCATCTACTTGAGTATAAATAATTCTTTTATTATATTTTATTTGATATAAAGCATAACTACTTCCTATAGCAACAATTAATAACAAAGATATTACACCTAATATTATTTTATTTTTATTTCCCTTTTGAATCTTTCTTAATTCTTTATCCGGATTAAATACTTTCATAAACTATCTCTCCATTATTCTCTTATCTATATAAATATAAAATAGCAAAATCAACACGTAATGTCAATACGTGTTATTTAAAAATTTAAAGATTTTTTTATACACTTTAATTAGGAGGTCTAGATTATGAAATTTACTGCCAACGATTATGAACCCAAAGAAATAATAAAAATAATAAGAGAGTGGAGTGACGAAACTCAAGAACAATTTGCTAAACATATAAATCGTAGTAAAGACACTGTTCAAAGTTACGAACTAGGCCGTGCTAAAATAAGTTTAGATAAATTTTTAGAATTAGCTAAAAAACAACACATTAAAATAACCATTGAAAAGGACAAATAAAAAACTATCATTACGATAGTTATTTTTCTTGTTCTTCTTCTGGTATTCTAATTATTACTTCACCATCTTTAGAATACAAGTATTTTTCTCTGATATATCTAGTTACATATTCTGGATCTTGTAATTTATTTAATTCACTATTTAATTTTATTTCATCTTCTAATAAAGTATCATATTTACCTGCTAAAACTACTCTTTCATTTTTATTCTTAAAAATAGTTAGCCAATCTTTAAATACACTTGCTACTAAAACCCCTAATAAAATTAAAAATAGACATGATAAACCAAGCAACCTTTTCTTTGCTTTTTTCTTTGTTTTAGGCATTGACTATCACCCCTACTTTAACCTAAGTATAAAAATAATTTAAAAAAAAGTCAATGCGATTTCTTTTTATTTACATTATTTGTCAAAAACTTTACTTCTTCAATTAGCTCCAGCTATTTTCATAAAAATTACTACAATCAACACGAATATCCCAACCGCTATAATAGGCATAAATACTTTCTTATAAAGAAAACTTTCCCCTTTTAATATAGATGAAACTATTTCCCAAGATACAACTAAGAAATAATTTGCTACCAATAAGGCATCTACAGTATATATTAATGTCCTTATTGGCCCAGTTACTAATGTTAACAATGCCCATCCAAAACATCCCATTATAAGTAAAAGAGTTAAACTAAGTGCTGATGACCAAGTTCTTTTTACACCTTCAAATGGTTGTTCTCTATAGGGAAGATAATGCTTATTTAATAATAAATTTAACCCCCATATCGCATTATAAGCTTTTTGCTCCCCATCTGAAAGTGTATAATTTTCTTTAGCAAACAACCCCCAAAATATAGTTCCTAAAGAAGTCACTAATCCCCCAACAATATATGCAATTTCTAAAAGTTTTGAAAATAAATCTTCACTATTTATAAAAAAAATTAATGTTATATAACAACCTATCAATAATAACAACGAAATAATTATTAAACTATTTAAAATATCTTTTGCTATCGCCAACTCTTTAGTATGATCACTACGATCAATTTCTTTATTAGTATTTCTTCTTATTATCTCTGTATCAAAACGATTTTCTTTAATCATATCTTTAGCATCTTTAAATGCTCTTTTTTCATTTTCATAAATCCAATCCGTTTTATAAATTAAATTATTACCTTTATAAATTTCTAATGAATATAGTTTTTTCCCATTAGCTACTTTATAAACTCCATTTAATTTACAATTATACCCTTTATACTCCATAATAATTCTATACTCCCTACTTTACGCTATTATATGAAGAATAAAAAAAGAAGTCAATGCACTTTCTTCTTCTTTACATATTTTTGCAAAAACTTTACTTTTCTTCCTAAATAAATTCCACCTATAATAAAGAAAGAAAAATATATATGAAATATCCCTCTATTAACATAATACATTATTACTAAATATAACACTACTATTACATAAACATACATAGCTGTTAAAATATAATCGATTAAACGTTTCTTTCTAACCAAATAAAAATGAAATAAAGAACTTGTTCCCACTATTAATCCATATATAAAAGATATGAAAAAACAATATAATTGTAAATTAATATTCATTATTTAAATAACTTAGCTACTAATCCATTATTTTTATTTTTTATTCCCCCATCAATATAATTATAACCAGCTACATGTCCTTTTATTGATATTGACCCTTCTGCAGTATCTAATTTAATTATCTCTAAGCCATCCCCTTTTAAAAGTAATGTTCCTAAATTAGTTTCCATTAAAAATTCTTCTGGATCAAAACTAACTAATTTTTTTAATCCCGTTAATATTACCTTTTTTCTATCAATAATTCTTACTTCACTACTAGATACTTCTAAAGCATCAATTACTTTATCCATTATATCACCCAG
>CANRME010000093.1 GCA_947631655.1 uncultured Bacilli bacterium | reverse complement strand
ATATTAGTATCTAATAATTTTTCTGGTAATGATGGTTTTTCATTAATTGAAATAACTAAGCTATTACTTACGATTTCTAATAGAATTTTTACCATAATCTAAAACTCCTCATTTATTTATTCTTTCCTACTATCTATTATTTTATCATAATTTGACAATTTTTACTAAAAAATTCTTTTATTTTTTAAAATTTATGTTATAATTAAAACAGAATAGAGAAGAATAAAAAAGAAAGTAGGAATAATTTATGAAAAAAAATACTTTGTTAGGTTTAGGAATAACTTTAGTTTCCTTATTCGCATTTGGAATGAAAGTTAATGCGGGGACAATATCAATTAGTTGTGAAAAAGAAGACTTAAGAAAAGGAGAATCAACCACTTGTAATATTAATGCGGCAGGATTTACAGAAGCTATAACTTCATTTACAGCGGAAGTTGAAAGTAATTACTTAGTAGTTAGTGATATTACTCCTAATTCTACAGCGGGAATTAGTGATAATGGTTCTACCGGAACAATGATTAATTTTGCTAATAATTCTATGAATACTACAACTAATGGTGTTTTAGGAGCATTTACTTTAACCTTAAGCGAAAATGCCCAAGATATTGGTGATGGTACTTGTGGTAGTTTATGTTTAAAAAATGTTCGTGTAAACGGAACATATGTTGATAACTTTGATGAAACTGCTAGTGGCATTTGTAAAGCCCCTGGATTCATTGAAGAAGAATGTGTTGGCGAAGAATGTGATCCTAATACGGGAGCATTTACTTCATACTTATTACTAGGTGGCGGAGCAGCTATTGCTCTAGTAGCTATCATTTTAGTCAGAAAAAATTCTAAATTCTATAATGTTTAATAGTTTAAAAATTTAAGTTAGTTTTATAAGATTTCTTCGTAAGAAGAAATTTTTTTTACAAAATTTTCACAAAAAAGAAGGAAATTGGGGTGTAAACTGCAAATATATATTATAGAGGGTAAAAATAATTACCTTCTTAGAAAGGAGGGTTTATGGTTACAACTTATAATATTTTTATTCCTTTATATGTTGATTTTATGTTCACGGAAATATTTAATAATTATCAAAATATTGGAATCTTAGAAAACTTTTTAGAATGCTATTTTGACTTACCACGTAATACTTTAAAAGATAAAATAGATATTAAACATCGAAATCTTTCTTTAAATCATAAAAGCGAATATAAAAAACAAGTCGATTTATTAGTAGAGGTAGATGGAAGAAGTATCAATATTGAACTTAATAATACCTTTAATAAATCCCTATTAAACAGAAATATAAGTTATGTATCAAGTGTAGCAGCATCAAAATTAAAAAGCGGGGAAAGAGATTACTTGAGTATTGGAGAAACTATTCAAATAAATTTAAATACGAATTATAAAAATAAAAAGAAGGTAATCGAAAAATATTTTTTAACTAATGAAGATACTTTAGAAAAAATAGATAATATTGAAGTCGATTTGGTTGATTTACAGAAAGGAAAGTTTTATAATAAAAGTAGATTTGATAAATGGTGTGGATTAATACTTGCTAATACCAAAGAAGAATTTATTAAATATTTAGAGGGAATCGATATGAAAGAGAGTATGAAAGAAAAACTAAAAAGGGAGTTTGAAGAATTAAATGCTGATGAAGAGTGCATTGCTTTATATAGTGATTACACCCAAGCTGAGTTAGAATATAATACCGGTATTGGGGAAGCAAAATTAGATGAAAAAAATAATATTGCCAAAACTATGTTAAAAAAAGGTTACTCTTTAAAAGAAATAAATGACATAACTAAGTTACCTATAGCAGAATTAGAAAAGTTAAAATAATTATTAATATTAGATAAGAAAGCCATAGCAAACTTATAAGATGTTGTGCTATAATATTAAATAGGTGATAGTGTTTGAAAAAGGTATTGTTTAGTATTATTTTATTTCTTCTATTTATAAGTCCCGTTAAGGCTTTAGTAGGAGTAACTGCTCCCTATATTTATTACTATAATTTAACGGATGATAAATTATATTATGAAGAAAATTCTGACTCTAAAATAAGTATTGCAAGTCTTACTAAAATTACGACGGGGATTGTGGCGATAGAACATATTACAGATTTAGATGAAGAGTTTATCATAACTAATGATGATATTTATGGTGTCTATGATTTAGGAGCTTCTTTAGCGGGATTTAATGTTGGCGATAAAGTTACCTACCGCGATTTATTATATGGTCTTTTATTACCATCGGGAGCAGAATGCGCTAAAGCTTTAGCTACTTATGCTTTTGGTTCCGATGAAGCTTTAGTAAATGAAATGAATAAACTAGCTGCCAAATTAAACCTTAAAAACACGCACTATGCTAATACAATGGGACTTGATGAAGAAGAAAATTATAGTACGGCCGAAGATGTTGCTACAGTTTTAAAATATGCTTTACAAAATAAAACCTTTTATGATATATTTACGTCGTTAACCTATGAAGCATCTAATGGTCTTACTTTAAAAAGTACTTTAGAGTCAGCTAACAGAAAATTAGGTTATGATTTAAATTATATTTTAGGAAGTAAAACTGGTTTTACATATGATGCTCGTCTTTGCCTAGCTTCTTTAGCTGAACATAATGGTGATAAATATATTTTAGTTGTTGCGGGGTCTGATATTGATAGTTCCCATAACAATAATCTAAGAGATACCAATGAAATCTATACGCGTTTTTTCAATGATTATAGTTATCGTTCTTTAATTAAAAAAGGCGATATTATTACCACTATTAAAACTTATAATAACAAAGAAGTTAATTTTTATGCTAAACGTGATTATGATTATTTCTTAGAAAATGATGCTAATATTAAAATTGTTTTTGATGGTGATAAAGTTTTACATAAAGATGTTAAAGCGGGCGACCAAGTAGGAAAATTTACCATTTTGGTTAATGGCGAAGAATTATATAGTGAAGACTTATTTTTGGAAAAAAGTATTGCTAGTAAACATATAATTATAAAGATTGTTATTGGAGTAATTTTACTATTATTCTTATTCCGAGAATACAATATTTTTAAAAGAAAAATGAAAAAGAAAAGATTAAAAAGAAGAGGTTAAAAATAAAGAAAAGAGGAATTTTATGTTAGAAATAAAAAAGATTACTAAAACTTATGAAACTGATGGTTTTAAACAACAAGCCTTACATAATGTAAGTATTAATTTCCGTAAAAATGAATTTGTTTCTATTTTGGGCCCTAGTGGTAGTGGGAAAACCACCCTTTTAAATATTATCGGTGGACTTGATAGATATGACTCAGGTGATTTAGTTATTAATGAAGTTAGTACTAAAAAATATAAAGACCGCGACTGGGATTCTTATCGTAACCATCGTGTCGGCTTTGTCTTTCAAAGTTATAATTTAATTACCCATCAAAGTGTTTTGCAAAATGTTGAGTTAGCTCTTACTTTATCCGGCGTTTCTAAGGGCGAAAGAAAAAGACGGGCAAAACAAGTTTTAAAAAGTGTCGGCTTAGAAAAACATATTAATAAGTTACCTAACCAATTATCTGGTGGCCAAATGCAAAGAGTTGCTATTGCGAGAGCCTTAATCAATAATCCTGACATTTTACTAGCCGATGAACCAACCGGTGCTTTGGACTCCGAAACAAGTACCCAAATAATGGACTTATTAAAAGAAGTCGCTAAAGATAAATTAGTTATTATGGTTACTCATAATCCGGAACTTGCTGAAAAGTATTCGTCAAGAATAATTAAGTTAAAAGATGGGGAAGTAACTGATGACTCAAATTCTTATGATGGTAAAGAAAACACTAAAGAAGATTTAGAAATTGAAAAATCGAAAAGTAAAAAGACATCAATGAATTTACTTACGGCTTTATCTTTATCCTTAAACAATTTAATGACTAAAAAAGGTCGTACTATTCTAACGGCTTTTGCTGGTAGTATAGGTATTATTGGGATTGCTTTAATTTTATCATTATCTAGTGGTCTAAATAACTATATTACTAAAGTAGAAGAAGATACTTTGTCATTATATCCTTTAACTTTAGAAAAAGCATCCATGGATCAAACTAGTTTAATGGAATCTTTTATGGAAATTGAAAATGAAAATAAAGAAACTAAAAATGATAAAGTCTATTCTAATAATATTATGACGGATTTAATTTCTTCTATTGCTGGTAGTAGAATGGATAATGATTTAAAAGGTTTCAAAGAATACTTAGAAAGTGATAAGTCCAAAATTAATGATTATGTTAGTGATATAAGATATAAGTATAATTTAAACTTAAATATTTATAAAGCGGATTATGAGAGTGAAGTTGTTCAAATTAATCCAAGTACAGTATTTGATAATTTGGGCATGGCAAGCGATATGATGAACCAAGTTAGTATGCCTGGTATGAATGAAGTAAACTCTTGGGTTGAATTACCTGATAAAGAAGATATTTTAAAATCTCAATATGATTTAGTAGCTGGTAAATTACCAGAAAACTATAATGAAGTAGTTCTTGTAATGGACCAAAATAACCAAGTTAGTGATTATGCCTT
>CANRME010000092.1 GCA_947631655.1 uncultured Bacilli bacterium | reverse complement strand
AAAGGTTATATACTTGAACTAAATGGTGCAACTAACACCATTTAAAAACTAAATAGAGTTGGAAA
This sequence comes from uncultured Bacilli bacterium, assembly GCA_947631655.1. Lineage (GTDB taxonomy): Bacteria > Bacillota_I > Bacilli_A > RF39 > UBA660 > CALWAM01. The sequence continues at coordinate 4,560 of CANRME010000092.1, read as the reverse complement.
TCGCCGATATGCCGACTCGTAAAACAAATGCTAGGCAAATATCTCTATTGGCACGAGAGTTGTGGATAATCTAAAATCCTCGTCACATATATGGTAGGAAAAACTATATATACATCCTAAAAGGGAGTTGTTGGGGACACTAAAACCATCATAGGTATTCAAGAAAATATCTATTAAATAATTAGAAAGAGAGGTAAAAAATGAATGCAAAAGAAACTTTAGATTTAATCTCTAAACAATGGTGTGATTTAAATGATTTAAGAAAACTTACAGGTTTAGGTAAAAATAATGCCATTAAATTAAAAAATGATATTAAAGTAGATTTAATTAGTAAAGGATATTTACTTCCTAGTAGATTTTTACCTATGAACGAAGTAGTCAATTATTTAAAGATAAATATAAGTTATCTACAAAAAATGTCAAAAGAAATAAGTGACTAGAAAGGAATTGACAATGAAAAGTATTAGCGAAATGCGTAAAGAAGCATTAAAAAAAGACTTCATAGTAGATAACCTAATGAAGTCCAATGGGTTATATTGCCTAGTCGCTAGACCAAAGGTTGGTAAGTCGTTATTAGCACTGCAACTTGCCAACTCTATTGCGACAGGCAATACGTTTTTAGGATATAGAACAATTCCATCTCCTGTCTTATATATTAGCACAGAAATGAATTCTAGGCAAATGGTAGATAGAATAGATAAGATGAAATTAGATTTTAATGATAATAATTTTAAATTTATAGAACAAAATCCTAAAGAAAGAAACTTAAATTTGATGGACTTACAATTAAATTTTGATGATTTTTCAAAAGAATTTAATGGTCGATTTGTAATAATTGATATGTTTAGTGGTATTGGATTTAATAGTGCGTATGATTTAAACAACTATCAAGATATAGGACAAGTAATAATACCAAAATTTAGGGAACTATGCCAAAAATATAATTTTACAATTCTTTTAGTCCACCATCTTAATAAAAATAATACTTCATTAGGTAGTACAGCTATTGATGGCTCGGTAGATGGTAAAATTACTCTTAAACAAGATCCAAACATTAAAAATAAATTATATTTAAATTACGAAAGTAGAGATTATGAGGGATTTGATTTAGTTTTAAAAAGAAATGAAAACTTAATATTTGAGAAAGTAGAAGAAACGGAAGAATTGAATCCCAATTTATTATTTTTTCTAAATTATGCAATTAAGCAAAAAGAGTTTTCTTTCACTTCAAGTGAGATTACAAGTAAGTTAAACTTGCAAGTTACTCCATCAGCATTTGGAAAATTACTAAATAATAATTTAGATAATTTAGAAAAAGAGGGACTTCATATTATACCTAAAAGAACCGCTACCGAAAGAATATATACTGCAAAATATGAAGAACCGAATTATGACAATTAAGTTTTTGTAACTTTTTTCTAAAAAGTTAGTAAAAAATGAACGAGGCACGTTTTGTTTTTCGTAAGAAAAATGAAAGTGGCGATAGTGAATATTTTTACAATTATTAAAATATCTTAATTGATTTTTTAATAATTTATTAAACAATAAGTATCGTGAAGATAGTTATTGTTTAACTTGTTTGTAGCATTTGCCTTTTCGTAAGATTAGGCATTTGCGTAAAACAAGAAAGGGGGTTTTTAGGGAACTCCCTAAACTCACGAATGGGTTATGCCCTAGTGAGATAGGTCATAAATGACCTCAAGACTAAAGAAGTACAGCAAAGGAGGAATTAAATGTATGATGGAAAACAAGTTGTTCGTGTAGCAACAAAATATAAAAAAGCAGATTTATATAATATAGGTAAAGAAATGAGTGATAGAAAAGGGACAGGTAATTATGATAAAGAGAGAACTCAATTTAATTATAGTTATGTATCCCTTACTCAAAATAATCTATACCAAGAAGTTAAACAATTTTTAGAAAATAATAATATAGAGTATTTAAATAAACCGAGTACCAATTTACTAAATGGAGTAACTTTTACGAGTGGACCTGAATTTTTTATCTCATTAGGTATGAAGTTTAAAGATAGTGGTAGGACTTATCATAATGGCGACAAGAAAGGTCAAGCGGTATTAGTGCCTGATATTAAATCAAGTAATGATATACCTAAAGCAGTATCTTATTTCTTCGATTCGTGTATGGACTTTTTGAAAGAGTATGTAGGTGAAGAAAATATCTTGTTAGCAACAATACATTATGACGAAGATACACCACACCTACAAGCATACTTTATGCCAATAGTAGATAAGGTAAAAAGAAAGAAATTCGTTAAAGATAAAGACGGAAATGTAGTTAAAGAGGAAGTTAAAAAGAAAGATGGATCAAGTGCTATTGTTCCAAAACTATTGCGTGATGATAAAGGAAATATCGTTTATGAAGAAGTAAAAGGTAAATTCTTAAATTGCGACCAATTTTGGAAAGATAGAGGTGGTCAGTTATCGTTTCATACTATGCAAAATGATTTTAATAAATTTATTACGGAAAGAGGTTTTAATTTATATCGTGGCGATATAGGAACTAATAAAGAAAGTCAAACTAAACTTGATTATTCTATCGCCGAGAAAAAGGCGGAATTAGAGGAATTAAATAAAGAAAAGGAAAATACCTTAAAGATTATAGAAAACTCTAAAAATGCTCTTGAAAATATCGAAAATCGTAAAGATAAGGATTTATTAAACCCAACTAAAAGAAAGTTAGTAGGTTATAAGGAAAAAGATATAGTTAAGATAATTGACTACACAAAAGAATTAGAGGATAAGGTAGATATATTAGAAGTAGATAACTCTAATAAAGATATTCAAATAGGAAAACTTACTGAAGAAAATAAAACCTTTAAAAATAATAGTGAATTAATCAAGAAAAATAAAGTAATTAAAGAACAAAAGCAAGAAATAAGTCGTTTAAGTGATTTAGTTAATGTTCTATCTAGTAATATTGATATATTAAAAATGAAACTAGAAAAAGAAATAAGTAAATGGAAGAATTTATTTAAGAAAATGTGCAAAGCCATTGATAAAGTCTTAGGTAGGGTAAAGCCAAAGGAAAACTTGGAAGATTACGAGGATTTAGCTGATGCAATTAATAATGATAATTATGATTATGAGAAGAACGAAGAAAAAGATAAAGACGATTTTGAAATAGGAATTTAAAGCGAAAGGAGTGATTTTTTATGGCGATTTTTCAAGCAAAGTTAAAAGACCAAACTAAAGATGGAAGAAAATGGTATTTTTCTACTTATTATAAAGGTCTTGATGGTGTTAATAGATTACATAGGTCAAAAAAATATATGACCAAAAAGGAAGCCCAAGAAGCCGAAAGAAAATTTTTATTATCAATAGATGAAAAAATAAATTATAAAAATATGACATTTAAAGATTTATATTACGCATTTTATGATTATCAAAACGATAAAGTTAGAGAAACTACAATGCAAACTTATCGTGATAGAATTAAGTATTTAGAGTTACTAGAGAAAATTAAATTAAGTGATTTAAATATAAAACATTTTGAATTGTGGAAAAAAGAAATAAATAAGTTATCACTTTCTACAACATATAAAAATGATTTATTTAAGTTTATAAAATCAATTCTAAATTTTGGTACACGATGGTATGATTTAAACTTTACTCCAATTTATAATAAAATGACGAATTTTAATAATCCAAATGAATTAAAAAAAGAAATGGAATTTTTCACAATAGAAGAATTTAAAAAATTTATTTCAGTTGAAAAAGATATAGTTTATAGACCACTATTTGAAACTCTATACTTTATGGGACTTCGTAAAGGTGAATTACGAGGGCTACAATGGAAAGATATAGACTTTAATAATAAGATTATGAAAATTCATAAACAAATACCATCAATTTATGGTATAGATAATTATAGATTAAGTCCACTTAAAACACAAAATAGTAATAGAGATTTACCTATTAACGATATATTGTTAAAAGACTTAAAGAAGTTATATTATCATTGTCAAAAATTTACTAATTTTAGTCAAGAATGGTTTGTATTTGGAAATGATATGCCTATTCCTAAAGATAAAATTAGATCAAGAAAAAATAAAAATTGTAAAGAAGCAGGAGTAAAACAAATTAGGATTCACGATTTTAGACATTCCTGTGCTTCATTTTTGATTAATTACAATGCTAATATTACTTTAGTTGCTAAATATCTAGGACATTCTAAAATAGACGAAACTCTTAATACTTACTCTCATATGTATCAAAGTAGATTAGAAGATATAGTCAATCTTATAAACAAAAGTAATATAGAAGAAAAAAATATTGATACTCAAATTGAAGAAATTATTGATACAAGCTATGAAGAAAAAAATGATGATGATATATCTATATCATTATAAAAAACAACTAAAAATGGTAAGTCGATTTTGGCTTACCATTATTTTTTTTTGAAAAATATTACCTAAATATTACCTAATTCAATTTTGGCTTTCAAAAAAGCCTATATATACGCCAAAAAAGGAGCCTTTCGGCTCCGTCAGGGGGTTTTGGTTAGTCACAACTCACTTTCAAAATGTCGTAAGAGTGACTA
>CANRME010000091.1 GCA_947631655.1 uncultured Bacilli bacterium | reverse complement strand
TCTAAAATGACAGGTAAAACTGTTAGTAAAGAAAAAGAAGATAAAATAGTGGAAACAATTATTAAAGATAAAGTTCCCAATGGAGTTGAAAAAATGTTTTAACTTCTTTTTATATGCTTTTTGCTAATAGTCAAAAGTAAACTTTTAGAAAAATATCTTTGTTATACTACTTCTGAAAGAAGGAAGTAAATGAAGTATGGATTATAATGATATTGGTACGATTATTGCAAATGCAAGAAAAAAGAAAGGTATGACTCAAGATGATTTAGCAGGAAAGTTACATTTAACTAGACAAGCTATAAGTACTTGGGAGACGAATAAATCTTTACCAGATATTGGGATTATTTTAAAATTATGTGAAGTTTTAGATTTAGACTTTAATAAATTTATTGGTGTAGCTAATGGCGTAATTAAAGCTGAAGATATAATTAAATATGAAAAGAAGAAAATTACTAAGAAAACTATTGTTATTATTACTATTCTTAGTATTCTATTTGCTCTTATCTCTTTTACTATTTATATGGTTTTAAATAAGAATGCTTTTGCAGTTTATGATGTCTACTTAGATTCCAATGAATTTTCTCTAAGCAACTCAATCTTAGTAAAATCTAAAATTAATAATTATTTTAAATTAGGTACTTTAAAATGTAATTTAGATGATGTTCCGGAAGATACTGTTTATGACATAAAATTATATTCTATTCAAGATGATAAAAAGGTTGTATTATTAGAACAAAAATATGAAGATAACTTATCAGTTTATGAAAAATATGGTTATAATAAATATTTTTCGAGTGATATTTTTAATGCGGAGGAATTATATTTAGATATAAAATATACTATCAAGGATAAACCTTATATTTATACCTATCCTCTAAATTTAAAACTTAATTTCGAAAGTAATCGTTTATTTTATAAACAAAACTCTAAAGTTATAAAAAATAGTAATGAAATAATTGATATTGATAAATTATATATCGATAAATTAATAATTGCTGGTTATGAATATGATGAAGAAAGAGATGCTTATGTTAGAAAATTTAGTAATGGTGAGTATGCATATGATATTAATTCTAATTATCTAATGTATAATTATGAGGATTCTAAAACAATGATAGGAATAAAATATTACTTTAATGATAAAAGTTTTGAAGTGAGCGAATATAATTCTGAAATGAATATAAAATTTAACTATAATAAAGTAACTAATGAATTAGTATGTATAATAGGAAAATGTAAAAATTATCTTAATTATATTAACGTAATCGAAGAAGAAATCAAAATTATTAATCCTTGAGGCAATTAATTTTTGCATACGCAATTTAAAATTTCTTAATAAATTTTACCAATTTATGGTAAGATAAAAACCGGAAAGGAGTAGAAGTTTTATTAAAAAGAATATACTTATATGTTTAGTAATTGCAGTTTTAGTTTCATTTCCTTTAATTTCGGCACGTGCGGAAGAAGATGAAGAAATTATTGCTAGTGAAACTAAATATTATAAAACTGTAAGGGATATTTATGGAGTTATCCAAGACCAAGTGGAAATTACGGAAGAAGAATATGAAGCCGCCCGTGAAATTAATCTTTTAGGTACTTACTTAAATGATTCTTATCAAAGAATGTCTATTTTAGCAACCAGTTATACTATCAATTTAACTATGGAATGGCAAGCAGTTCCGACAATGCAAACTTTTGATGTCATCGCCATGCGTACCGAAGGTGTAAACTTTAATGTTAGTTCTCTTTCTGGCACGCAAAGCTATTTCAAAGATGGCTCATATGGTGCAGTAGGGTATACATATACTTCTAATAATACCAAAATCTTTAATAACGGTTTAGGTATTTCGATGAATTTAGTTGATGGTGGTACAAACTTTAGATTAAGTATGAGTGTTGCTTACAATATTACGGGTTCTTATCCGAAAGTTTATGGTACTTACCAACATGCAACCAAAGATATAAGCTTAGCTAATTCCCAAAAATATACTTTAAGTTCTTTAGGCTTTGGTAAAGTGGTTTTATTTGATGACTCAGTTAAAGGTTATTACGATCAATTTGGTGGCGTAGACGTAAGTCTATAAAAGAGCGTAAGATGGCATAAACCTTAACTTAATATCATAAAAATTATTAAAACTTATATTTGTTTCAAAAGAGTCCTAGAGCATTTGCTCCTAAATTATAATGCTCTAGGGTATAAAGTATTTACTGCCGTGGTAAATACTTTTCTTATTTTGTAATAATATTTTTAAAATAAATACTTTTTCTTTCGTTATTTTAATAGTATAATAGAGAATAGAAATCGAAGTGATAACGAGTGAAAGAAGAAATATTAGATTTTTTATCGGCTCGACCTAAGGTAGTTGCAGCATATGGTTATGGTTCAGGAGTATTTAAACAAAGTGGATATACAGCAAAAGATAATCCGCAATTAGATTTAATGTTAATTGTTGATGATTTAAAAGCTTGGCATTTAGAAAATATGCATCTTAATCCTAAAGATTATTCCTTCTTTGGGAAAATGTATTTTAAATTAGTTAAAAATAATAAACTAATAGGAAAAACGGGTGTAACTTATTTAAGCAATATATTATATAAAAATAAAATATATAAATATGGAGTAATAGATAAAAAGTTTTTCTTAGAAGCTTTACATAGTTGGAATAGTTTTTATATTCCAGGTAGATTCCAAAAAAATGTCTTAGAAGTAATAAGTAATAGTGAAATTAGAAATGCTATCGCTGAAAATAGAGAAAATGCCATGCTTATATCTTTATTAATGAGTGAGAAAAAAGTGTCTTTAACCGATATTTTAGTAAAATTATGTAATTTGTCTTATGCAGGAGACACAAGAATGGCCATTGCAGAAAATCCTCATAAAGTTATAAATATTGTTAAGGGTAGTAAAAAAGAATTTATTAGTATTTATGAAAGTATTATTGAAAAATATGCTAAAATGAAAGATGAAATGATTACCATAATTCCTGATAAATTAGAAAATAAAATAAATGATATTCCAGCTAGTTTAAAAGATTATTTACTCATAAATAATGTTGATACTAGTGATAATAAGTTAGTTGAAAAATATGTTTTAGAGTACCTTTCTAATATAAATAAAAAAGAAAGTACTTATCAAACGATTAAAGGCTTAAAAACTAATGGTTTAGTAAGAAGTGTTAAATACGCTTACCAAAAAGTAAAGAAAAGATTTAGGAAGTGAGATAATGGAAAAACAAGTAGAAAAAATTACTAGTCGTGATGTTGATTTTGCGAAATGGTATACTGATGTTTGTAAAGTAGCTGATTTAGTAGATTACGGAAATGTTAAAGGAAGCATGATAATTCGTCCTTATGGTTATGCTATCTGGGAACAAATGACTAGTGTATTAGATAAAGAATTTAAAAAACTTGGTCACGAAAATGTGCAAATGCCAATGTTTATCCCAGAAAGCTTACTTAATATTGAAAAGGAACATGTGGAAGGTTTTGCTCCTGAAGTAGCTTGGGTTACTTATGGTGGTAAAGAAAAATTAGAAGAAAGAATGTGTGTAAGACCAACATCAGAAACTTTATTCTGTGAGCATTTTAAAAAGATAATTAAAAGTTACCGGGATCTACCACTTTTATATAATCAATGGTGTACAATTGTAAGATGGGAAAAAACTACTCGTCCTTTCTTAAGAAGTAGAGAAATATTATGGCAAGAAGGACATACCATGCATGCTACTGAAGAAGAAGCTCGTAATGAAACCTTACAAATGTTAAAAGTGTATGAAGATTTTCAAAGAAATTATTTAGCTATTCCTGTTTTTGTCGGAAGAAAAAGCGAAAAAGAAAAATTTGCGGGAGCTAAAGAAACTTATTCTATTGAAGCCATGATGTATGATGGGGTAGCGCTCCAAAACGGAACATCTCACTATTTTGGACAAGATTTTGCTAAGGCCTTTGATATTAAATTCTTAGATAAAGATAATACTTTAAAAACACCATACCAAACTTCTTGGGGATGTACTACCAGAATGATTGGAGCTTTAATAATGACCCATAGCGATGATAGAGGATTAGTATTACCTCCTAATATTGCACCTTATAAAGTATGTTTAATTCCTATTGGCAATGATGAAAAAGTAACTAATACACTAAATACTTTAAAAGAAGAATTAGATAGTAAAAATATTACCTATAAAGTATTAGATGATGATAAAACTCCAGGATTTAAATTTGCGGAAGCTGAAGTTAAAGGTTATCCAATTAGGATTGAAATAGGTAAAAGAGATTTAGAAAACAATAATGTTACTTTAGTAAGAAGAGATACTCTAGATAAAATAATTGTCAATAAAGATGAAGCAATAGATATTTTACCAATCCTTCTAGATACTATTCAAAGTGATATGTATAACAAAGCTTTAAAAAGACGTAATAAAATGATTTATGAAACTGATAATTATGAAGAGTTTAAAGAGTTAGCTACTAAACCTGGATTTATTAAGGTAAATTGGTGTGGTAGAACAGAATGTGAAGATAAAGTTAAAGAAGATACTGGTCTTAAAACTAGATGTACTATAATGGATGAAAAAGCTAGCGGTAAATGTCCAATATGTGGTCATGATGCTACTTGCAAAATCTATTTTGGCAAACAATATTAATTATACGTTAGCATGCGTATAATTTTTTTGATTTCGCCTTGACGGGGGGGGGGGGTAAAATGATAAGATATACACATAAGGT
>CANRME010000090.1 GCA_947631655.1 uncultured Bacilli bacterium | reverse complement strand
GTTACTTTTAACATATTCCATATTTGATATGTACTAAAAAGAATTGTGGTAATCAAAATAACATAAATAGCGGGAAATACAAATTTTCTAAATTTTCTTTTACTCATAAATTTTCACCTTCCTAATATCAGTGTGAACAATTTTTGAGTATTTTATACTTCATAATTGGTAATTTCTGTATTTTGATAATAATATGTTAATATCTCTTGGTAAGTTTTACCATCTTTAGCCATATAATTCGCCCCATACTGACTCATTCCTACTCCGTGTCCATAACCTTTAGTAGTTACTACAATATCTTCTCCTTCTTTTTTAATTTCAAAGTCTGTTGATCTTAAATCGAGTAGCGTTCTTATTTCTATCCCTGTAAATATCTTGTCGTTAATCATTATTTTATCCACTCTATTGGATTCATTTCTTACCACATCTTCTATTTTAAACTCTGTACGAGGTAAAGATAATAACTGTAAAAATTCATCATAACTAAATACTTTATCATAACTAAAATTCTTATTTTCTTCTTCCATTGGTGAAGATAAAACGCTTATATAGGGAAGTTCTTCTTTAAAAACCACGGCGGCATCTTCAGTATATCCGTTACTCATTGCATAATAATAAGCATGAATTAAATCGCCATTATATGTTACTACTTCATTATTCGTACCTAATACACATTCTTTTATTTTTTCATAATAAGTTTCATAATTATCTTCCCATTTTACTTTTAACTCATCGTTACTAAGATACGCTTGCTCACTAAGTCTTATTGTTATTGGTTCGTTATTTTTATATTTTGCTAAAGTATATGTCCGGGCAGCGACAGCTTGAGCTTTTAAAGCATCTTCTTCAAATGATGCCGGCATTTCAGCACTTACTACCCCAATTAAGTAATCATTCAATGATAAGTTTAGAGTTTCATCCCCGTTTACCAAATTTACTTTAATATCTAATTTTTCTTTTGGTTCCACTTTTTCTTCTAACAAAAAATTAGTTTCATCACTATCGAAACTAATTACTGCCAAAGGTAATAAAATTACTGCTACAACGATTAATATATAATCTATCTTGCGCATGGTCTCCCTTTCTTATATGATTCTGCTTGCTCCTAAAAAATCCGCCACAAAATTAGTAACTAAATATCCCATTATAAAACTTAAAAGCATAACGATAATTCTAGCTTCTAAAGCTTTATTCTTTTTAATAATCTTATCAAAGTTAATCCCACTTAGAGCAAAAGCTGATAACATCGTAAAAATTACATATAAATATACTTTATAATTCATTATATGCTCCTTCTTCATATTTTATAATTTCGGATACCCGTCTTACATGTCTTTCGCTATCATCTGTTGCGGTATTTACTAGAGCATTAATATAACTAATTGCGTCATATAAAGAAGTTTTTGCACTAAAAGCAATTGCATTTGCGTGATTATGTTGTTTCGCTAAGACTACCTCATCAATATTATTTACCTTAGCACAACGTACTCCTTTTACTTTATTCGCCGCAATACTTATGCCTATTCCAGTACCGCATATTAAAACCGCATAGTCTTCTTCCTTATTCATTTTCTTACAAACATCAAAAGCAAATAAAGGATAATCATCGGTACTACCTTCTTCTAAAGTAGATGAAACAAATTCATATTCTTTTAAATTTTCTACTATTTGCTTTCTTAAATGATGACCATTATGATCACTAGCTATAAATATTTTCATTTTTCATTCTCCATTTCCTTAATTCGTCTTTCAAATACTGGAATAAGTCCAATACCATCACTTCTATGCGGTGGAAGTTGATATAAATCATGTCCTGGAAATTCATTACCTTCAATTAACATTGGACCATCATCACTTAAGCAAACATCCCAAGCAACATATCCTACCTCTGGAACTATTTCACAAGCCTTTTCGACAAAAGCTTTTACTTTATTCCATTTGGGAATTTGTAACCATAAAATATTTTCATTAGTTAATGGATGTTTTTCAAATATATTCCCCGCTTTATCTATCGCTGGATAATCTACTATACCAGTTTCCACATTAATCGGCGCTACCATCCCACCATGATTAAAGTTATCAACAACATTATTATAATTTCCTATTCTAATAAAAGATATTATAACTTTCCCTCCTAATGTTACTACTCTTAAAGTATTAATTGAACTTGGATGAAGTCTAGATATTTCCTTACATTGGGTAGCCACTTCTTCAACTACTATTCTCTTAGTATCTATTAAATCCTTAAATACTTCTTTATAATTATTTTTATTAACTTTAATCTTTTCTACTCCTTTACCACAAGATAGATTATCTGGTTTAACAATAATCTCTTTATGTAATATACAAAAAGCCTTAAATTCTTCTAACTTATTTTCATCTAAAATAATAAAATCTCTTTTTAAATATTTAGAAAACTTTTGATTAAACAAAGACTTACTAGCAAAATATTTAACATATTCCGGATTATTATATTTCTTAATTATCTCATTATTATAACCTCTAGTTACTACCGTTTTTCTTTCTTTTCTATTTAGATTATACATTTCATATAATTTATAATCACTATAACCAGCTTGGTATTTAAACCCGCAATAAATAATATCAAAGAATAATCCTACTCTATTCTTCCCACTTTTTTTATGTATTAAATTAATTGTATCAAAGAACCCTTTAAAACTCATATTTTTTATTCTTTTAACTACATAACTAATTTTTCCCATTTGATAAGTCCTTTCATATATAGTAATTATAACATAATCTAAAAAAAGAAACTATAGTTCCGTTAAAATAGTTTCTTTTAATTATCAATATAAAAACTAAGCAGCTGTTAGAACTGAACGGAACGATCTGCCGTTGTTCGCTCCACCGTTGGTAGAAACGAAGGCAAAGACACCTGTGTGGGTGGTATCATAGTGCCCACCGCCGCGTCCGAACCAAGTATCCACTGTCCAAGGAAAATATGAGTAGTCTGCATTCCAGCTACCATCGAGACTACCAAACGTCTTTAACGTCTCTCTAGTAGTATCTCCTAAATGGGCAAATGCTTGATTATAGGCACTATCATTAAATGTATACATATCATAATACTTAGTTTCTGGTAATGTACTTGTTTGGAACCCGCTACCACTCAAATTTAATCCGCCATTTTTTTGGTTTACAGTTGCTCCCATTATATATTCCCATGCACCACCAACCATATCATATATTCCGTACATATTACCAGTTGTACTTGCTTTTACTCCACTTTCATTCCATCTATTTCCTTCTTTACATTTTGCTACTGAACCATCATCTTCATTCCATATTACTCCTGCAGTTGCTGTATTAGCTACACATCCAGTATATGTTCCTCCATATTTATATTTAACATTTGAATTATTATTCCCCGCACCTTGAGCAGTATTGTTTATCCATACTTCACATTCATCAAAACCCATATTATCTATTCCACATGTTTTCTCATCTTTATATATTCCGTATAAACTTTGGGTTAGATATGCTACTGCTCCCCATTCGATATTCTTCATAACTCTGGTATCTACTTCTGTTGCACTTAGATTATATTTATTTCCTTCTTCACTCAATTTTTGTTCTGAAAAAAATGCTGTAGATATACTTTTATTTACAATACTTGTTTTATCAGGTAGAATTGTTATCTCATTTATATAAGTATTTGTTCTACCATTTAAATCAGTTGGATCACTTGGTTCAAATTTCCCGACCCATATTCCCGATAGTTCTGTTCCACTTGTTTCTGTTGTTCCTTTAAAAGTAAATGCTGGATGAGTGTACCATTCTCCATTCCTTTCGTTGGTACAATTTTCTTTTATGGTTCCATCTCCAGTATTGGTATAGGTACAAGATACTGTTCCTGTTGTTTCAGTTTCATTTTCAAATTGGATATTTATTATTTGTTTTGGTACTCCTTCATTATTTACATTAAATAATTCATATTTATATCTTGGGATCCATACATACATTTGAAGTATGTCACTTTCTTCTACTTCTTGTCTTCCTCTTAAGTTCCCATTCTCATCATAAAATTTACTTTTTATATCTGGATTAGTATTATCTATTAGTACTGCATTCGCCCATTCATGTTCATCGTAATCATACCACTCACTTGTTACATCTGCTACATATATCTTTCCTTCTTTAAAATATATTGGTATTAATCCTTGATATAGTTCTGGATAATTTGCTCCGCTTTTATCTTCATATTTTTTTCCAAATATTATATTACATTTATCTGGATGGTTTGTTTCTAAAGTAATATTCCATTTATCTTTATTAAATGTTATTTTGGATCCCCTTTCACATTCATATCCCCCATATAACATATTATCACTTTTTTCGGGAAATTCTTCTTTTCTAACTCCATTAACATAAACAGCAAGCTGCATATCTTTACTATAGAATGGTTCTACAGTAGTATATATAATTCTTTTATTATATTTTACTTGATATAAAGCATAACTACTTCCTATAGCAACAATAACTAATAATAAACATACACCAAATATTAATTTATTTTTATTACCATGTTGAATTTTCTTTAATTCTTTTTCAGGGTTAAATTTACGCATTATAATTACCTACCTTACAATATTAATTTAACACAAAACTAAATTAATTACAATATATCTTAACAAGTTTTATCTTAATAATATATAGTGGTATTAAAATTATTTTTTTATATCTTTATAATTTATATATAAATATATTTT
>CANRME010000089.1 GCA_947631655.1 uncultured Bacilli bacterium | reverse complement strand
AACTATGGCAAAAGCTAAGGCAGGAAATAGAGAATATATAGATTTAGCTTGTAGTGAATGCAAAAGAATTAATTATACGGTTAGTAAAAATAAAAAGAATACACCTGATAAATTAGAAGAAACTAAATATTGTAAGTTTTGCGGCAAACACACTACACATAAAGAAAAGAAATAATTTAAGAAAAGAGGAATATTATGAATATTAATATTAATGATATTAAAAATGGGATGACAATATTAGTTGACGGTTCTTTATGTCAAATAGTAGAATTTCAACATGTTAAACCAGGTAAAGGTCCAGCTTTTGTAAGAATTAAACTTAAAAATTTAAAAACGGGATCAACAGTAGAGCAAACTTTTAATACTAATATTAAGTTTGAAAGAGCTCATATAGATAAAAAACCAATGCAATATCTATATAAGAATGGAAATAATTTTGTATTTATGGATACTAATACTTATGAGCAAGTAGAAATAAGCGAAAGCTTATTAGAAGAAGAAAAGAAATTCTTAAAAGAAAATTTAGAATTACAAATTAATTTCTATAATGGAGAAATTATTGGTGTAGAATTACCGGAAAAAATAGAATTTGAAGTAACCGATACGACGGATGCGACGAAAGGTAATACTACCAATAATGCGATGAAGGATGCTACTATTGAAACAGGGTATGTAATTAAAGTTCCTTTATTTATTAACCAAGGTGAGAGAATTATCGTTTCAACTAGAGACGGCAAATACTCTAGTAGAGCGTAGATGTGGGTCATTTTTATAAATGGCTTTTTTTATTTCTTTATTAATGGCTAAATTATGAAAACCCGAAAAAAAGAAAAACAAAATAAAAAAATAAAATAAATAAAGAAAAAAGAGAAAAAGGAAAAAGAAATAAAAAAAGGAAAAAGCAAAACGACAATAAGTCGTTTTGGAGATAACCCTTTAGTTTGCATATAATAATGGGTAAAAGCATTTTAAAAAGGCAAGGGAAGTTTTTCCGCTAGAAACCCTCATCCCGAGTTGCTTTTTCCCCTTTTTCCTTAGCGCCGGCGCCGGCGCCTGCAGAAAATGTAAAAATTACCATTTTTTAGTATTGACATTTCTTTATTATCATAATATCTTTTCTTATCCCCACCCTGAAAGGAGATATGTTGTTTTTAATTTTCAAAAAACAATTAGAAAAGGAGTTCCTCCTTATGCTTTTATTTATTTGCAATCGGAGTTGTTGCAATGTTGATGGCGGCTGTTAACGTTAGCGCTGCTACATTCGAAGATGACGAAATAAAAACTGCTGCTGATCTTAAAACTTGTTTAACACAAGCTGGAACGGCTGTTTGTACAGTTGCTAATAATATTACTGTCACTACTGAACTTGATAGTATGAGTATTGTTGGTAACGTTACTTTGGATTTAGGTAGTAAGACTGTAACTTTAGCTGCTGCTTCAAAAATAACAGTTACTGGAACAAATGCTAGTTTAAGTGTTAAGAATGGTACTATTAATGCTGCTGCTGTTTCTGGAGGAACTGATGTATTTACGGTTGATGGCAAAGCATCTTTAAATTTAGAAGATGTTACTATTAATGGTGGTACAGGCGTTACACCAGTAGTTGTTAGATTACTTCATGGTAGTCCTGCAGTAACGGTTACTAATTCAACATTTACTAATGTTGTTGTAGCTGTAGGTAATACAACTGATGGCGCAACTACTAATGGTGCTAATGTAACTATTACTGGAACTACTATTAACAATAAATATTATGCGTTAACTGTTAATGGTACTGTTACAAGTAAAGATAATACAGTTACTTTGAAAGATAATGAATTTACAGTAACTAATAATGTTCAATCACCTGCTATTTATGCTGCTGGTTATGCTAACTGGGACATTGAATCAGGTACTTATAAAGGTTATGATGCATTAAATATTAGAAGTGGTAAATTTAATATTACTGGTGGTACTTTTGAAGCAACTGGTGCTTATCTACCAAGTCAATCTAATACATCAGGTGTAACAACACCAACTGGTTCTGCTGTAACTGTAGCTTCAAACATTGGTGCTTATGCAGGTGCTGTTGAGTTAACTATTGATGGTGGTACATTTAAAGCTGCCCATGGTAGTGCTATTTATGAATTAACAAGTGGTGGCACTAATCCTTTCGAAGCTATTTCTATTAAAAAAGGTGCTTTTGAAGGTGGCGATGGTGCAGACGTAATTAATATCACAAATGAAGAAGAATATGTAACAGGTGGTACTTTCGTTCCTGCTAATGGTAAAAAAGCATTTACTAATACTGGTGCTTACGAAGAAGGGTATGCTTCAGGACCTGCTGATAAAAAAGGAAATGTTGTAGTAGGAAAACAATATACTATTAAGATTAAAGGTAATGTAAAAGTTAATGTTAACATTGATAAAGCTGATGGATTTGGATATACCGTTCCTACTGCTAATTCACCTTTACTTAAAGTTCCTGCTGGTTCTAAAGTTGATTTAGTTGCAATTTTAAACTTAAATGGTGACCCTGAAAGCCGTAGCAACATATTTGCAGTAAAATATGTTCTAACAGAAATTGCTACTAAAGCAAGAGCTGTTGGTGATAAGATTTCTGGATTAACAGAATTTACAATGCCTGAATCAGATGTTGAACTTGAACTTGAAATAGTTGAAGTTCCTAAAGATACTGACTTAGGTGAAGAAGTAATTACTCCAGCTCCTGGTACTGATCCTGGAACTGTAACTCCTGGAACACAAGAACCTGGTACAACAGATCCTGGAACAACTGACGAAGATCTAGACAACCCAAATACATTAGACAACGTAACAAGCGTTGCAGCAATGGGCGGAATAAGTTTAGCAATCGCAGCAGCTGGAATTGCAACTCTAAAAAAAAGAGAAAACTAATAAAATAGTTTAAATAAAGTTCACTAGAAATAGTGAGCTTTTTTAATGAATTGGTATTTACTCTTGTTCCAATAAATGCTATAATGTTGGTACAAGAGTTAGGAGTGATACTATGAATATAGAAAGGTTAAAGAATTATTTAAATAGTAATAATGGATATGTTACTACTCAAGAATTAGATAATTTAGGTATTAAAAAGTATTTAATACCTAAATTAATAAAGAATAAAATACTTAGAAAAGTAAGTTATGGATTATATATTGATTATAATTTAATGGAAGATGAATATTATATCTTACAAAAAAGATATTCTAGTGTTATATTTTCAGGTAATACAGCATTTTATATATTAAATTTAACTGATAGAGTACCTTATAATATAGATATAACTATTCCTAAGGATAAGAAAGTTAGGGGTAATTATAATACACATGTAATAGCTAATAAATATTATAGTATTGGCATTATTACAGTTAATAGTCCTTTTGGTAATCCTATTAAGGTATATAATGCGGAAAGAAGTATTTGTGATATGCTAAGGTATAATAAAGAACTAGATTTAGAACAACAAAATAGAGTATTAGATGCTTATTTTAAAAGTAAAGATAAAAATATAGATCTTTTATTAGAATATGCTAAATTATTTAAAATATATGATAAAGTAAATACAATAATTGAGGTTATGATGAAATGGTAAGTAGTAAAGATATAAGATTAAATATAAAAGAGATAGCTAATAAATATAATTTAGCATATTTTGAAGTATTACAAAGATATATGTTTGAAAGAATTATTGAAAGAATATCTTTATCTAAATATAAAGATAACTTTATATTAAAAGGAGGATTACTTTTAAGTAGTATCTTTGGAATAGATAATAGAGTAACTAAAGATATGGATACTTTAATTAAAGGGATAGATGTATCTAAAGAGAATATGGTTAAGATATTAAATGAAATATTAGCTATTGATGTAAATGATGGTGTCAAGTTCGATATTGTTAAAATAGAGGATATTAGAGAAGATGATGATTACGGCGGCAATAGATATTATATAGTAGGTAGGGTAGATAATACTAAAGTAAACTTGGAAATTGATATTTCTACGGGAGATACAATTACTCCGAGGGAGTTAAAATATAAATATCCATCGATGTTTCAAGATAAAAGCTATTTAATTAGTTGTTATAATAATGAAACAATTATAGCAGAAAAGCTAGAAACGGTTTTAAGAAGGGGTACTTTTAACAGCAGAATGAAAGATTTTTACGATTTATACACATACTTTACAAAGTTAAATAAGGAAATAGATTATGAGGTTTTGAAAAAAGCTATTGAAAATACCTTTTCAAAAAGAGATTCATTATCTTATTTAAAGGATTATGAAGTTATTTTGGATAATATGGAGCAAAGTACTAAGCTAAAAGAGGCGTGGGCCGATTACCGGCGCAAGAACGCTTACGCGTTTCCAGACGCCTTAGGGGACATATTATTAGAGATAAGAGAATGCCTCCAAAAGAAGAAGAAAAAGCAAACACCACCCGAAAAAAAGAAAAACAAAATAAAAAAATAAAATAAATAAAGAAAAAAGAGAAAAAGGAAAAAGAAATAAAAAAAGGAAAAAGCAAAACGACAATAAGTCGTTTTGGAGATAACCCTTTAGTTTGCATATAATAATGGGTAAAAGCATTTTAAAAAGGCAAGGGAAGTTTTTCCGCTAGAAACCCTCATCCCGAGTTGCTTTTTCCCCTTTTTCCTTAGCGCCGGCGCCGGCGCCTGCAGAAAATGTAAAAATTACCATTTTTTAGTATTGACATTTCTTTATTATCATAATATAATTATAGACAGAAAGGAGATATGTTGTTTTTAATTTTCAAAAAACAATTAGAAAAGGAGAGATTTTATGAAAAAATTTAATTTATTTGCAATCGGAGTTGTTGCAATGTTGATGG
>CANRME010000088.1 GCA_947631655.1 uncultured Bacilli bacterium | reverse complement strand
TTATTATGTAAGATTGGAGTTTTTGTTATGAAGAAAAAAACAATATTATCTTTTTTATTAAGTATGTTTATATTTTTGATGCCAGTTTATGCAGCGGAGATTACAAGTATTGATATTGAAGATGGCGATATGGTTCATATTACTTCTTCAGGTAGTGTTTCAAAGTATTGTATTGGTACTAAAGTTGGGAATGGTACCTGTTATGATAGTACATCAAATGACGTTAAGATAAGTGCTATGAATGGTCATTATACTTTATGGGTTGTAGATAGTAATGGAACATCTTCTCAACCTAAAACTGTTGATGTTATAAATAGTTGTACAGATACTACAGCTCTTAATAAAACGGGAACGGGAAACTATACAAGATGTTTTAAAACGACATCAAATGCATATATAGATCCATTACCAGAAACTACTGGTGAAGTTGTAAGCTGTTCTCCAGGATATTCATTGAATAGAGTTCAATCAATTATGCAAAGTAACGATTGTGCATTAAAAGCGGGAGCTGCTAATCAAGTTTTAGGGGGAATAAGATATTGTACTAGAGTTTATTCTTATGCTTGTGAAACGAGTGGTATTTCTTCACCATATTTAAGTTCTTTAAGTGTTGATGGTGTAACATTATCTCCAAGTTTTAGTGAAAAACAATTAACGTATGCTGCTGTAGTGGAAGCAAATGTTTCAAGCATAACAATTAATGCTACCCCTAAAGATGGTGGAGCAACTTATGTGGATGGTTTAGCGCCAAGAACAGTAAATTTAAATTATGGTGCTAATAAAATTTATATAAAAGTTAAAAGTTCAACGGGAAATATTGCGACTTATACTTTAAATATTACAAGAAAAGATAATCGGAGTAATAATGCTAATTTAAGAAGTCTAGCAGTTAGTAGTGTAACATTATCACCAAAATTTAATGCTAATACAATAAATTATAATGTTTCAGTTGCCGAAAGTGTTTCTAGTATTAAAATAAGTGCAAGTCTTGCTGATACCAAAAGTTCTTTTGTGAATGGATATGGTCCAAGAAGTGTAAGTTTAAATTATGGCGCAAATAACATTCAAGTAAGAGTTAAGAGTGAAATAGGAACTGTTAGAACATATACAATTACTGTAAATAGAGCAGGGTCAGCACCTACTCCAACAACACCAGAACCACAAGAACCTGAAACTCCAGGAAATCCAACAAGTAATAGTGAAGCGTTACTTAAAAATTTGGTTTTAAATGATGGAGATATTAAGTTAGAATTTGATAAAAATATCTTTAATTATAATGTTCATGTACCATTTGATATAACCAATTTATTAATAGTTGGGGAAAGTGAAGATGCTACAGATATTATTACAGTTGAAGGTGGAACTGATTTACAAGTAGGAGAAAATGAAGTAAAGATTACAGTTACTGGAGCTAATGGTAAAAGTAATGTTTATACTCTATATGTTATAAGAAAAGATAAAGAAGAAATAATTTCTAGTAATAGTTATTTAACTAATATTATTGTTGAAGGTAAGAAATTAAAGTTTGATGCTAAAGAAAATGAATATAATTTAACAATTACAGAAAAAGAAAAAGAATTAAATATTACGGCCGTACCAGCAGATGAAAATAGTGTAATTACAATTGAGGGTAATGAAAACTTAAAAGTTGGAAGTCAAATAAAAATTACGGTTACCGCAGAAGATGGCTCAATTCAAGAATATTTCTTAAATATTTCGGGAATTAAAAAGAGTGCTAATATTTTCTTAATAATCTTTGTCGTATTAATAATAATTGTGGTAATTGCATACTTATTATTAAGAATTATGGGATACAAGATTTACTTTAATTTAGATGCTGTAAAATCATTATTCTCTAGTAAAAAGAAGAAAAAATAGTTAACATTTAAAATATTTATGTTATAATAATAAACAATTAGTGATGAAGGAATTTACAACTCTGGAGCTAAAACGTTAATACTTGCGTTAAAAGTAAAAAGCGTATGAAGATTCATAAAATAAGGTGGTACCGCGGGTTATCTCGTCCTTATAAATTATGAATCTTTTTTATATAAGGAGGAAAAATTATGAAAAAGATGACAAATTTTGAAGAACTAGAATGGAGAGGTTTAGTAAAAGATATTGCGGGAGATGATATTGCTGATAAAATTAATAATGAAAGTATTACTTTTTATTGGGGAACAGATCCAACAGCGGATTCTTTGCACTTAGGTCATTATAGTTCTTTAGTAACCGCCAAAAGATTAATGTTAATGGGACATAAGCCAATTTTATTATGTGGTGGTGCTACGGGAAGAATTGGGGACCCAAGGCCAACAGCCGAAAGAGAAATAATGAGTATTGAGGAATTAAATCACAATATTGAATGTATTAGAAAACAAATTGATGAATTATTTTATGGCAAAGCCAAACTTGTAAATAACTATGATTGGTTTAAAGGATACGAATACTTAGATTTCTTAAGAGATATTGGGAAATATATTAATGTTAATTATATGTTAGATAAAGATATTATTAAAAGAAGATTAGAAACAGGTATTACTTATGCGGAATTTTCTTATATGTTAATCCAAGGGTATGATTTCTTAAATATGTATAAAAATATGAATTGTATTATGCAAGTAGAAGGTTCTGACCAATGGGGAAATATTACTACAGGTGTTGATTTAATTAAAAAAGTTTTAGGTAAGAATGCTTATGGTTTTACGATGCCTTTAATTCTAGACCAAAACGGTAATAAATTTGGTAAAAGTGAAGGTAACGCTTTATGGCTCGATAAA
This sequence comes from uncultured Bacilli bacterium, assembly GCA_947631655.1. Lineage (GTDB taxonomy): Bacteria > Bacillota_I > Bacilli_A > RF39 > UBA660 > CALWAM01. Next base: position 2,126 of record CANRME010000088.1, on the reverse strand, counting down.
AATAAAACATCTAGTTATGAATTATATCAATACTTAATTAATACGGATGATACGATGGTCGAACACTACTTAAAAGTATTTACATTTTTAACTCCTGATGAAATAGTAACATTATTAGAAGAACATAATAAAGAACCGCATTTAAGAAAAGCTCAAAAGAAACTGGCAGAATGTATTATTACTGATTTACATGGTAAAGAAGAATATGAAAAAGCTTTAAATATTAGTGAAGCTTTGTTTAAGGGAGAATATAAAAAATTAAGTGCTAAAGATATTATGCTAGGACTTAAAATGGTGCCAACAATTAAATTAGAAGATAATATTACATTAATTGATTTACTAGTTAATAATGGCATTTGTGTAAGTAAAAGAGAAGCAAGAGAAATGCTTAGTGCTAATGCTATTACTATAAACGGTGAAGTATGTACTGATGAAAATAAAGTAATAGATAAAACGCTAGCTATCGAAGAAAAAGTTTTAGTTATAAGAAAAGGAAAGAAAAAATATTATCTAGGTATATTTAACTAACTCTAAAAAACTCCTTATCATAAACTACTTATGAAAGGAGTTTTTCTTATGTATCCAAATTATTATGTTAGAAATGATAATCGTCAAGGGTTTGTTTTACCATTTTTAGTAGGAGCAGTTACAGGTGGAGCAGCTGTAGGTTTAACGAGACCAAGACCAATTGTCAATTATCCTAATTATAATTATCGTCCATATCCATATTATTATGGAGGCCAACCATCTTATTATCAATATTATTACTAATGTTTATAGTTTTTAAGGGCTAGACTAAGTAGGAGAAAAGAACTAGAAATACTACTACCGCCATAACTTAGGAAAGGCAGTGGTATACCCATAATAGGAAGAAAACCTAAATTCATTGCAATATTATATAATACTTGAAAAGTAAAAATACTTAAAAATGTAAAAGTAAAATATTTGTTGTTAGAATAAAATAGAGAGTAGAAAATAATTAAGATATAACACAAAAATATCGGTATAAATAATAACATATTTTTACTGATAATATAAGCGAAAAAGAAATCAGTGTGAAATTCGGGGAAATATAAGGTTTTACCGGCACCGATGGAGATTAGAGCATTCTCTAACTGCATACTTGAGTTATTGGTAAAAGTTAGTAATCTATCAAGACGGTAAAAAATATTAGATCCAAATATTTTAGTAAGTAAAGATTGGTTAAATACGAGAGTTAATAAACCTCCACTTATTAACATTAAAATAACTATAAAGAAAGTAATATAAAATTTTTTTGGTAATTTTAAATAGAATAAAGTTACTAAAGTAATAAGTGAATAAAATATTAAGGAACCAGTGTCAGGTTCTAGAAAAGTTAAAATAGAGGGAAGTAAAAAAGTGATAAATACTAAGAGTAATTTATGTTTATATTTGGTATTTAAGATATAGTAATGGATTAAAATTAAAGATATTTTCATAAGTTCATTAGGTTCAATAGAAAAGTATTTAAACTTTATCCATGATTTCGAATTATTTATCGGTGTGCCAAATAATAAAACATAAATTAATAATAAAATATTTATTATATAGAGGTATTTAGCACTTTTTAAAATGGTTTTCTTTTTTAAAAAACTTACTAAGATAAATAAAAGAATACCTATACCATACCATATGCCTTGTCTTAATTTATATTTAGAAGGCATTATAAAAATACTTATTAACATAAGAATTAAAATAGGTAAATAAATAAAAAGTATTTTAGGTATTTCTTTCTTTTTCATATTATTATTTTGTGTTACTTTTTATTTATTTAATCATAAAATGTAGTAGGTGGAAGATATGAAAGAATATTTACCAAAAGTTTTTGTAAGTCCTATAACGAAAAAGATTGATAATGATCAAGAAGTATTTATGGGTAGTAATAAAAGTGATAAAAGTGTTAGTGAAGTTTTAGATAGTTTATTTACTAGCGATAGTTATACTTTTAGAAGAAAATTTGAAATAAGAACTAATAAGGAAGTTATAACTACAAGTATAATATCCAGACAAGGTAATAAGTTACTTACATTAGATAATCGTTATATTGATATATTAGATATTATTAGTATAAAAGAAATAAGTTCTAGGTAAAACAAGAACTTTTT
>CANRME010000087.1 GCA_947631655.1 uncultured Bacilli bacterium | reverse complement strand
CGAGATTCGAACTCGTGATCTTCTGCGTGACAGGCAGACGTCATAGGCCTCTAGACTAACGGACCAAATGGTTGCGGAGGCAGGATTTGAACCTACGACCTTTGGGTTATGAGCCCAACGAGCTACCAGACTGCTCCACCCCGCGATAAACACTAACTAAAATGGCGGAGGAAAAGGGATTCGAACCCCTGCACCGATCACTCGATCTAACGGTTTTCAAGACCGCCCCCTTCAACCAGACTTGGGTATTCCTCCAAAAATTAAAATTCACTTTACAAGCGACAAATTGATTATAACATAGCAAAAGTTTAAATGTCAATAAATAATCTACTATATTCCCCACAAAATTTAAGAATTTGTCGTTATTTTATATTATATTCGTCCATTTTAGAAAAATTACTTCCTATTAATAAACAAAAAAATATCAACCTCTTTTGAAATTGATATTTTTATATTTTAATCCCTACTATAAAAAGCTAGGAAGGACTGCACTTTGGTGCCCGAGGCCGGACTTGAACCGGCACGAGGGTTAAATCTCGCAGGATTTTAAGTCCTGTGCGTCTACCTATTCCGCCACTCGGGCAGGCACTTTGTCTTAAAACTAAGACTATTAAAGTATAACGCATTTCTTTAATTAATGCAAGTATAAATTGTTTCATTGTTAAACCTTTTTTAAACATGTTCAAAAATGTAAATTTAAAAAGCAAGAGCGAAACACAGTTTCGTTTATCTTGACTCTTGCTTTTTTAAATTTCATATATTAAAATTCTCTCCAAAACAAAGTTCTCCTTTGTTTGATACCAATAAAATAATTAAAATATTATTTTTAAAAATCATTCCAAGTTATATTCTTTTTTCTTTTCTTCTATCCACTTTGGTAAAGAATTTTTTAATATAGCAAAACCATTATCTTCTCTCTTATCAATCCCGCGTTCTTTTCCTAACGCATAATCAATATCTTTTATTGACAATTTTAAATGCCCAGCTTCTTCATCAACTCCAATTATCTTTGCCATAATGTAATCGCCCAATCTTACATAATCTTGTACATTTCTCACAAAATTTAAAGAAACCTCGCTTATATGAATAAGTCCTGTATAATTTTCATCAATTGTAACAAAAATTCCATAAGAAGCCAATCCACTTACTCTTACTTTAATGATGTCTCCCACATTATATTGCATTTAATACCACCTATTTAAAATTATACCACAAAATATTTACATATTTTAATTTTCTTATTATAATACTAATTAGGTGAAGAAAATGAAAAATAAAGAAAATAAAGATATAGTTAAAAAAATAGAAGAGGTACTAGATACCGTTCGTCCTTACTTAATGATGGATGGCGGAAATCTAGATTTTATCAAGTACGAAGACGGATACGCTTACGTTAAACTTAAAGGAGCTTGCGAACATTGTGCTTTATCTAACGAAACCATTGAAACCTTCGTCTTTGAAACTTTAAAAAACGAAATACCTGAAATTAAAGGAGTTATAAACGATACTTTATAACTCTTTTTTTATAAGCCAATCAATAGGAGGAATCGTCACATACCGATTTATTAAATAGTAAACATCGACTAAAAAATTTTCTAACTCCGTTATATTACTCGTAATCTCCACTACTTTATCAATTTCCTCATTATCAATCATATCATCTTCGTAAACATCAAAATAATAAGAGGGATACAAAATTCTCGCATATAAAAGCTTCGCTTCCAAACTATTTATTTTTCGATATTTCAAAAAATTTTCTAATATATCTAAAGCATCAACGCCCGCCCAAAAAGCACTTTTAACATATCCCCCAATATCCCTTACCTCATAATCTACAATAAAACTTAGTGGATTATAAAAATTAATTTTCATATTGGGATAACTTACTCTCCGATGCGCCAAAACGATATTTCCAACTTCTTTCAAATTTTCATTATCATTAAAAGCCATATTTACATAAGCAATGGCATCCTCCGCCAACCCCACAAAATAGCTAAAGCTTTTTATTATCTCTTCTTTGTCTTTACCAAGTTCTCTTATCTGATATTCATAATAATCAATTTTTTTACTCCACAGATCTGCCCAATTATTTTGATATTTCGCTTTTACCACTGGATTAAGTGCATATCTATCATTATCAATTAAAATATCATAAATACTAAATTTCTCTGTTAATAATCCATTAACTTGTAATAATACATACAAATTTTTATCAACATTTACCAAATATTTTCGTTCTTTAGTTGGAAGGATTATATGTACTCCCCTTCCTAAACTGTATAACTCGTTTAATATCGGCATTAATTCTTCCAAATCTTTTTCATCTCTACTATACTTTACCCAAAAATAAGTAACATTATTAAAGTCATACAAAATATAATAGTCTTTACCCAAAACTATTTCATCAATCTTAATATTATATAATTTCTCTACTATTTCCTTTACTTTATCTTCCATAGTAAATTTTATGAAAAAAAGAAAGTCTTATGAATGACTTTCTTCAGCTTAAATTACTTTTATCTCTTACTTTTTGTATTGCTTCAGCAATTATCTTATTGGCCAAATTTTTAGCGCTTTCTAAGAAAATATTTTGCGCCTCTAAAATAACACTTTCCATTTCTTTTTCTAAATCAGTAGCATTTACATCATTTGACACATTATTTATGGCATTTGTAGTAACATTACTATTTGTATTTACACTATCACTTGACATTGAATTTGAAACAGCTGATTCGTTCCCCAAAGGATTTGCAGAAATAGGATTAATTACTTCTTGAACTGGAGCTGTTTGGCTAGAAATGGCACTTGCATTTACCGCCGGTTGCGAATTTTCAATTGGACTAACATTTCCACCGCTATCTAAAGGTGAAATTTCTTGATTTGGAACAACAGGATTAACTACTGGCGGTTCCAAAGTTGGAGCTATTGGTGTAACATTTTCAGAATTTACTACATTAGTACTAGCTACAGGGACATCCATTGTATCAACAACTGGAGCTTCCACAATACCAGGAGCTACAACACTTCCTCCCGCAACATCTGGAGTATTAAGTGGTGTTTCCTCAACCACTGGTTTTGCTTCTCCAATAATACTGTCTATCGTCGCTTGTGGCAATTTTTCCTTATAATCTGCCGCCATTTTATCTTTCGCTGGTAATTGTACTGCAATAATTCTTCCATAATCGTTCGTCGCACTTAAATTATTAGTTTTTTCTATATACGTAAAGTTAGCTGGACTTCCCGAAATAATTGCTCTCATTATATTTTTTACTTCTGTCCAGTCACTATCACTCGCAATCGTTTGTAATTTTCCCCCTACTAATTCACTTGCTTGAATTTTATATAATCCGTTAGGGTCAACTTCATTTATTGTTGTTAAATAAAATACTGCATCTCTTCCACCAACATTCGTTCTAAAACACAAAATAAAGTCAGCGTTCACTGTCTCCCCATTCTCTTTTGTAATTACCATTTTTTCAAGCATTTTAAATCCCTCTTTCTACTCTTCTATTTAATTATAACATAAATTCTTTTTTAATCAATTCTTTTTAGTACAAAGTACCGACATTCATAAGCACAATTATCACTTAAATATTTTTCCAAATTTGCAAAATTATTCAAATCCTTTACTTTCTTATTATTACTATCATAAAAACCTTTAAGTCTTAACTTATTATATGAATAATCTCCTACTACATAATCATAATCTTTAAAATAATCCGTCCACAAACTCTCAAATTCTTCCTTAACAAAACCATCTTTATAATTTGTTACTAACTCATATTTTACATCTTCTACTTCTATCATATTTACCACCTCACAAAAAGCATTCCAATTATAATACCTATTACTATAATACTACCAAATATCACTAAAAATGTCTTAACATTAATTTGCCCACTCGTTGCGTTTAACCTAAGTTTACTCAAATCCATTTCATTAATAAATTTCTTAGCTAAAAAATCTCTATCTTCACTTTTAGGATCAATATGTAAATATTCATATACTTTATCATTAATTTCATCTAAAGTTTCTTGATTTAATAAATCTATCTTTTCTTTAGTTAATCCAAATTTCTCATAAACCGCCATATCTAAAACATTATTCTTAACCGGCATAAATGTTAAATGCGTATTATATTCATATACTTTATTTTTAAAATATCTATCTATCTCTTCTGGATACTCACACTTTAAAAACACATAACTCCTTTTATATGAACTTTTACTATTCATACAATACAAATCCCCATAAAACTCATTTATCTCATCAATACTTAATTTTAATTTTTGACATTTTTTAAAGTAAAAATCAATCAAATCTTTTACTACCAACACTAAATAAGGATTTTTCTTTTCAATAATTTGACAATTCTTTGCTTCAAACTCATAAAAACAATTTACATGATTAATAAAATTATCCACATCTCTATCTTTACTACCATATCTTTTTAAAATAAACAAAAATCCACATGCATCATAATGCAAATCTAACTTATAACTATTTTCAATATCTAATCTATCAAATATCTTACACAAAGAACTAATAACAAAACTATAAAAAGACATCGTATTTTTTTTAAAATACTCTTGAAAACATTTTTCTATACCAGTATTTATAAATACTTTATCTTCCATATAGTTCTCACCTATTATAAATTATACCACACCTTAAAAGTTTTTTCATTAATTTTCTTTAAGAGGACTATTCTCTTCAACTAATCCCAAATACCCTGGAACCTCTCCATTAACAATTAAACTAGCTATCAATATAGAATAATTATTTTTAATACTTTCTTCTTTAACCGGTGTTAAAATATTTGTCGTCACATTAAAATTCATATATATTTCTACTAACACATTATTAATTCCATAATTTTCTACTTTGGTACTTATACTATTAAGTAAGTCTTCCATTAGCGTAATCTTAATCGGTATCTTAGGTCCAATCGAGTTAAATAACACACTATTACTAACTACTCCTAAAGGAACCATTATTACAAAAGAATTACCATATCTTTTCCCTACTTT
>CANRME010000086.1 GCA_947631655.1 uncultured Bacilli bacterium | reverse complement strand
GCTACTTATGTAGGAGTTTTCGATGATATTAGAGATGTTTTTGCTAATATGAAGGAAAGTAAAATGTTAGGTTATGGTAAGAATAGATTTTCTTTTAACGTAAAAGGAGGAAGATGCGAAGCTTGCTATGGAGATGGTGTTAAAAAAATTGAAATGAATTTCTTGCCAGATGTTTATGTACCTTGTGAGGTATGTCATGGGACTAGGTATAATAGAGAAACTTTAGCAGTTAAATTTAAAGGTAAAAATATCTATGATGTTTTAGAAATGCGCGTTAGTGAAGCTTTAGAATTCTTTGAAAATATTCCAAAAGTTAGAAATAAATTACAAGTTATGATGGATGTAGGTTTATCTTATATTAAATTAGGTCAAAGTGCTCCGACATTATCTGGTGGGGAAGCTGGGCGTGTAAAACTAGCAAAAGAATTACAAAAGAAAGCGACTGGTAAGAGTGTATTTATCTTAGATGAACCAACGACTGGATTACATAGTGATGATATTAAAAAGTTATTAGTTATTTTAAATAGAATAGTTGATAATGGAGATACTGTTATTGTTATTGAACATAATTTAGATGTTATAAAAGTAGCAGATTATATTATCGATTTAGGGCCAGAAGGTGGAGATGCTGGAGGAGAAATAGTTGCTACAGGAACACCGGAACAAGTTGCTAAAATAGATAGTTCTTATACTGGTATATATTTAAAGAAAGTGTTAAATAAGTAGTAGATAATACTTTCTTTTTTTGTTATACTAAAATTAGGAGATGATTATATGGATAGTGTAGCTTTTACGATAGGTAGTTTTAGTATGCATTGGTATACTTTATTAATTATAGTAGGAGTATCAGTATGTTATTTCTTAGTAAGCAGAGAAGCTAAAAGAATGGGTATTAGTAATGATTTTATATTTAATTTAGCTTTTTGGGTAATTATTTTTGGAATATTAGGAGCTAGACTTTATTATGTTATATTTAGGTTTGATTTATATAAAGATCATTTAATAGATATATTTAAAATATGGGAAGGTGGGCTTGCTATCCATGGGGGGATTATAGCAGGACTTCTTACGATGTATGTATATTGTAAAAAATATAAAGTAAGACTTACTTTAATGACAGATTTAGTAGTACCAGGATTAATTATTGCGCAAGCAATAGGAAGATGGGGAAACTTTTTTAATCAAGAAGCGTATGGAGTAAGAGTAGCACTAAGTACTTTAAAAAATTTAAAAATAATACCTAATTTTGTTATAGAAGGTATGAGAATAGGTAATATTTATTATCATCCAACATTTTATTATGAATCTTTATGGTGTTTATTAGGATTTATTATATTATTAATTGTTAGAAGACTTAAATATACAAAAGTAGGTCAAACTACAGCAGTATATATGATGTGGTATGGTGTAGGAAGATTCTTTATTGAAGGACTTAGAACGGATTCGTTAATGCTAGGTGGTTTTAAAGTAGCTCAACTTGTATCTATTGCGTTATTTGTTATAGGACTTCTTATGACAATGATAATAAGTCGTAAAGGTAAGTTTGAAGACTTGTATAATGATAAGAATAATGTTAAAGTTTTATATTAACTATTAGCTAACAAAAAATAATAAGCTATCAGCGAACAAGATGCTTATTATTTTTTTCTATTCTAATACTCTTTTTTACTTCTTCAGCTATTTCTGCATCGGTTAATTCTAAGGCTTGAACTAGCTTAGCAAAGGTATCTAATAAAGGCATGTTTAAATCATTTTCTATTCTAAAGATGGTTTTACGATCAATATTAGTTCTTTTTTCTAACTCTTCTTGTGAAATTTTTAATCTTTTTCTGTACGCTCTCAGCATATTTATTTCCACCTCTTAGAAAAAATTTTACTAATCTGCTATTAGTTAAAACATTGACAAGTATGCCCCATTTTGCTATATTATAAATATAATATAAAATATGACAAAATGTGCAAGTAAGTTAGTTTATATTTATAAAGAGGTAGGTACCATATGCGTAAATTTAATCCGAAAAAAGAATTAAATAAAATTCAACATGGAAATAAAAATAAAATAATATTAAGTGTATGTTTATTACTATTAATAGTAGCCATAGGAAGTAGTTATGCATTATATCAAATAAAATATAATAAACAAATTATATATACTACTGTAGATGATTTTAGTAATAATAAAAATTTAGCTATATATGTAGATGATAGTAAACAAGATGCATTTCCCGATAAAAGTAAATATTATTTTGATAAAGTAGTATGTGATAATAATAGTACATGGGAATTTGATTATGAGAAATGGGAATTAACATTAACAACAAATAAAGAAGATAAATGTAATATATACTTTACTAAAAACTATCGAGATAAAAGTGGAGCAAATGCTCCCGAATTATATCAAGGATTAATACCAATATATTTTGACCAAGGAAATATATACATAGCAGATATAGAGAAAGAATGGTATGATTATGATAAACATAATTGGGGGAATGCAGTACTTATTGATAATGAAGATGAACAAATAAGGAACAAGTTTTATAAAGAAGATGGGACATTAAAAGCAAATGAAAAAATAACTGAAGAAGATGTTTTACAAATGTATGTATGGATACCAAGATATAAATATGAGTTATTTAATGCAGTAGCAGGAGAAACAGCAGAAGAACAAATGATAAATATAAAATTTGAAAAAGGAGTAACAAGTACCGGGAATGTTAGTTGTAAATATATTAATGAAGGAAATGGAACAATAAGAGAAGATTGTGAAAATGCCATAAATGGAAATTGGTATACTCATCCAGCTTTCACCTTTGGAGAAACAGAGTTACCAGGAATATGGGTAGGTAAATTTAGACCTAATTTTACTACAACGGAAACTACTGAAGAAATGATAGTTCTTCCAAACAAATCACCTAATTATTCTCATAGAATGAAATTGTATTTTGATTTTGCCAAAAAAATAGAAACTACGCCCAAATATAATCTAAATAAATCAGAAGTTGACATTCATCCATTAAAAAACATAGATTGGGGAAGTGTAGCATATTTAACAAATTCCAAATATGGAAGATATATAAATGCCGAAACATGTGTAGAAGGCGGATGTGAAGTATGGTTTAACAATACAACCAAGGGAATAACTGGATGTTCCGCTGATCCAAGTGCCGAAGGTCCAAATAAGTATATTACTACAACAGTGGAAACTTGCGAATCGACTAATCAATGGAATAAAAATGGCGTCCACGCTTCAACAACTGATAATATATATGGCATATATGATATGCATGGAGCTGGTGAATGGGCTAGAGTAATGGGAATTATTGTTGATGAATCAGGTAAATTTTTACCAGGTACATCCGGCTTTACTACCCCACCAGATTCTAAGTATTATGATATATATAGTTTTAGTGGTAATTTTCGTGGGCATTTAGGGGATGCGACACGAGAAGTGTATAACCCAACTACCATTGAAGATAAGAATTATAACACTTGGTATACTAGTTCTGGTAGTTATCCTGGGACATCGTCCGCACCATGGGTGATACGTGGAGGTGCTAGTTGGTATCCTGATACTAGTGGTATATTTAGTTTTGGAAGTAACAGTGGTGGTGTCTATAATGGATGGGTTGTCTTAACAGCTCGAGATAGAGTAGATTAATTCTTATTCTAATTTATTAATAATTAAAATGGGTATGATACTAAATATAAATGAAACTAAAGAACTTATTATTAATGGAGGAGTATAGCTTACTTTGGGAGTTAGTAAAACGATACTCATTAGCATCATACCACTTAATATAGATATCGTAATTTTACGATATTTTTTTAGTAAGATAATAGATAATTTACTACCTAATAAAACTCCTAATAAATCACCAAAAAAGTAAAATATTAAAGGAATTATATTTAATAAATTAATATTAGCTAAATAGCTTTTATATAAATAGTATGGTCCTAAAATCATCATAATTAAAGAACCAGATATACCTGGTAGAATTGTAAAAAAGCCATCAAGTACGCCACAAAACATAAATATAATTAAAAATGTTATGGTAATAGTAGGGAACTCTGTAATAATTAATGAATGACTCGGCGTTAATAGAAAGGTAATGTAAATTATTGACATACCAATTAAAAGAAAAGGAAAAGAAAAATATTTGTATTCTTGTTTAATTAATTTAGGTAAAGAAAATAGAAGTAATCCTATAAAGAAAAATAAAGTCTCTACTGGCATAATTTTAAATAAATATTCTATTAATTTAGCACTAACTAAAATACCTATTATTACTCCTAAAATAAGTTTCCCTATAATTTTAATTTTTAATTTAGCTATACCTTTTAATATTTCTTCATATTTACTACTTAACATAATTATTGTACCACCTGATATACCTGGTATTAAACTAACTATACCTACTATTAAACCTGTAATAAAAAAATTCATATAAACATTCCTTGTCTTAAAATATTTTCTATGTTAATATATATTTATAAGGAGGATTAATTATGTGGCCATTAATTATAGTTATTGCTATTGTTGTATTACTAGTTTTATATGTTATAGGAACTTATAATAGTTTAGTAGGATTAAGAAATAAGGTAAGAGATGAATGGAGTCAGATTGATGTCCAATTAAAAAGAAGATTTGATTTAATTCCTAACTTAGTTGAAACTGTTAAAGGTTATGCTAAACATGAAAAAGGTACTTTTGAAGATGTTGTAAAAGCAAGAAACACATTTGCTTCCGCTACTACTAAAGAAGACGAGATGAAAGCATCTAATGAATTAACGCAAGCTGTGTCTAAATTATTTGCTTTAGCAGAAAGTTATCCTGAATTAAAATCTAATACTAACTTTTTAGATTTACAAGGACAACTTAAGGATACTGAAGATAAAATTAGTTATGCTAGACAATTTTATAATGACATTGTTTTAAAATACAATGATAAAATTATGATGTTTCCTAGTAATTTTGTAGCTAAAATGTTTGGATTTAAATCTGAAACTTACTTTGAAGCCTTAAAAGAAGAAAGAGAAAACGTCAAAGTAGAATTTTAATGAACTGCTTATAGCAGTTTTTTAAATATTATTAAAAAATATATGATAAAATTATAGTAGGTGAAATCATTATGAAAAAAATATTTGGAATATTATTAACTTTTTTATTTATTATTAATGCTAAAGCTAATCGTATTAATTATATTGATATGGATATAAATATAGACAAAAAT
>CANRME010000085.1 GCA_947631655.1 uncultured Bacilli bacterium | reverse complement strand
CTTATGTGTATATCTTATCATTTACACCCCCCCCCCGTCAAGGAAAATAAAAGACCTAATCTTTAGGTCTTGTAAATAAGGTAAAGAAAGCAGCGAAAATTATAGCAGCTGTTATACCACCAGAAGTAGTACTAAACATATTAGTAAACATGCCTAATAAACCTTTGTTTTTAAAACCTTCATAACAAGCTTTAAATAATAAATTACCAAAGGAAGTTATCGGAATACTTGCTCCAACGCCCGCAAAATCAATTAGTTTATCATATAAACCAAGGAAACTTAAAATAGCACCAACTACTACTAAAATACTTGTAACATGTCCAGAAGTAAGTTTAGTATTATCTAGTATTAACTCTCCTATTAGAGATACAATACCAACAAAAAGAAAAGCATTTATATACATCATCATTTTATATTACCTCCAAACTAACAGCATGGCAAATAGCGGGGATTGATAGTTTTTGATTAACTAAAGTAGGACAATGAAGTGCACCGGTCGCTAATAGTAAGATTTTCTTGTATTTCTTTTCTTTTAATATTTTAGTAAATAATACTAAAGGCATTGTAGCTGGTCCCGAGCTTCCACTACTTAAATTTTGCTCTTTTTTATAAAGTATTTCGCCCGCATCAATGTGTTTCTTAAGAGTTATATTATAAGGTTTTAATAATTCCTTAAAGATTTGAGACCCAACAGCACCTAAGTCACCAGTTAAGATTAAATCATAATCATTAATACTTTTTTTAAGTTCCGTTAAATGTTTTACTAAAGTGTCGGCGGCCGCAGGAGCCATAACGGCTCCCATATTAAAGACATCAGTTATGCCGTAATCGACAATTTTACCAATAGTACCAGAGGTAACTTTAAGATGACTTGGTTCATCACTTACGATGGTACTAACCGCACCAGTTGCGGTAATCGTGGCGCGCTCAGGTTTTGGAGCACCATATTCTACGGGATACCTAAATTGTTTTTCCGCATTTAAGGCATGACTACTAGTAATAGTAAGAATATTTTTAGCAAGTTTTTTGGAAATCATATTTGCGGCGATAATTAATGATTCATTAAAAGTACTACAAGCGCCATATAAACCTAGAAAAGGTATAGGATATTTAGAAACGCTGTAAGAAGTAACTGCTATTTGATTAGTTAAATCTCCTCCAATAATATAATCGATATTTTTATTAAAACGAGAGAGTATTTTATCAATGACAAATTGTTGCATTTTAATTTCGCTTTGTTCAAATGTTTTAGCTTTAAAGTAATAATCTTCCATAACATAATCGATTTGTTTTAGGTTACCATCTTTTTCCAACTTACTTGTTAAAGTATAGTAATCTTTTAGATAAACATTATTATAAGTATAACTAGACATGGAAGATCACCGCCAATAGGGTTAGAACGTAAGCGCTAATAACGCCATAAATAATAACACTTCCCGCTAGTTTAAAGATATTTGCTCCTAAACCCGTTATCAAACCGTCTTGTTTGTAATCCATCGCAGAACTTGTGACCGAATGAGCAAAACCGGTAATTGGAACAATTAAGCCACACCGAAATTTGGTAACCCACTTATCAAATATACACATACTAGTTAAGAAGGAAGCGATTAACACTAAAATTATAACCGTCCATATGGTACTAGTCTTTTCACCTATTTCAAACATCGTAAGTATTTGGTAAATAAAGACACCAAGGATACCTACTACGCCACCAGAAACAAAAGCTATTAAAGCATTTTCAAATTTATTATCTTTTGGGGTATATTTTTTAACTAATTTTTTATATTCTTCTTTTTTCATAAAATCCTCCACTTATATTATGGGGATTTTATTTATTTTTTATACAATTTGACATTTTAGGGGATTTGTAGTAGGATACTTCTTGCTGAAAAAGGGGAATATGTATGAAAAAGAATGATAGAATACTTACTTTTATAAGCCTTGTTTTAGGAGCAGGAATGATTGCTACAGTGCCACATAAATTACCTAATTATAATAAAGATATTACACCTAGTATGGGAGATGACGATTTAGATAGTACTGATAATTCATTTGAGAATAATTATATTCAAAATGTTGAAGTAATTACATCAAATTTTAGTGGGACAGTATTAGAGAGTATAGATACTATTATAAATGATAGTATTAATCCTTATGATTTATTTATTAATAATATAAATATTAATTCTAGTTACAATGCTGATTCTAATGCTTTTTATAAATTAATTAAAATATTAAATCCTAGTAGTGTAGAATATACTAAGGCTAGTAAGATAATTGTTGATAAAATATTAAGTGATGGAAAATATGAAGTTAAAACTGATAAAAAATTTATTTATGCCAAATCGCAAAATAGCGATATTGCTATTGCTTTAAATACTTCTGTTAATCATGAAGGAATTACTATTTATAATTCTTATAATAGTATTGCTTATTATAGTTTTTTAAAAAATAGTTCATTTAATAAATATATTTTAAACTTATATAACGAAAACGTACGTTTTGAATATAAACCAAATATGGGAATTTTAACACTTTATGGTAATAGATTATGTGAAGAGTTTATAATACCTTCGGATAAACAAGGTTTAGTAGAACAGCAATTATTTTTAGATTATATAAATAAGTCTAATATGAACGATATTATTAGCCATATAGCGATAATTCTTAGTTATGATATAGATGAAGAGCAAAAATTAGTTTTAAAATAGTTAATTAGTAAGATAATCTTTCATTTTGTTTAAACTACGTTTTTCATAACGGGATACAGATACTTGAGTTAAACCAAGTTTTTTCGCAACTTCACTTTGGGTATAGTCATCAAAATAACGATATTTTATTATGTTTTGTTCTTCAGGGGTTAAAACTTCCATACTATTTTGTAAATCAATCTTGGTAGTTAAAGGTATGCCTTCATTACTAGGTATAATATTTTCAATGGCGTCATTTTCAGCATTAGTATAATTTAAACTTAGAGGGTCTTTAGAAGTATTTATAACATTAGCGATAACTAGTTCATCGATTTCTAGGAAATCAGCTAGTTCTTTAGGACTTGGAACTTTACCATTTATTTGTGTAAGACGTTCTTTAGCATAGTTTATGGCTTTTAATATTTTTCTTCCTTCCCTATTTTGATTAATACTTTTAGATGAGGCTTGTAAGGAATACATCTCACCATAGATATAAGTCCAAGCATAAGTCGAAAATTTACAATTTTTGTTTTCTTGATAATTTTTTAAAGCTTCCAAAACACCGATAACTCCTGCTTGATATAAGTCATTCTTGGGAACTCCATAAAATTTTTTCATAATATCATAAATCATATTATGACATATCTTAATCGCTTTTAACTCTTTTAAATTTAAATTATCTGTTATCATCTTATCACCTTATTACATTTATAATATAGTGCAAAAAAAAGAATTGTTAAACAGTTTCGACACCGAATAACAAAACTTCTAATTATTAAACATTTTATATGCCCGATATATATCTTTGTCTTTTTGATAAATAGCAATTATTTTATTATTTTCCATTAAACTTAGATATTCATCTTCATAAGTTAGAGTTATTTTATTACCATTTTTAACTTTAAATAGTAATTCTTCCGTCAGAGTTACTTTTTTAAATGGAAGTATTTCCTCTTTGGTATAAAACTTAAAATTATTAGTTTGCAAGTCATCTAAAGTTATACTATCTTCTATAGAAAAATCTCCTTGTTTCGTTCTTATTAAGTCCGTCATGGTAGCATAAGTACCTAAAGCATCTCCTATATCTTTGATTAAACTTCTTATATATGTACCTTTACTAACTAAAGTTTTAATTTTCACAACATTTTCATTAAACTCTAATAAACTAATATCTTTAATTGTTACTTCTCTTTTAGGAAGTGCTACTTTTTCTCCAATTCTTGCATATTCATAAAGTTTTTTACCATTTACTTTAATCGCCGAATAAATGGGAGGTGTTTGTTCGTAAGTTTTAATAAAACTATTTAGAGTGTTAATAACTTCTTCTTTATCCACAGTTTTATTACTAGTTTTAGTAACTTTCCCCGTTATGTCAAAAGTATCAGTTTCAACACCTAATTTAAAAGTAGCAATATATTCTTTATAACTACTAGTGAGTAATTCTACTAATTTAGTATCTTCGCCTGTACATATAATTAGAACTCCAGATGCGATTGGATCTAGAGTTCCCGTATGTCCACATTTTTTAGTATTTAGAGTTTTACCAACAATATTTACAATATCACGACTTGTATAGTCCTTTGGTTTATTAATATTAATTATCATTTTCGTGGATACTTTCTATAATTCTATCAATTTTATTACCATATTCCACAGATTTATCAAAGACAAATCTAATTTCCGGAGTATGTCTTAATTCCATTTTTTGAGATACTAAAGTTCTAACATAAGGCGCCGATTCTTTTAGTTCTTTTTCTAAGTCCTTAGGATTCATGGCACTTAAAGATGTAAAATAAACTTTAGCGCTAGATAAGTCACTTGCTACTTCCGCACCGGTAATAGTGATAGTTTTAAGAAGTTCATCTCGGGCTTCGTTACCTAGAATTTCGGCGATAACTCGAGCTAGTTCATTAGAGATTTGTTTTTGTTTAATACTATTCATCTTTAACCTCGACGGTTTCGTATACTTCGAAAGTATCGCCTTCTTTTAAGTCACTATAACTTTCTAAAGTAATACCACATTCATAACCTTTTTTAACTTCTTTAACAGTTTCTTTTCCTCTTTGAAGACCAGCAATTTTACCATCATGAATAATAATACCATCTCTTATAACTCTTATTTGCGAATTATTCTTAACAACACCATCAGTTACATAAGAACCAGCGATTTTACCGACTTTAGAGAAAGTAAATATTTTTCTAACTTCTACCGTACCGATTACTTTTTCTTCAAATTTTGGTTCAAGCATACCTTTCATAGCCAGTTCCATATCTTCTATAACTTTATAAATAATGGTATAAAGTCTTATATCAACGTTATATTCTTTAGCTATTTCCTTAGTATTAGCAGAAGGTACAACATTAAATCCGATGATTATGGCATCACTAGAATGCGCAAGGACAACGTCACTTTCGGTAATAGCACCAATATCACTACGAATAACATTAACTTTAACACCTTCAACATCAATTTTTTCTAAGGCACTACGAACAGCTTCTTCACTACCACGAACATCACATTTTAAAACGACATTAATTTCTTTAGCACCAGAATTAATTTTACTAAATAAATCTTCTAAACTAACAGATTGTTTTTGGAATTTCTTTTCTTTAGCAAGATTTTGGCGCTTAGTTGCTACTTCTTTAGCTTCGGCTTC
>CANRME010000084.1 GCA_947631655.1 uncultured Bacilli bacterium | reverse complement strand
GGGATGGTAATCTTACTAGGAGTTTTCTTTAATGGAGTAATATTATTAGAAAACTTTAATAAATATTTATTGTTATATCTAATATTAATAGCCGCCGTCGGCGATACTTTTGCTTGGTTTATTGGTAAATTAATTGGTAAACATAAATTAAGTAAAAATATATCCCCTAATAAAACTGTTGAAGGTGCTATCGGTGGGATTTTAATGGCCAGTCTTATAAGTTCGACATTTTATATAATATTTATTGGAACAGAAAATATTATTACCATTATTGTAATGAGTATTTTATTGAGTATTATTGCTATCGTAGGTGATTTATTATTTAGTAAAATAAAACGTGAAAATAATTTAAAAGATTTTGAAAGTATTTTACCTATAAAAGGTGGCATATTAGATTATATAGATAGTTTTGTTATATTAGTAATTAGTTATATCTGGTTAATAAATTTCTTTTAGGAGGAGAATGTTATGATTATTGTAAATATTTTGATATTATTGTTAATTTTAAGTATTATTATTGTTATTCATGAATTTGGACATTTTATTACAGCTAAGAAAAGTGGTGTCCATATCTATGAATTTTCAATTGGTATGGGACCTTTAATATGGAAACATATTGGCAAAGATAAAATTCAATATTCCATTAGAGCTTTTCCAATTGGTGGTTATGTCCAAATGGCTGGGGAAGTAATGGACGATGATGATAAAATACCTAAAGAAAAATTAATGTGTAATCGTCCTTGGTATCAAAGATTAATTATCTTAATTGCTGGTGTTACCATGAACTTTATCTTAGCTATTGTTGTTTTATTTGTAATCGGTCTTATTTGGGGTGGACAAGATTTAACACCGAGAATTTTAGATATTCAAGAAGGTTCAGCCATAAGTGAAACTGGTGTTGAAGTAGGGGATGTTATTACTAAAGTAAATGGTAAAAAGACTTCTTCTTGGGATATGGCCCAATTATATTTAATTATGAAAACTAAAGATGGAAGTTATGACATCACCGTTAAAAAAGAAGATGGCCAAGAAAAAACTTATAATGTAACTCCAAAAACTGTTAAAAATGAGGACGGCGAAGAATCCAAAGTATTCGGTTTCCAAATTGATCAAAAATTTGAAAAAGGTTTTGTACCGGCGGTTAAATATGCCTTTAATAAGTTTGGAACTATTGTCCATTCCATGGTAACTATTGTTGGTTCTTTATTTACTGGTAAAATTTCTTTAAGCGCTTTATCAGGCCCAGTAGGAATGTACTCTATTGTTGACCAATCGGTAGGTAAGGGTATTGCTCAGTTAGTATATTTAGTAGCATTCTTAAGTATTAACTTAGGAGTAGTAAATATCTTACCATTCCCAGCCTTTGATGGTGGACGTGTTTTATTCTTAATCATTGAAAAAATTAAAGGAAGCCCTGTAAATAGTAATGTAGAAAATATGTTCCATGTTGTTGGATTCTTCTTACTAATGCTTTTAATGGTTTATATTACTATCCAAGATATATTTAGATTATTTTAAACTATTCATTTTTGAATAGTTTTTCTTTACTTTATTCTCATTTTATTGTATTATTAATTTAAGAATAGAGATGGTAGTCATGGATAAGAATAAATTAATTATAAGTTACGCTCCTAATTTTTATCGCATTGTTAATTTTGAATATTATGAGGGTGATGTCTTTAGCGAAAAACTACTAAAGATTTATGAAAAATTTATTTTTATCAAAGATGAACTATCTAATGAAGATATTATAAGAATTAAAAAATTAGATGAAGCATTAGCTAAATATATTGATGATTACAATTTTAGAAAAGAAGTTAAAAATGGCTTATTAAGAGTTAAATTAGAAAAAGATGAAAATTTACTTAATAATTTAATAAATAGTATTATTGGCATATTTGAAAAATATGAAGAAGGTAGTACGAGAAAAATTTATGTATCAAGATTTATTTAATAAATAAGTCTTTTTTTTATGAATTATTTTTGTTATAATAAAAAAGTAAGAGAAAGGAAATGAGATAATGAAGAAAATATTAAGTGGAGTAATTGCTATTTTATGTTGCTTACCATTAGTAGTAAGTGCTGCTGATAAAGTAAAAGTATATATCTTTTATGCTGGAGGATGTCCTGCATGTGAAGCGCAAATTGAATACTTAGAAGGATTAGATGGTTATAATAAAACTTTTGAAGTAGTTGAAAAAGAACTTTACATTGATCATATTGATTGGAAACAAGGAGCTGATTATGAATTAGGTACTAAAGTTGCCGATGCTTTTAGTAAAGCTGGTTATGATGCTTCTGTTAACGCCACTCCATTAGTTGTAATAAGTGACTCTTATGCTGTAAATTCATATAATTCTGCTCTTGAAACTGTTATAAATGAAGTAGCTAAAAGTGGCGATAAAGATATTGTAGGATGTATAGAAGATGGTAGAAGTGACTGTGATATTCCAATAATAGAGCAAACTGGCAATGATACTTATAACAATACTGGAACTACAACTTCTAATGCAAGTTTAGGGTCAAATAACATGGTTGTTGTTATGTCTGCCATTATTTCTACTATTGTTATTGTAGCAGTTTATTTAGTAAAATCAACAATGGATAAAGCTCAAATTTTAGAAGCTCTTAATAATAAAAAGTAAGTTGCTAAAAAATTATATTTATGATAAAATAACAATGTCTTAAGCGACATTGTTTTATGGTCTGTTGGTGAAGGGGTTTAACACACCACCCTCTCAAGGTGGCATTCATGAGTTCAAATCTCATACAGACTACCAATTATGATTATTTTTCCCCCATTTTATGGGGGCTTTTTGTTTTTTTACTCTCAAAATTACTCCGACTTTTATTTGTTAATTGTGACTTAATTAAATAAAATAAAAAAAGGTTAGCGCTTGGCTAACCATTATAGAATGTCTAACGACACTTGTCATTGTATTGCATAATTTTATACAATACTATAAAAAGCATTTCTGCTCTTGTATTTACATTCTACAATATTATTTTATGTTAGTCAAGTATAAAATATGTACTATCTTTATACTATAAAGTATATTCTTTTATAATTTCTTCATCAATTAATTTTAATTTTTTGCTAGATATTCTTAAATTATATAGATAGTCATATTCATTCATAAGCTTACAAACAGATAATTTACTTATTGTTTTTAAATGTTTAATACATGCATAAGATTTTTTGTGTTTTTGATTAGAGTAATATTTAATACAATTACTAATTTCTTTAATTCTTTTAATATTTGTCTCATTTATTAATAGATTTTTTAATTTATTAATTTCTTCTTTATCATATAATAATTCATCTAGATCTAAATTGTATTTTGCCTTCTTTGATGTTAATGGAATAACATGAATGACAGGATTAATCATTGTATCTTGCTTTGAAATCACTATTGCGTAGTGTTCGCCTGAAAACTCGCTCCCGATATTTACACCAAATTTAACTCTTACTATTTGGCCTCTTACAAATCTTTTGTAATGTGTAGGATTAGTATTTATTTCATATAACAATGTTTTACTTTCATCTAACTTAGAATCTTCAAAATAAGTGTATTTATTTCCTAAGTTTTTATCTGATATATCAATATTATTTTGATAAGCTTTCTTTAGCTTTAAGTGTTTTGACTTCATATTTTTTTCCTTTCTTCAATTTATTTATTGCATATTTCTATTATATAACACGAAATTATGTTCGTCAATAGAAAATAAAAATATTTATGATGAAAAAGTATGCTATTGCGTAAAAATAAAAAAAATAGTATACTTAAATAAGAATAGGAAGGTGCTAAAGTGAAAGAAAATAATGAAGTTAAAAAAGAAACTCCTCCAACTCAAGAACCAGTAGTAAAAACGGCACCTGCAGTAAAAGAAGAAAGTATAGCTATTCATAAAACTGAAGATGAAAAAAATGGTAAAGGTAGTGTAGTTCTAGGAACTATTGTAAATGGTGTAATAACTCCTACTAATAACGCTTTACCTGGTAAAATTAACCCTATTGAAAAAAAAGTAGTCGTCGATAATCCGGATAAAAATAAAAAAAGGGTAACAATTGTTACTCCAAGAGAAAAAAGAATGCGGACTATTATGTCCATTGTTGTTCTTTTGGCATTAGGTTTTTGTGGCGGAGCTTATTACTATTTCGGCGTATTACATAACCCTAAAAACTTTATTGTTAAGAATATAACTTATAATTTAGGTGAAACTCTATCAAATAATGTCAATGATTATATCGACTTAAATAATGTTGATGAATTACAATATATTTTAAATATTTCCAATGTTGATATTAATACTATTGGAACCTATTTTTATACTGTAACTTATAAAGATGTTGTAAAAAGAGGAACTATAAATGTAGTTGACACTTGGGGTCCTATAGTAACTTTAAAAAATGGTATTATGGTTAAAACTAATTCTACACCTAAACTAGAAGATTTTGTGGAAACTTGTGAAGACCCTAATGGCTGCGAATATGATTTTGAATCAAATCCCGATGTTTCTACCGATGGAGTTCATACGGTTAATATTATTGCGCAAGATAGTTTAGGTAATATTTCTACTACTACGGCTAATTACCAAGTTGGTAGTATGACTGTTAGTATTGTTTGTACGAGCCCTGTTGTCACTAACAGTGAAGCAAATACTGTTGAAACCACTATTGATACTGTTTACTTTAATATTGAGGATAACACACTTAACCATATTACGAGAAGAATAAATAATGTTTTTACAAGACAAGAAAGTTATCAAGATTTTAAAAATAGAAACCAAAATAATCAATCTTATATCTTCAACGATCAAAATTTCTCATATTCCTATGAAACCGAAATTTTCCAAAGTACTAATTTCTCAAATCAAGAAAGTGCTATTTCCTATTATGAAGCTAATAATTATAAATGTGAAATACCTTTAGACAATAATAAAAGTGATACTCCAGAATAGCTGAAATATCACTTTTTAAATTATATTTTTATCAAGCAACTAATTCGCTTAAAATTTTAGTTAAATTAGATATAATTTCTTGGTTATCTTCATCCGTTAAATCTTCAATATTTACGGTATTAGTAGTTTTAATAGTATCTAATTTTACACCATAAGTTATAGCTGTATCTAATTTAATTTTAGTATCATTATAGTTAATCGTAATATTTACATTGTCATTATCTTTAGCAAGATTAACAGTAACTGGTTTAGAATCTTTGATATTTAAAGTAATTAAATACTTATCATCTTTTAAATCTTTTACCGTTATAGTTTCAAGACTTTGTTCTAACTTACTTAAATCAATAGTAGTTAAATCTTTATTTTTGATAATACTTAAATTATTTGTAGTTAATTCTTGGTAATCGTCTTTATTATAGAAAGCTATTTTTTCATCATCAATACT
>CANRME010000083.1 GCA_947631655.1 uncultured Bacilli bacterium | reverse complement strand
ACTTAATAGTAACTTTACTATAATATAATTAACCTTGTAGAAAGGAAAAATTTTATGGAAATATTAAAAGTTGAAAACTTAACCAAAATATATGGTAAAAATACTACAAAAGTTGTAGCTTTAGACCATGTTTCATTTACAGTTGAGAAAGGTGAATTTGTAGCGATTATCGGGGCATCGGGCTCTGGTAAATCTACCCTTCTTCACTTAATTGGAGGAGTTGACCGTCCTACTTCCGGTAAAGTTTTTATTGACGGCGAAGACATCTTTGCTTTAGACGATGATAAACTAGCCATATTTAGAAGACGCCAAATTGGACTTATTTACCAATTTTATAATCTTATTCCCATCCTAAATGTGGAAGAAAATATCTCGCTTCCTTTAGCCTTAGATAATCGCATTCCTAGTAAAGAAGAATTAAATGATACTTTAAAACTTCTTGGCTTAACGGAAAGACGAACCCACTTACCTAATGAACTATCCGGCGGTCAACAACAAAAAACTAGTATCGGTCGTGCTCTTATCACTCGTCCTACTCTAATTTTAGCGGACGAACCAACTGGTAATTTAGATTCTAAATCTAGTGATGAGATTGTATCACTCCTTCGTAAATCTAATAAAGAGCTAAATCAAACTATTATTATGATTACCCATAATTTAGAAATAGCTAAATGTGCTGACCGGATAATCAAATTAGAAGACGGTAAAATTATAGGAGATTAACTATGAACTTACTAAATAAACTAACTATTAAAAACTTAAAATTAAATAAAAAAAGAACTATCGTAACGATTATTGGTATTACTTTGTCCGTCGCCCTACTCACCGCCGTTTCTTCCATTTATCAAAGCGCTATAAACTCCATGATTGATTTCGAAGTAGAGGAACGCGGTAATTATCATGTTGCTTTTTCAGGGTATTCTAGTAAAGACTTAGAAACCTTCGAAAACAACCGCGCCATTAGTGAACTTTATTACACCGAAAATATTGGTTATGCTAAATTAGAAAATTCTAAGAATAAATATAAACCTTATATTTTCATTAAAGGTATGGATGATACTTCTTTTGAAAACTTACAAATTACTTTAAAAGAAGGACGTTTACCTAAAAATAAAGAAGAAATTGTTATTCCTGAACACTTACAAACTAATGGTGGTGTTAAATATAATATTGGGGACGTCATAACTTTAGACGTCGGTACCCGAGTACATGATAATGAACCAGCCGACCAAAATTCTTCTTATGCCGAACCTGAATATGAACAAATTATTAATACTACTTCTCATACTTATAAAATTGTGGGAATTATAGAACGCCCTATTAACACTATTGAACCCTATAATGCTCCTGGGTATACGTTTGTTACCTATCTAGATAATACTACTAACAAAGAAAATATAGATATTTACGTTCGTTATACCAAACAAGCGGAAAAAGATTATATCCCTACTACCGCGAATATCCTAGGAATTGATAAAGACATTTTAAATAGGTATCTTAAAGGAACTTATAATAGTCAAGATGACATGTATAAAGTTAATGAAGCTCTAAGTAAAGTAAATAACTTTGATATTAATGGTTATCTAATTATCTTGGAAACTAACCCTTTAGGCGAAGACGTTTTAAGTGGTTTAGGAACAGTAGTTATTATCGTTTGTTTAATCATCGTTTTCACATCTGTCTTCTGTATCAAAAATAGTTTCGATATCTCCATTACCGAAAAAACCAAACAATATGGTATGTTAAAAAGTATTGGGGCTACTAAAAAACAAGTTAAGAAAAATGTCTTCTTTGAAGCTACTATTCTAGGTCTTATTGGTATTCCTCTAGGTATCATCTTTGGTTTACTAGCTACTTATATACTAATTATTGTTAGTAACTTCTTCTTAAAAGATGCTGTAAATATTCACTTACGTTTTGCTCTGTCTCTTTACTCCATAATCTTTGCGATTATTCTAGGTATCATAACTATATACCTATCTGCACTACGTAGTGCTAAGCGTTCTTCCAAAATTGAACCCATTAATTCCATTAGAAATAGTGCTAATATTAAACTTAATCCTAAAAAGATTAAATCCCCAAAATTAATATCTAAGTTATTTGGAATTGGAGGAGATATATCTTATAAAAATTTAAAACGTAATAAAAAGAAATATCGCACCACCATTATTTCTTTAACTGTTTCTACATTCACTTTCATTGCCCTATTCTACTTCATGTCTTTAGCTTTCTTAAGTATCAAAGATGAACTTAAATTAATGGATTATAATATTTTACTTACTCTTTATCCTAGTGCCCAAGATAATGATAACGTCTCTAAACTAACTAATTTAGATAATATTAAAGATTATATTATAATTAATTCTTATAATTCTAATGCAACTAATGCTACTTACACTAAAGACTATATAGAAAAAGAAATTATCCTTGATGATGATGACTTACCTTATCTAGATATCAACGCTATTAATGATGAGCAATTTAAAAAATATGTTAAATCTCTAAATTTAGATTATGAAGAAGTAAAAAATCAAGGTATTTTAATAAATGATATTGTGGTAGATAAATATGATGGCGATAAAGGTCGCATGGTATCTTACTTCCTTAAAGAATTTACCTATCAAGAAAAAGATATAATTAATCTTAAAGATTATGATGATTATGAATATTCTATTCCTATTGTTAAGATTACTAAAACTACCCCTCTTGCTATTGTAAGTCCTCCCGTTAGCGCTGCCTTAATTATCAGTGATAGTTTCTATGACCAATTATTCCCTAATGGTCGTAAATTACTCAGTATCTATTATCAAACTAATGATAGTACAAAACTTCAAAAAGAAATCGAAAATATTATTAAAGAAGAAAATATTAGCTCTCAATATTTTAGTTTAAATAATGTTGATGAAAATGCTCGTGTTATGCGTAACTTATTTACTTTAATAGCAATCTTCCTATATGGTTTCATTATCGTTATTACTTTAATCGGTATTACAAATATCTTTAATACAATTACCACAAGTATGGAATTACGACGCCAGGAATTTGCCATGCTAAAAAGCATTGGTATGACTAAAAAAGAATTTAATCGCATGATTCGTTTAGAAACAGTATTTATGGGTACTAAATCTTTAACCTTTGGTATCGTCATTGGAACTATTCTATCTTACTTAATCTATCTTGCTTTAGGAAAAGAAAATGGCTTATATTATAACTTACCACTTCTACCTATAGTTATATCAATCATCGCTGTTTTCTTACTAATTATCATGATAATGAAATATTCTCTAAATAAGATAAATAAGCAAAATACTATTGAAACTATCAGAAATGAAAATATTTAAAAAAGAGGTTACCCTCTTTTTATCATTTAATTTTTTGCTCTAATAAAAATTCAAAAGCATAAAATTCATTACTAATGTGGTCAGTTAATCTAGAATAATCATTATCTATATTTAACTCGTAAATAATCTCTGATATCATTTTAACTTTATTCAAATCTATTTCTTTTAAATTATTTCTAATATCCATTATACTATTTTCTAAAAAAGTAATATCAACATTATTGAAATTATACTTATCTTCTTTTTTTAATAATAGAATATCTTTAACTATATTATCTAAATGCTCTAACACATTATTAACTCCCTTCTTATTAAAACTATAATTCCTTTAATTTTTTACCTATTTCGTATATTGCATAAGATATTCCGTCCATATTAAATATATCTTTATAATCCGCTAAACACAATTCTAATTCTGATATAATAGATTCTACTTCTTTATACTTTTCTTTTATAAAATCATACTTACCCAATTTATAAAATTCTTCCCAACTTTTAATAATATTATAAACATAATTTAAATAATCAATTATTTCTTTCTTTGATAATTCTAAATATAATTTATCTTCTAAAGATTGAGCTTCTATTATATTTTGTTTTAAATTATTTAATATATAGTTTAAATTACTATTAAAGTCTTTATTTATCATAGCGATACCTCTTAAAAGTATTTTATTATATACTTTATAGGAAGTCAAACAAGAAAAAAGAGGTTTTTATTCCTCTTCAAACTTCTCCTCCAACTAGTTTCTTTTGTTTAGAGTATCCAATAAATCCTAAAACAATTAGTGGTATGCAAAAAATTATATATGCTATAAATAAGAAAGCCCCAACACAATAGAGAATAGCAGCGACTAAAGCAGCCCAAGATTTTCTTAAACCAAAACCAATCCAAGAAAATACTGCTCCAAGACCAATTACTGCCATATGAGGAGTAACTAATGCGGTAGCAATCGCCCCACCTATTTCTTCAGACGAATTTAAATCTCCCATAGCTCCTCTAAAATAACATATTATATAAATAACATACAAACTTGCTAAAATAGAATTTACAAATAAAACTTTACTACGTTTTTCAAATATTTTTACCTCCTACTTAATAATAAACTCAATAGTTCCTTCGTCATCAAATAAAACATTGGAATAATAATTAAGTTTCAAAGAAGTTGCATCTTTACTTTCTTCAAAAACAATAGTCCCGGTTTTGGTGCCACCTGCTACTAAATCACCAGAATTCAAATTAGTATCTGAATCAATAGTAGTAAATGTTTCACTATCTTCTTGACCATCAGAATTAATCATTTGCCAGTCTAAAGCATTATAAGAAATTTTTTCATCTGATTTATTTTCTATTTTTACTGTAACAACAACGTAATTATTTCCGTCAGCTGGGTTATCATACTCATCACCATTAGAATATTCTACATTAGTAACCGTATAATGAACATCTTCATAAACTGCTGTTTCATTAACATTAAAACTTGATTTGGCATTTCCATTAATATCAGTTACCTCACTAGAATCACTAGTACAACCAACTAAAAAAGATAAAGATAAAACACAAATTATAATACTCAACACTCTTTTCATAAAAGTTCCTCCTTTCATTAAATTGATTATATCATAAAAACTTCTCGCAGGCGACATATTTTTCTCACGATCTATGAAATAATAGATTTCGAGAGGAGATGGAAAACTTCTATGAGAAGATATAATAAAAGAGATTTATCTATTCAAGTCCGAAAAAATATTCGAAAATATCGTCTCATTAGAGGTTATACATTACAAGAACTTGCTGACTTAACCAGTTTAACCCATGGTTATGTTAGAGATTTAGAATGTTTAAGTATAGATAAAACTCCAACTTTAGAAACTATTGGAAAATTTGCTGATGCCCTAGAAATTGACATACGCCAATTGTTTGATAATATTAATGAAGATAACTAAATAACCACCCTATTTTTTCTTGTGTTATAATACCTATTAGAAAGGAGTTACTTATGTCTATACTTTTAGTAGAAGATAATTCTTTAATTATTAAAGGTTTAACTTACTCTTTAGAAAAAAATAATTA
>CANRME010000082.1 GCA_947631655.1 uncultured Bacilli bacterium | reverse complement strand
TGTTTTAATTTGTTATCATATTCTTTTTGTTTTAAAGTTTCTGATATTCCTAAATAAGAAGGGACAGCAATTAAGATGATTATTCCTAAAACTACTATTACAGTGATTACTTCTACTAAAGTGAATCCATTCTTTTTCATATTATCACTACTCTCTTTTAAAAGTATAACATAAAAAAACCATTAATGGAATATTTTAATGGTTTTAATAAAATGTATATTTAATTATATTTAAGCAGCTGTTAACACCGAGCGGAATGATTGCGCTGTACCTGCGCCACCATATCCCCAGCCGAAATTGAAAACACCTGCTCTAATGGCAAAGTTGCTATAACCCCCGCGTATAAACCAAGGATTTACGTCACTAGAAATTACGCTAGGAAAGGTTGCTCCATCTGTATTCCATCCACCATTTAAATTCCCAAATCTTTGTAATGTCTCTCTTGTTGAATCTCCTAAATGGCCTCGTTTGTGTGTAGACTCTTTATCACTAAATGTATATATATCATAATATTTTGATTCTGGGAGTGTATTAGCCTTACCTTCTTCCGTTATAAATCCACTACCTGCTAAATATAATCCACCATCTTTTTGATTAACAATTGCCCCCATCACATATTCATGTGATCCACCACTCATATCGTATACGCCATACATATTTCCAGTAGTTGATGCATTAACTCCTTTTTCGTTCCATCTATTTCCTTCTTTACATTTTGCTATTGATCCATCATCTATTGGGTTCCATTCGATTGATGCATTTACGAAGTCTCCTACACATCCTGTATATGTTCCACCATAGTTATTTGTTACCCCTGTACTTCCTGCTCCTTGGGCTGTATTATTTATCCATACTTCACATCCTTCAAAATCCATATCATTTATATTGCAAGTATTTTCATCTTTATATATTCCATATATACTTTGTGTTAGGTATGCTACTGCTCCCCATTCACTATTCTTTGCCATATGAGTATCAATTTCGACAGAATTTAAATTATATTTATTGGCTTTTTGTAATTCGATATTTCTTTCTGCAAAAAAATATGTTGACACAGGTGCATTAGTCTTACTTGTTTTATCCGGTAGTATTGTTATTTCATTTATTACATTTCTTGTTCTTCCAGTTTCATCTTGTGAATCACTTGGTTCAAATTTTCCCATCCAAATACCATTTAATTCAGTATCTCCGAATTTAAAGGCTGGATGAGTATACCATTCGCCATTACTTGCTTCTTCTCCTTCTTTATTTAAACAACTTTCAGTTATGGTTCCATCATTATTATTAGTATATTTACAAGTTATATCTCCAGTTCTTTCTATTCCTTCTTCAAATTTAATATTAATAGTTTGTTTTGGTTTACCTTCATTATTTACATTCCATAATTGGTATTTGTATCTTGGTATCCATACATACATTTGCAGTATTTCTTCCATTGGTATTTGTTCTCCTGCAATATCGTCTCTTAATTCTGTTCCATTAAAATATTTTGCTGTTACTCCTTCTTTGGTGTTATCTACTAATACCGCATTCCCCCATCTATGGTCTTGATAGTTATACCAATCACTATCTACATCTGCTACATATATGTTTCCTTCTTCATCATATACTACTGGTATCATCCCTTGATATAATTCCGGTGCATTTGCTTCTTGAACATATAATTCTGCTTCTTCTTCTGCATCTACATTTACTTTCCCATTAAATGTTGCTTCTTTATTATCATTTTGATTCATATTTAATTCTTGAAAATCTATTGTTAATTTATAATATTGAATTTGTTTTTGCTCTGGTCTTGGTATTCCTACTGCTAAATACATCTCTCCATTTTTGGTACTATCTGTATTTATATATCCTTCTTCTTTTATTCCATCTTCTTTTATTGTATTACAAGTAATATCACTACATTCTTCTAATATATATTTTAAATCTCTTTTTACAAAGGTATTTTTTGTAACTACTAATTTTATATTGTAATTATAATTATCATCTAAAGTTCCTGTATTTTCTACTGAAAATGTTTTATACTTTTTATCACCTGGTTTTGCTTTTTCTAAAGTTATACCATTATTATCTACAAAAGTTAATTCCATAGTACCAGAAGTTACTTTCATTAATTCGGCATCTTCATTACCAACTATTTTAGCTGTAAAATAAGCAAAAGAAAAACCAATACTAATAGCTACACCAATTAATATAATGGAAACAATTAATACATTTCTAACTAAATGATCTTTCATACATAAATACCTACCTTTTAAAAAATATTATAGTAATAATAGAATAAAAACATTGTCAAATAATATCTACTAATCTACTCTAATTATATACGTCATACGCATATAAAGTCAATGGCGTACTATGAGATATTTACATTTTTACAATTAAAAAGAAATAAGTATATTCTTATTTCTTATCATGACATCTATGTTTAACAATACTATCTACTTCATTTATAACTTTTCTACTCGGATAAGATAAAGCAAAATCATTAAACATATTATACATTAATTCATTCTGGATAGAATAATCTTTAAATACAGGACTTTTATAATATACTTCGTTATGTTTCATACTAATTCACCTACTCTTAGTATGAATAGTTTTGCTTATTTTATACTATAATAAGTCTTCATATTTATTTTCGTCTTTAATATTAATTACTTCATGAGTTTTGACAGCTTCATATATTAATTCTTTATAAGGAATTAACTCTTCATATTCTAAGCATTTTTCTTTTGTGGGATTTATAACGGGGTGTTGTGGGACAAATATCGTACAGCAATCTTCGAAAGGCAAAATACTCGTTTCATAAGTATTAATTTTTTTAGCTAGTTCAATTATTTCTAATTTATCAAAACAAGCTACGGGTCTTATAACGGGGATGTTTACTACTTCATTAATTGCACTCATACTAGTTAGTGTTTGACTCGCTACTTGACCAATACTTTCTCCATTGATTAAGACTTTACAATTACTTTTACTAGCAACAATGGCACTAATTCGGTACATCATTCTTCTTAAAATAGTTATTAAATATTCGTGAGGAATATTTTTATAGATAGCTTCTTGGATTTTAGTTAAATTAATAATATGAACTTTCATATCAATATTATAAGTTTTTAGAATTCTGGCTAAAGATAGGACTTTTTCTTTGGCTTCTAAACTTGTATGAGGTGGGCTTTCAAAATAAATGCACTCTAGTTTTATGCCCCTTTTCATAGCAAGGTAACCACTAACTGGTGAATCAATACCACCCGATAACATTAAAAGACCTTTACCCATCGTTCCGACTGGATAACCTCCTAATCCTTTAATACTTTCCATATAAATGTATGTAGCATTAGAACGTATTTCAATATTTATGGTAATCTCGGGATTATTTACATCAACTTTAATGTTAGGAACGTTTTTTAAAACGACACCCCCAATTTCCTTACTAATTTCCATAGAAGTTTTAGGATAAGTTTTATCACTTCTTTTAGTTACGACTTTAAAAGTTTTAAAATTTAACTCAGAAACTAAAGATTTAACAGTTTCTTTTAAATTATCATAATCGGTATCTATTTTATAAGCCATAACTAGTTCATGAATACCAAAAACCTTACTAACTTTTTTGATAGTATTATCAATGTTAGGTGACTCAATAAACATTCTGCCTTTATCAAAATAAACTTTTTCTTCTTCAGTTAGTATTCTTGTAATATTATCTTTTAATTTTTTTAAAAATAAGCCGATATTATCTTTTTTAGTAGATAATTCGCCATATTTTAACATTATTAATTTTTCCATAATAATTCTCCCCTAGTTAAAAAGAAGTTTACACTTCTTGAATAACTGCAATAATCATTGGTTTACATTCCGTTTCGCTAAATAAGTATTTACCTAATTGTTCTCTTATTTCTAATTTAATATTATTATAATCTACATAATTAGGAGTAATATTTCTTTCGATAATTTCTAGACTAATTCTTTTTATTTCATTAATCATTTCACTAGAATCTTTAACATAGATAAATCCTCTGGTGGTAATCTCAGGACCGACTAAAATATCTTTCGTTTTCTTACTTAAGGTAGCACTTACTAGGACAATACCATTTTCACCTAACATTTCACGGTCTTTTATTACTAAGTCGCCGACATCATCATTACTTTTACCATCGATTAAAACATCATCGATATGAACTTTTTCACTACTATTTGTAAGTTCGCCATTTACAAATTCCGCAACTTCGCCATTTTGTCTTAAAATAATATTATCGGAAGGCATACCTAGGGAACTTGCTAGTAAACCATTATTGACCATATATCGATATTCTCCTTTTACGGGCATATAGTATTTTGGGCCCACAAGTTTTAACATTAACATTAAGTCTTCGGATGAAGCGTGATGAAGTATTTCTTTATCTTTTGGAATACTTACAATATCACAGCCAAACATCGCTAGTTCGTTTTCTAATTTTACAAGCGTTTTTTCCGTTGAATCATATCTAGGTTCCGCAAATAAAATGGTATCCGTTTTCTTAAGTTTTATAAATTTATCATAACCATTTAAAATCTTACTAACATTTGCGTAAGGTGTTTCTTTATCATCTGCTACTAAAAGGATGGTATCTTTATCATCGATGTTGGATAAATCTCCTAAAATATTTGGATCAAAATCAAAATAACCTTCTTTTTTACTTATATTAATAATACTTTGTAATTGATGACCCATTAAAACAATTTTCCGATTAGAGTTTTCGGCCGCTTTAAATATTTCTTGAATAGTATATAAGTGATTAGGAAGTACTAAACATAATATGCGATTTTGATGATGAATAATTACATCTTTAAAGAAGTTAGTTAATCGATGATGAGGAGATGTATGGCCCACTCTTTCACTAAATGTTGATTCACTTAAAAGGGCTAAAACACCTTGTTTACCAACATAAGCAATTTTACCTAAATCCATATCATATGGACCTTTCATGGTTGGATCGATTATAAAGTCGCCGGTATAACAAATTGCTCCATCTTTCGTATTAACCACATACATTACGGCATCCGGGCATGAATGGCTGACACTTATGGGGAAAACGCTAACTGGTCCAAAATTAATTTTACGATGCGGTGTAATTTCGACAATATTTTCTTCGTTAACACCCGCTTCTAATAAAGTATATTTCGTAAATTTCGTTGCAAATACTTTAAGTTTTGGGATAGAGCGTAATAAATCGGATACACCACCCATATTTTCATAATGACCATGAGTTATAAAAACCCCTTTAATTCGTGCTTTATTTTTTATTAAATACTCAAAATCGGGAATAATATAATCTATACCATATAAATTTTCGGTTGCAAATTTTAAACCGCAATCAAAAACAAAGATACTTTTATCCACTTCTACGACATAACAATTTTTTCCGGACTCATTTAATCCTCCCAAAGCAAAAATTTTAATTTTACTCATATAAAAACCTCTTTCTAAATATTTAAA
>CANRME010000081.1 GCA_947631655.1 uncultured Bacilli bacterium | reverse complement strand
AAAAAAACTTTATGACTTTTTTAATTCTTATATTTCATAAAGTTTCCTTTTTTAAATTAATTTACTCTTTTTGACTGCATAAATTAGAAAAATAATTCATATATTTTTATGAGGTGAAATATTAATGAACGGGAATTTCTTTAGTACCCCAACATTTCCGAGTAATGGAAGTGGGACTAGTACTATAAGTCCTCCAGGAAATATAAACTTTAGTAATAGTAATAGTTTACCTATGGAACAGAGTTATATTGAAAATATTTTAAGACTTAATAAAGGCAAAAAAGTTAAAGCTTATTTTACTTATCCGGATGCGAATGAATGGCGAGATAAAGTTTATGATGGAGTTATTGAAGAAGCAGGAAGAGATCATCTTATTATGAGTGATCCTAAAACTGGGGATTGGTATATGCTTAGAATGATTTATCTTGATTATGTTACTTTTGAAGAAAGAATTAATTATAATCATGATTATTCGGAAAAAACGTATTAGGTTTTTAATACGTTTTTAAATTTTAAAAATAATGGTCAAATAATGGTTTTTCGGCCCCTAAAATAGTTGATTTACCATGTCCCGGATAAATTAGAGTATTATCCGGATATGATTTTATCATTTCTAAACTTTCCTTCATAGCACTTATACTAGATGTTTCTAAATCACAACGGCCACAGGTGTGATAGAAGATAAAATCACCTGTGAACATTGTATTTTCTTCTTTAAAATAAAAAGTTAAAGAATCACTTGCATGCCCAGGAGTTTTAATAACTTCATAGTTAAAACTATCTTTAAAAGTATTGTGTTTTAAATTATATTTATGCTCTAAAGCATCTAGGGCCCCAACATGGTCAAAGTGATGATGAGTTACAAGTATACCTTCTACTTGATAATTTTCACATTCAGAAATAATTTTAGAAGCATCATAAGCAGGATCAATTATTAAGCATTTATTATCTTTTGTTACAATGTAGCAATTAGTATTAAGGGGTCCTAAGACTAAATTTTTTATTTTCATAATATCACCAAGTTTAGTATAACATAAAAGTTCTAATTTTAGAATTTTTTTTTTAAGTTTTTTATGATATACTTATACTAAGGTGATTGTATGTTGTGGTTATCAATTTTATTAATTATTATAATTCTTCTTTCTTTAGGGGGAATATTTTATATTACAGCTTTTAATAGGCTTAATGATTTAAAAACTAAAATAGATGAAGCCGAAAGTATAATTGATGAAAATTTAAGAATTAAGTATGATACTTTAATTAGAATTAGTAATAGTCTAAAAAAGAAAATAAAAGAAAATAAGAATTATTTTAAAGAATATGAAAAACTTAAAGATATGAATATTTCTAACTTTGATATGGATAGAAAATTAAGTGAAGGTTTTACTTTAATACTTAAAATGCAAGATGATTTAGGATTAGATAATGATGAAGAATTAAATCAGGAAATAGAAAAAATTAAAAGATTAGATGAAAAATTATGTGCGACTAAAAATTATTATAATAAGAATACAAGTTTAGAAAATGCGATTATTAGAAGATTTCCTACTAATTTAATAGCAAGAATACATAAATTTAAAATTAAATTATTCTTTGATGGTAAAGATATGGATGATGAAATAATAGATGACTTCAAAATGTAAGTCATTTTTTTTTACTCAAAAAAGAGTGAAATTTTTCACTCTTTGTATGATAGTTGAGCCAGTAAAGGAATTGGCTCCCTGCCCATAGATAAAGGATAAGCACTATAGGCAGGATATTATTATTAAAATTATTTTATTATTTATTCAGTTACTACAATATATGGATTAGTACTAGTTCCTGGATTTTCCTTTTCTTCAGTTTTAATTTTAACTGTTGATTTTAAGTTTATTACTGGGCGCACACCAGTGTCATAGTTGTTCACGTGGGTGTTGCCGAGGGTGCCATTATTAACCACACGGAACACGCTAGCATACTGGCTCGAAGAACTACTATAATAACAGTCAGACGGAGACATTGTCCAATAATACTGGTTAGTATATAACCAATATCCATTATTTGTTGTTCCTCCAAAACCTCCTGCAAATACTACTTCATCACTTGTTATTAAACCAACTGGTACAGGCAATTTATTATTGCCTTCAATCAATGTTCCACTACTTGATTTCGTGCCTTTTGCATTTGGTCCCGTATACAAGTCTCTTTCTTGTGCTGTTTTATCTGTTGATCCATCTGACTTATATCCACATTTTAACGTTGGCGTTTGAGTTTTCTTCCAACTACCATTACTATAAACTCTCCCCCATGGGGCATATCCTGTTTGACTAGTTCCGTAACCATCTCCTTGATAACTTGTATGTGCTGTTTTATCTACTTGTCTATCTCCGCAAAAGCCGGTATCTACATCTATATAATCATTTGCTAATGTTCCTAAGTTTGTATTATTTGTATACCAATTTACTATTTCATCTAATACTGTACTATTACTTGCATTTGTATGGGTTTCATCAAAACTTGTCTTACTTGTTCCGCCTGTCATATAACCTACGTATGTATTATCATTATAGCTTTGATTAAAATACACAGCGCGAGGATATGAACTACTAATAGTTTGCTTTGGCGTTATCATTGTATCTACTCCTTGCGGATTTGGAGCGGTTTTTTTATCAGTGCTTGTTCCAGCATACATTATTCTTATTGTTCCATTTCCATTAATTCTGATAATTCGCCACCAGATATATTGATTATTAGTTTTATCTTTTCCAAATACTACCCAGTTGTTACTTACTGTTCCTCGATAATAATAACTTGTACCATAGTCATCTTCAGATTCATATATGCCATTCTGATTCATATTTATAGTTCCGCCACAATTAGAATTATTATTACAACTTGGACCTGTAAAAATATCTACTATTCCTTCTTCAGGAGTTACCTTTAAATTATCGAGTACATCTTTACTAGTTGGTTTATTTATAAAATATAAACTACAGTCTGTTCCACTTTTATTTAAATTGTTTACTATTAAACTCCAATCACTATTATCCCATGTTGGTTTAGCTTCATTTGTACATGTACTTTGTTCTTCATCTAATATGTAATCTTGATCTGATGTTGGAAGATCGGCTTCTTCTCCATTTATATATACACCAATTATATTTACATCGGCTTCAGCATCACTTGCTACACCTTGTACTGTTCCACTAAAAGAACCTGTTAAATCTCCATTTTGACTTTCATTTAAATTTGGATATTCTAATATTAAATAATAATATATTGTATTACTTTCTTTAGTTGCTGTGATCATTTCATTCATTGCTAGATTTATTGTTTGTTCTTCTTCATTACTTGCTATTGTTCCACTTCCAACTAAATCTGTTAACTGAGTTTCATTTGTTATTGTACATTCTTCATTTAAATATTGAGCTCCATTTTGTACTTTAGTTTTTACTTCACAGTTAGTACTTATATTTTCTATTTCTGTTTCACTTCGATATATTTTAAAATTTAAAGGAGTTGTTAAACTATTTGTTCCTACCCATTCTAAATTAAATACTACTAACTGATTATCTCCTGTTGCGGTTGCCGTTATTTTAGTTATAGTTCTATGTCCTGGATACATATTTAAATCTTTTAATTCTGGTGCCCCATCTATTGTAAGTTGTGCTCCATTTATATTAGCGGTTGTTGCTTTTGTTACTGCTCCTTTTCCATCAAACAAAGTTCTTCCTACAAAATAAGCAAAAGCAACACCTATACCAACTAAAAGAATGGCAACTAGTAATGTTATTTTTTTATTCTTTTTCATACTAGACTGCCCCCTCTACTATGTATGGATCTTCAGCTTCTCCATGGCCGGTTATTTTAATATTAGACTTGAGGTTTATTACAGGTCGGATACCTATGGTATCGGAGTTCACAGTGTTGGAGCCGACGTTGCCACTAGTACCCACAACAAACATTCCAGGAAGATTATCATTAAAACGATTCGGGGATATTGTCCAATATGTTTGACCAACAATTAACCAATAATCATTATTGTACGTTCCTCCAAAGCCTCCAGCAAATACTGCTTCATCGGCCGTTATTAACCCAACTGGGATAGAAAGCGCTTTATTACCTTCTACGATTTCGCTACCTATTTCTACTGGTTGAGCATCTGTATATGTATACAAATCTCTTTTTTGGACTGTTGTATCAACCATTTTTGTTTTAGGATTTACTCCACATTTTAATGTTGGATATTGTTCACTTCTCCATGAACCATTTAACAACATGCGTCCATATGCTCCATACGCTGTTTTTTGGCTTCCATATCCGGTCTTTGTATCATCACTCCACCAATTTTCAGTTGTATTATTGACTTGCGTATCACTACAGAATCCTATGTCAGTATCTATATAAGTATTCTGTAAATTTCCGAGATCTGTTTGTGACCACCATAAATCTATTTGAGTAAGTACTGTACTTTTTGTACTATTACTGTCTACTTTGTGAGCTTGATCATGAGTTGTTGTTAATGCTGGTCTATTATTATACATATACCCTACATATTTATTATCATTAACAGTTTCGTTAAACTCCACTTCTCTTGGATAGTCAATAAGTCCAGAATTTGTTGTAGGATATATTAAATTCTTTGCATCTTGAACATTTGGCGTTTCTCCACTTGAGTATGTCCCAGCATAAATTAACCTTATACTTCCGTTTCCATTTATCCGGATGATTCGCCACCAAATATCGCCCGTTTCTTTACCGCTTGTTGCTTTTCCAAATTTTAACCAGTTATTATTTACTTTTCCTCGATAATAATAACTTGTTCCATAGTCATCTTCAGCTTGATACACTCCATTTTGTTTCATATTAGTTCCCATATATGCCCCAGATCCGCCACAATTTTCTAAAGTTAAACCACAACTTGGGCCTGTAAAACTATCTACTTCACCATTTGATGTTAATCCTAACTGATTTAATACTTTTCCACTTTCTGATAAATCAAAATATAAATAACAACTAGTATCATTCTTGGTTAAATTACTTAATTTTAATTTATTATTTGTATATGTTGGTTTTGCTCCATTACTACATTTACTTTTATTACTTAAAACATATCCACTTGTAGGTATACTTTCACTCTTATCATACCCACCATCTTTATTTTC
Organism: uncultured Bacilli bacterium; assembly: GCA_947631655.1. GTDB lineage: Bacteria > Bacillota_I > Bacilli_A > RF39 > UBA660 > CALWAM01. Next base: position 379 of record CANRME010000081.1, on the reverse strand, counting down.
TATATATATAGCCATTGTATCTTTATACTTTGCTATAGAAGTAGTATCTAAAGTTTTTGTTTTATTACTTTTTATACTTAAAGTAATACCCCCTATAGATAGTAAACATATTATTAATAATATTGTTTTTTTCATAACATTCTTCCTTTACTTAACTAATATAAAACAAAATATATTTAATTTCATTATGTTCGACAAATGTTGTCAAAACTTAGCATTAATTTTGTATTATCTTTTGTTATATATTTAATATACAATATTATTAATATTTTTTCAATACAAAATGTTCTATTTTGCGTCACTTTTGTTACAATTCACAGTTAAATGTTAGGACATACTAAAAGCAACGATTTTATTCGTTGTTTTTTTGAAACTTATT
>CANRME010000080.1 GCA_947631655.1 uncultured Bacilli bacterium | reverse complement strand
TATCATAATATTTATTAGAAACTTAGGAGGAAAATATGATTAATAAAGAAAATCTATGGTTTGTAACATTATTTAGTTTAATTATTGTTTTAAGTATTTACTACATTAGTATTCCAGATAATTTATTAAAAGATATTACGAATAATACTAATTCTAACACGACAGAAGTGGGTAATATTAATGAATCTAGTGCTTTAGTAGCTTTAAGAGTCGAAGCTGATGAAGAGACGTTAAAAGAAATTCAAACACTAGAAGATATTTTAACAGATAGTACAAAATCGGTGATAGAAAAAAATGATGCTTATGAAGAATTACAACAAGTTAATATTAATAAGGGAAAAGAAGAAGAATTAGAAAAGTTAATTAAAAACGAGTTTAAATATGATGCGTTTGTTAAAATTAATGGTAATGATATAAGTATAGTTATTTCTTCTTCCGAACATACACCAGAAATTGCTAATAATATCATTCGTAAAGTCCAAGAAAAATTTGATACGAAAAAATATATAACTGTTAAATTTCAATAAAATTAGGTAAAAGGCCGCACTTCCTTTTTAAAATTCTCATACAATAAAGTAAAGTACTCATATAGGAAGTGAGAAGTAATGAATAATAAAATATTAACACCTAGAGAAAGAGAAGTCTTTAATCTGTTAATCTTAAATAAATCGACTAAAGAAATTGCTAGTACATTAAGAATAAGTGAAAAGACAGTGCGAAATCATATTTCTAATGCGATGTTAAAGTTAGGTGTCAAAGGAAGAGCTCAAGCGGTGGTAGAATTATTAAAATTAAAAGAAATTGAACTTTAAACTCAAAATATTTGAGCTTTTTTTATGTCTTTTTTTAGATAATAATAAATATACTTAATTAGGTGAAGAAAATGCTTAAAAGAAGTGCTATAAGGAAACTTATTATTGCAGGTTTATCTTTATTTGTTTTATTAATTATCTATTTATTTCCGGATAAAAATACGACGATTGAAGAAGAGATAGAATATCAAGAACCATTAAAAACAAGTATTTATTTAGTAGATAAAAATAATTATATCGCTCGAACTAGTATCGTTATAAATGATAAAGAAATTATAACAAAAGCGAAAAAAATTCTTACAACTTTAACGATTAATAGTGAAATGAAAGAAAGAATCCCCTCAAGCTTTAAACCAATTATTCCAGAGAATACCAAAATAGAAAATATAAGTATTACAGAAAATTTGATTAAGGTAGTATTTTCTAAAGAATTATTAAATATATCTGCTAAAGACGAAGAAAAAATGATTGAAGCGATAGTTTATTCTTTAACCGAATTAGATGGGATTAACAAAGTTATGATTTTTGTGGGTGATACCTACTTAAGAGAACTACCTAATAGTAAAAAAGTTTTACCTCAAATACTTACGAGAGATTATGGAATAAATAAAGTATATGATTTAACAACTTTTAAGGATGTTATTTCTACTACTACTTATTATAGTAGTATGGATAATGATGATATTTATTTCGTACCAATTACCAGATATATAAATTCCTCTGATGATAAAGTAAATATTGTGATTGAAAACTTAAAAAGTACGCCTTTGCGTCAGACAAATTTGATGAGCTTTTTAGAATCTAATGCTACTCTACTTGATTACGAAATATTAGAAAACCAAGTAAAACTTACCTGGAATAACTATGTTTTTAGTGATATAACAGATAAAAAAATTCTAGAAGAAGTAAAATATGCTATAGCTCTTTCTTTAAAAGATACCTTAAATATTAAAGAAGTAATATTTATTTCCGATGGTAAAGAAACGCTTGTAATAAAATAAAAAGTCTTGCTATTTAGTTTAGTTTATATTATAATTAGTTTGTGCTTTTTAAAAAAAGCGTTCTTGTCCTCGTAGCTCAGCTGGATAGAGCATACGCCTTCTAAGCGTACGGTCAAGCGTTCGAATCGCTTCGGGGACACCATCTTAAGTAATTAAAGTCCGTTTTGGCGGACTTTTTTATATTAATTTAAATTTAATACATAACGCCCCGTACTTAGCTTGTTTTTCTTTGGGATAAAACTTTTCTAAAGTAGTTAGTAACTCTTCTTTAGTAGTATCATTACTAGCTAAGATAGAAATATCAAAATCATTAAATATTTCTTTAAAAGAAGAATAGTTTAATAAATTTGTCACTTTGACTTTAAAGCTTTCTTGTAATTTTGGTTCTCTTTGAAATTCAATAATATCCCCTACTTTAATTAATTTTCTTTTTTCATCATTTAATCTAATTTCAATTCTTTTAGTACCTTTAAGAATAAAATCATAATACTCGGGTTGAAGTTTCATAATATGAGTTTGCATAAGTTTCACCTCTTTTATAAGTTTTATTATAGCACAAATTGTTTTAAAGGAAAAAATGTGTTAAAATACATTTTAAATTATTAAGGAGTATTCTTGTATGATAAAGATAGAGAGTTTAAAATATTATCTTGATAGAGAAGAATTTAAAAAGTTAGTTACAAATATTTTTAAAACAACGAAATTTATTACTGATGATTATCCTAATTATAAAAACTGGTTTTATAATAAACAAGTACCAGGTATAGCATCAGGAGAAAGAGATGTTCTATTTATAAGAAATCCCCAAAAATTAAATGAAATTATTGCAATTATAGCTTTAAAGAATACTTTAGAAGAACAAAAGATATGTACGTTATATGTTAAAGATAAATATCGTAAAATGGGAATTGGAACAATGCTAATTGAAGAAGGAATGAAATACTTAAATACTCCTACTCCCGTGATTGAAATACCAGCTTATAAATTAATTATGTTTAAATCTTTTATTAAAAGATATAATTGGCAATTAAGTTATATATCACGTAATACTTATGGTAATGAACTATGTTTTAATGAATCCAGAACTAAAAAGTTAAATTTAATATAATATAATAAACAATATTAAATATTCTATGATATAATATTATTTTGTAAAGGAGTTTTGGTATTATGGAAATAATAGTTCCTTATGAATATATTACAATTATTTTATTTAGTATTAATTTAGCTTATGAAAAGAAAAAAATAATTAAATATTCTACTTTAAAAAATTTATATAATACAATATTGGAAGAAGTATTAGTTAATTATCATAATCATGATTTAGATCAAATTTATTATTTAGAAGATAAATGGGAAGAAGAACCAAAATTTAAAACTTTACCTTTTTTTGTAGTTATAAACAATATTCTAAATAAATATCCTAATTTATTTGAAGCTTATAATAGTAATTCTTTAAAACTTAAAGATAGAGCTGATTATGATGATTTAATTCAAGCAATGACCGAAATAGAACAACACACTAAAGGTATTAAAAGATTTTATGATGCCATATATTCTGATAATATATTTTCTTTACTAGATATTAAAACAATTAAAAATATTTTAATTAAATATTTGAATATTGAAAACCAAATAGAAAGAGATTATTTAAACAATGATAGTAAATTAGCAAAACATTTATTCATAAGAGAACTATTTTTATATGATTTAAAAAATATCCCAGAAGAAAGTGCTGATGCATTTAGATATACTGCTCTTTCTTTAAGAGAATCAGTTGATTATGAGGAATTGCCAATTGATTATGAAGTATGGAAGAAATGCGATTATTATGTTGCACCAGAGGTGGATAAAGAAGGAAGCGTTATTTTCAATATTATTCCGCAATTAAAATCATTATACCAATATGCCATTTTCGGAACCGAATCCTTAAGTTCTCTTAAATTATCTTCTTTATTAAAATGGGTAGGAATGAAAGGATTTGAAGATGATGAAGATGATGATGATTTTAGCGATATTGAAACTATTGAACTTCCAGAAGCTGATGCCGAGGATTTAGTGGAATCCTACGAAGAAAGTAAAAATGAAGAGGAAAACGATGAAGATGATGGGAAAGAAGCCGAAGAAACGGTAATTAGCAAAAGAACATATTCTAATTATCTATCCCCTACTATCGAAAATATTTTCTTTACAACTTATTTATACGAATTAAATAATTATTTAAAGACTAATAAAACACAAACCCTAGAACTTACTAAGAATCGTTTATTATATGCTTTAGATGATGGAGATTTAAACTTATATCAAGAAGAAAATATTGGGAAAGTTTTTGAAGAAAATAAGATGGTCCAAGTGGAAGAAAGCGATTTTGATTTTCTGATGATTGAAGCAATATTTTTTTGTGATGAAGTATTTCAAAGTCCAGTAAATGATAATACCATTAAGAAATTATTATTTATTAAAACATATTATACATTAACTAAAGATAAAGAGTTAATAGATATATTTAATAAATATAAAGATAGACCAGAATATTATTTTTACAGTAAAATAGTATTTGGTAATATTTTAGGTAATACTTTAAAAAGAAATTTGGAGGAAAATTAAATGATATATACAGCAAGTCATAAAAATATAATCAATAGTAAGTACCGCTTAGTAGCGATTTCGGGTAATCGGGGAAAGGATATGGGCTTTGTAGGAGAAGCTTTCCCAAATTTAGCACCTAAAAAAGAGTTTTGGAAAATATGGCATGATAATAGAGGGAAAATAGATGAACTTGAAAATAATCGTTATTATATCCTAGAATACTATAAACAAGTATTATCTAAATTAGATCCAGTAGAAGTATATCAAATTTTAGATAATTCGATATTACTATGTTATGAAGATTACTATGAATTTTGTCATAGACATATTGTAGCTTTTTGGTTAGAACTTACTTTAAATGTTGAAGTTAAAGAAGTTTATAATCGGGAATACTATTTAGGAGAGTTCCCTCGTCCTACTTATATTAAAGAAATGCTACGTGAGATAATGGAAAAAGAAAATAAACTTATTAGAGCAAAATAAAAGAGCAATAATGCTCTTTTTTAAGTATTTAAGCTTCCATGTCTATTTTCCTTTCTCTTCTAATTATATTTTTTATTCTCCATCCATTATAAGACCTCCTATACTGTCATCAATTCATTTTCTTTTTCTTTACATTTATCATCAACAATTTTATTGTATTTAGTAATTAATTCTTGAATATCTTCTAGAGTATTTTTTTCTTGATCTTCAGGAAGTTCTAACTTTTTAACATCATTATTAGCATCTTGGCGAATATTTCTTAAAGCGACTTTAGCTTTTTCAGCTTCTTCTTTAGCTTGTTTAACATATTCTTTTCTGGTTTCTTCGGTTAATTTAGGTACCGTAAGGATAATCATTTCACCATTATTAGTGGGAGAAATACCTAAATTTGCTTCATTAATCGCTCTTTCAATATCTTTTAAAGTATTTCTATCAAATGGTTTAATAAATAATTCTCTCGCTTCAGGAACATTAATTGTTGCTAAACTTTGAATAGGTGTTGGAACGCCATAATAATCAACGTTAATACCATTTAACATAGAGGGATTAGCTCTTCCTGCTCTAATAGTTACTAATCTTGCTTCTAAATTAGTAATAGCTCCTTGCATTTTTTGTTCAATTTCTTTAATATCCATAATATCTCC
>CANRME010000079.1 GCA_947631655.1 uncultured Bacilli bacterium | reverse complement strand
ACGGCAACCGTAAATCCAAGTAATGCTACAAATAAGAAAGTAAAGTGGGAATCAAGTAATCCTAGTGTGGTTACAGTAGTTGACCAAGATGGAAACATAAAAGCCGTTGGTGAAGGAAAGGCAACAATTACAGTAACAACAGAAGATGGAAATTATAAAGCTGAGTGTGAGGTAACAGTAGAATCTGTTTATAAGATTTATTTAACAGCAGTACCAACTGATGGTGGAGAAATATTCCAATATACGGTAGAAATAAGAAAAGATGGTAAAGTATTATCTGAAAGTGAATTTTTAGGAATAAAGATAAATGGAAACACTTATAGCTTAAAAGGTGGAAATAATACTATACCAAGTAGTGATGCAAATGCAACAAGTGCAACAATAACAATAAGTAAAGGCAAAATAGTAACAGCTACAGTAGAAAAGAGATAGAAAGGAAGTAAGAAAGATGATAAAAAAATATAGTAAATTAATTTTATTAGTAGCAATACTTTTTACTGTTTCTATAACTAATGTATCTGCAAAGCAATTAAAGTTAGCAGATTTAGGTAAAGAAATAGAAAAAGTAAATCCCAATGCCGATTATGCTTATATAATAGGAGAGTATGTCTTTACCGGAAGACATACATTAACAACCCAAGATATAATGTTAGGAGCAAGAAGTATTGGTGATATAACTGAAGCTGATGGACATGTAGGTCCAGATACAGCAAATAAAATTACAGCTCAAAGCATTTATGGAAAAATGGCAATTCAAGAAATAAAAAAAGAATGCGATGAATATTTTGAAAATTGTTCATGGAAAGTAAATACTAATAAAACTGGAGCAACAACGATAGATGAAAATACAGATTTAGATATTAAATATATCGATTATGCATGGGTTAAAGAAGATACCAAAGTTAACTTAGATTTTGATGTAAGTAATGAAAAATATAAAGATACTTATACAAAAGTATTAAAAGATGATTTAGGCTTTGAAGCTAGTCAAGCTTATAGTAAAGGTAAAATAGGATTGGTTGATGGAAAATTAACTGGACTAATTTTAAAAGATACAAACATTACATTAGACCCTAGTGATATAACTAAATATAACAATCCAGTATATTTCTTTGCATATATCTTAGAAGTAGAAGAAGCAAATGCTAAAACTACTATTAATATTAATAATCCAATTAATGGAAATAGTACAGTTGGTTTCGATAAATTTGATGTAACAGAAGATGGTACTCCAGGAATAGTAGTATTAGTACCATTACAACCTGGAAAAGCAGAAAGCGATGCCGATAAGATTATAACAATAACTATTGACCGTGATGGTGAAGATGGAATTTATGGTGAAACTGTTCAAACTATCGATTGGAGTGGGTTAACTTTCCAAGAAACTTCTAAAGCTAAAATAAGTGAAAAAATTCCTGAAGCAGATAGTGAATATATGAAAGAACATTGGGGTTATGTACTTCCTACTGGTGATGAAAAACATTATACTTTTAATCAAGAAGGTGAATCTAATACTTTTAAATTAGGTGGTACTATTGAAGAACAACATATTAACGCTAATGTTTTTAGTGAAAGCGCTGAAGATGGATATTACTTCTTAATTAATATAAATAAACCAGATGGTATGACTGAAATACCTGGTAATGCAGTTATAAAAGTAAAAGGTGAAAATGAAAAACTATTTAAAGGTAGCGATTTAGACGAAAATGGACTTTCTGTTTTAGTTAAATTAAATGATGATTGTAAGAAGGATAGTAAATGTAAATTCACAGTTGAAATTGACTGGGATGGAGAAGGTAATGACAATTATTTACCTGTAACTTACACTATAGATTATAGTGGTGTAACATTTGAAAAAACTTCAATTATAAATGTTAAAGCAATTGAATCTAGTGAAGTTAGTGGAAATGAATGGAAAAATTGGAGTCCAAAAGATGGATACCAAACTGAATTTAGTGATATTGATGGAGAACATGTTATAAATGTAACTGGTTTTATTCCAATGTTTACTTTTAGTGAAAATCCTATAACAAGCTCATATGACTATTATTTAGGTTTAAAAATTCAAAAAGCTGGTACTGAAGATGATTCAAGTTCAACAAAAAATGTTAAATTTTTAACTGGTGAAGGTTCAGGCGAAACAAATGAAATAAAAAGCGAAGATTTTAATAATGGTAATACAATCTATTTATTAAAATGGGTAAATCCTAATAAATCAGGTACAACAAAGAAATTTACAATCACAGTTGATTTTGATGATGAGGGTAAAGAATATGCACCATATACAGTAACAATTGACTGGAGTGGACTAGAATTTCAAAAAGAATCTTTAGGAAGTGATTTTGATTTAGTTAGTACCGATGCTGGTTTAAATGAAAAAGATAAAGCTGATTTAGAGAGTTTTGGTTATAATTATGAAGCAAACAGTCTTACAACAGAAAATAATACTGATGAAGAAGGAAATGTAAGTGGAAAGAAAATAACCGGTGTTATAAGAGAACAAGAATTAACAGAAGCCGCTGGTTATACTGAAGCTAAAGGTTATTATGTACCAATAAAAATAGAATTTCCTGAAGGCTTAGACAGTAAATATCAAGATGAATTAACTGTTACATTATATAGTAAAGATGGTAAGACTAGAGTAGTTAAACCAACAGAAGAAGATTTTAAACAAGGTTTTATAGTAGCATTATATCAAATATCTAAGGATGCTCAAGAAATCAAATATAGTATTGATTATGATGGAGATGGCAAAGAATATATTGCCGATGAAGTTAAAATTAAATTAGATACTATTGATTATCGAGAAATGAATGAAGTAACATTTACTTATTTAGATGAAAATGGTACACCTGTAACTAAAGTTATTCCAGCTTATGACAAAGAAAAAATAAATCAAGATTTAGTTCCTACTATTGATTATGCAGTACCTTATCATACTTTTGATTATTGGACTGAAGCAGGAGAAGAATTTGATTTTGAAGCTGAAACTTTTGGAACTAATGATGATAGAATATTAACTGCTCATTGGACAGTAGATTCAGATAAATTTATTGCTGATGTAATTAAAGATTTAGATGATGGAAAAACAGATTATTCAAATGATTTTAGTGATAAATTTGATGTAACTAAAGATGGTAATACAATTACATTTGATGTAAAAGATGCAACTTTTACATTAGAAGAGATGGATAATACTTCTATTCCAGGAGCAATTGCTTATATTTTACAAAAAGGTGAAATAAAAGAAATTAAACTTGGAGCAAAGAATAAAGAAGTTGTATTTACTAAAGATGGAGCTAATAATATTGTTATTTCTAAGACTGCCTTAGATGAAGAAGGCAATACTTTAAAAGGAAAAATTCAAGCTGGAGCTAAAGCTTTATTTAGTGATACTGAAGTATATGGACAAGATGCTGGTAAGAAAACACTTAATGATATGGCGGCAGGAAATGAGAAATTTACACTAACAATTGGAGATATTGATTCTTCTATTAAGTTAACAGATGGTGCAACTACTGAATATACATTTGAGTTTACAACTGAAACTGTTTCTGTAATTGATGAAACTGGATTAGAAAATGCTTTACAAAATCCAAATGTTAAATATATTAATATAAATGGTGATTTTGAAGTAAAAAAATCACAAACCATTGATAGAGAAGTTGAAATTAATGGTACAAGTGATAGTAAACATACAATTACTGCTGATAATTTAGATACAATATTTACGGTAAAAAGTAATAATGTAACAATTAAAAATGTTAAGTTAGCCGAGGCTAAAAAGAAAGCAATAAATGTAGAAAGCGGTTCATTAACGGTATCTGGGGTAGAAATAACTTATGCAGATAGTCTACAAGATACATTTGAAGCTGGTATTGAAGTTGGTGATAATGCTACATTAACAGCTTCTGATATGACTTTTGACAAAGAAACTTATGAACATCCTTTAGTAAGAACTAGTAAAACAAGAAAAGCAAAGATTAACTTAACAGATAATAAGTCTAAATTAGCAACTCAGGTAGAAAAAGAAAAAATTACAAAATATGAAGATAAAACAGAAGGTAATGGTGATAAGAAAGAAACTGATAGTGCATATACTTATTATAATTATTACTGTAAAGAAGAAAATTCAAAAATTTATACAACAGTATTTTATAATTATGAAGGCCGTCGGATGGCAGAGTTTATAAGATATAGTTATTATGGAGATAGTGTTAAACCATCTCATGAAGCTCCATTTACAGTATTTAATAGTATAGACTATGATGGTTATAAATATACATTAATAGGATTTACAGAATCAAGAAATAATACTTTACATGATACTGCTGAACCACTTCCAAAAGATGTTATAAAAGAAGAGGAAATTAAAGCAACTGCAGATAAACATTATTATGCGGCATATAAAATGGAAATAGAAACCTCTACGAGAAGAGTAGATTCTCAAGAAGAGTTAATTGCGGCTTTAAAAGATGAAGGAGTTTCATATATATATATCACAAATGAAAATGATGAATTAGATATTACTTCTGAAGAAAATATTGAAATTTCAAGAGCATTAACAATTTCTGGAACACCTAGAATGGCCAAGATAAAACTTAATAATATTAAAGTAACAGCTGATAATGTATTCTTAAGTAGATTAAAATTGAATTTTACAAATAGTTCTAGTGTTGAATCTTTAATAGAAGTTACAGATAATGCTAAAGATTTCTCTGTATGGCAATGTAATATTACAAATTCTGGAACCAGTGCTAAAAATGCTATAAAATATAAAGGTATAGATGAAGCTATTGCTGATATTAGATGGACTACATTCTCTGCAGATAATATTAGTGAAACATACATTAATATTGATAGTGCGTTAGCTGCTGGAACAGAAATTTATGGTAATACATTTAATAAAATTAGTGCAGAAGGTAAAACAAGTGCTATTATAATTAAAAAGTTTGCTAATGACAATGATTTTTCTGATACGGAAGAAGCTAATATTAGAATAGGTGCTAATACAGTTAAAACAGATTATATTCTTAAACTATCAGAAGAAGCATCTGGAACAAAAGCAATTGTTTCACTTGAAACTAGTTCAAATGTCACCATGGCTGTTAAATATACAGATGATAAAAACCAATTTGATAAAATTCAATTTTATGCTAATCCAACTAAAGTAACAGCAAAATATCTTGACAGTAATAATCAAGAATCTGATACACCAGGAGAAAGCGGAAGTAAAGTAAAAATTGTGGTAAAAACTGTTATGGAATCATAAAGAATAGAGGTGTGATATTAAATATCACATCTTTATTTAATTAATATAAAAATAAAGAAGTAAAAAAGTTATTTTTATGATATAATTTAAGAGGTGAAGATGATGAAAAAAATATTACTAGTGATTATGTTAACATTTTTAAGTTTTCCAATTGTGTCTTATGGATTAGCAACAAATTCTTCTAGTTATACAATTATTAGAATATATTTGTTGGCAGATGATAAATGTAAAGAGTGTGATGAAATTACAGAGTGGTTAGATAACTATAAGAAAGAAGATTATCGTATTAGTTGGGAATATGTTAAAGATAAAAATATAATTAAAGAATTTAAAAATACT
>CANRME010000078.1 GCA_947631655.1 uncultured Bacilli bacterium | reverse complement strand
TTTACAGTTCCCTTTACAATATATTTACTAAGTATTGACCCAAGGTAAGTACCGGTCGCATAACCTAAAGAATAAAAACACGGAATTAAAAAATTATCAATCTCGGTCGTTAAAGCTTCCCTTGCGGCATAATACCAAATTAAAACCTCAAAAAAAGCAATTATCATCGAAATAAAGGATTTACCTTTAACCAAGATAATTGTTCTTATTGTTCCTAAAGAAACATCCATAAGACGAGCAAAGAAAATTTTAAGACAGATTAGTGCCATAATAATTACCTCTATCCCAAAGCATATTTTAATACGGCAATTAACACAATTACTAGTAATATAACTACCAAAATATATGCTGCATTTTTCTTATTACTAGTATAATCCTCCTCATCTTTTTTATACCTATTACTATTCTTATTTAATTCACTTAATCTTTTTGCATACGGATTTAATGCCCCATTCATTTTTTTACGTTCTGCCATTTGGTCTTTACTAATTAACCTACCGCAATTAGGACAGTACGCATCATGCGTACCTAGAGCATGTCCACAAAACTCACATCTCATCTTCATACTCCTCAATAAATGTTTTACTCTTATGTGGTTCATCCCGCAACAAATCTAAATAATCTTGTTGACGTAACGCCTCATATAAACATATCGCTACACTATTAGAAAGATTAAGCGCTCTAACATTATCGGTCATGGGAATTCTTGCACATCTCTCAATATAAGGTTTTAAAATACTCCTCGGAATCCCCGTACTCTCTTTCCCAAAAAACAAATAGATATTGGCATCTTTATTGCTAAAATCAAAATCCGAATGTGGTTTATGTCCATATCTTGTAAAAAAGTAATATTCACCATTGTTCTTTGAAAAGAAATCATCAATATTTTCATAAACTTCATATTCACATTTATCAATATAATTAACTCCACTCCGTTTTATAGATGCTTCATCTAAACTAAAACCCAAAGGTTTAATCAAATGTAACTTGGTATGCGTTGCCACACAAGTCCGCATAATATTTCCCGTATTTCCTGGTATCTCTGGTTCAAATAAAACTACGTTTAACATAATTCCTCCTAACTAAAAAAGACTTTATTTACTAAAGTCTTTAATATCTAATAAATGTTCAAAATCTGCTGCTTCCATTATTTGGTTATCGCGTCTGGTAACAATATTATCAATACCTACTTCCCCATTTTCAACATAAACAATCGTCGGTACTTTAGTTATTTTTGTATCTTCTAAATGTAATTTACTATTTAACTGATCAATATAATTTGTTTTATCTTTTACACTTGTCACATTAATATAATAAAATTCACTATTTAATTTATAATCATCAATCAAAGTTTTTAACTTTTTCTCCATATTATAAATTTTTTCATCCCCTGTATAACTAATATATATAAAGTAATTATCTGGAGCTTCCGCAAAAATTTCTTCGACATTATCTAATCCGGTAATCTCATTAGTAATTGTTTTGGTTTCAACTAAATAAGACGTTCCAACCTTCTTTTCATTAAAAACTTTTACCCACTTATACGCATATAAACATAATAAACCACATCCCACAATCACTGCCGTTGCTACAACATAGTTCTTTAAAGGAATAGAATTATCCTTTTTCTTTCTAGGCATATAAATCAACTCTTTCTATTTTTTCTTACTTATATCATATCATAATAAGTATAGTTTGTAAAATTAAAATTATAATAAAAATGGTGGAATTTTATGAAATTTGTCAAACTTTTTTTAATTTATAGTATTTTAGGATACTTATTAGAAACTTTAGGTACAGTTTATTATGATAAACATTTTAATAGCGGTATTTTAAAAGGTCCTTTTACCATAATTTATGGTATTGCTATATTCATTATCTTAGGATTAAATCATTTTACGAAAAAAATTAAAGATAAGAAAAAACAAATTATTATTTATTTTATCTTAATAACTATAATTCTTACTATTTTAGAATATAGTGCTGGTTCAATTATTCATGCTACTACTGGTAAAATTTATTGGGATTACGATAAACTACCATTTTGTTTTAATCATTACATTTCTTTATTTACTTCTCTTTTATTTGGATTAGGAGCTACCATAACTAACTATTATATAGCTCCCAAAATAAATAAAATTATTTATAAAATTCCTAACTATGTTATTTTATTTTTACTACTTACTTTTATAATAGATTGTATAAAATATACTTTATCTAGGTAAAATACCTAAAACAAATAAAACCTCCTACATACTATATGATTAGGAGGTTTAAAGTATGTTATTTGAAATGGATAACGATGGTTATGATATTGATTTTTTACTTAATGGTGTAACTAACCCAAGTCCTAACATGAGTTCTACTGAAAGTCCTAAAATTTTCCCCGTAAATGAAGGTTTTATCCGTGGTAATATGTATGTTAATGAATATAAACCCTATAAAAATTATACTCCAATGCGTTTAAAGGGTCGTAATGAAAGAGAGATGTTATTACTACGTATTTATGAACTTGATTTTGCTATTAATGATTTTAACTTGTATTTGGACTTACATCCTAATGATTCACGTATTTATGAAGAATTTAAAAAATGCGTTAAAGAATCTAAAAAACTTAAAAGTGAATATGAAGAAATGTATGGACCACTTTGTTTAACGGAAGACGATTATAAGAATTACAAATGGGATGAAAATCCTTGGCCTTGGGATAAGATGGGAGGTAGTATGTATGTATAAATATGAAAAGAAACTTGCCTACCCAGTTAATTTAACGAAAAAAGATTTAAGAATGGCTAAACTTGTTATTACCCAACTTGGTGGTTATGCTGGTGAACTAGGTGCAGCTTTAAGATATTTCTCTCAAAAGTTTACGATGCCTGATGAATATGGAAAATCAGTTTTAAACGATATTGCTTGTGAGGAATTGACGCAATAAGCTTATCACTTAATAAAACAACGCATAAAAAAAGAGATAGCGACATAAAATAAAATATCGCTACCTTTTTTAATATAATTTTACATTATCCCATTTAGTTGTACCATATTTATAGTTTAAATCTACTTGTTTTTGCACTTCTTCGTAATTAGTTCCTAGAGCGTCTTTTCTTGCTTGACCATTACCATAATCTCCTCTTATGGTTTTCTTAACCTCTGTTAATAAATCGAATTCTGGTGATGGTGTTGGCTCTGGTGTAGAAGAATATAATTTTATATTATCCCATCCAGTTGTACCATATTTATAATTTAGTTCTACTTGTTTTTGTATTTCTTCGTAATTAGACCCTAGAGCATTTTTTCTTTCTTGACCATTACCATAATCACCCCTTATGGTTTTCTTAACCTCTGTTAATAAATCAAATTCTTCTGCTGGTGTTGGCTCTGGTACAGGTTCTGGTTCTGGTGTAGGAACAGGTTGATTATAATCAATAAAAGTTAATTTACCATGATTTACCCAAGTACGGTTATTATATCCATCTCTTTTACCTAAATTTGCTAAATTAGTTATTTGTACACCATCTTTCCAAATAGGAGTACACTCTACAACTTCACCATCCCCTATATAAATTCCTACATGACCAGACATGTGTACTAATTCTCCAACTTCAATGTTAGCAAAATTAGTAGATACATTTTCACAATAATTCATTATACCATCTGCATTTGTATCAGGTACACCATTTGCTTTATAAGCTGCACCCCCATAAGTTCTATTAAGGTCACCACTCCAACCCCATAGAATACCTTTAATTAAGCATACACAGTCAAAGCCAAAAGTATCAGCACTTGCATTTTTAATTTTATTTGTTCTAGCAGGTTGCTTATTATATGCGTAATTATTACAATATCTTGTTTTATTAGTATTATTCATAGGAGCACCAAAACAACCATAAATATATAATGTTTTATAATTAGTAGCTATTTTGCGTGCAGTTTCTGCAAAAGCAGAAGCAGTCATTAATTTCATTATTCTACCTCCTCCTCATTTTCGTTGTAAACTTCTTCTGTATCGCCAACGACTTCGATAAATTCTTCTTCAATGTTTATTTTTTCATTTTCATTATTCATAAATAAATTTCCTCCTTATATTTTTATTATTATTTTTCTATATTTTTTTTATAATTTGTATTTGATATCATTAATACTGAACCTAAAAATGCGTCGAATGCTGTCATTATTGTAATAACTATATCTGTGTTAGCATAATTGAAACATTTTAATACTACACCAACAAAGACTGTTAGTGCGGGTAAGAATATTTGTGCTATATATTTTAATACGTCATATACTTTATTGCTCATTTTATCACCTCACTTTCATTAAAATTATCTATATCAAACTATAACTACATTTTATAGACAAAAAGCCGGAGCCAGCCCATAGTAGCTACTACTATTGCTACTGTTAGCCGAACCACCAATATGCACATAGATCCAAAGATTAGCATCAAAAGAGCTGGGACTCCTTAACCAGTAATAATATGCTGAACTTCCAGCTGTTCCGTTATTATTAGGATATTTGATTCTTCTTGAATTTGAATTATAATATGCGTATTGTTCTCCTTCTTCATTATTTGGCTTTTTATTATTCATATAATAACTATACGCAACATTTCCAAACATCTCTGTATAGGATGTTAAGAATGCCTTATCTTCTGTATCAGGTCCCGCACCCGGACTTGAATTATGATTTGCTATATTCTTTTTTACAACGGTCTTAATTAATGATTGAACATAACTAGGTAATGAGTTAACAAATGTTCCATTAAGCCATGTTCTACGAGGGTTTTTAGAGTAATTGGAATCACTCGCTGTAGATGTATTAGAGCCCCAAATATAGCCATATTCTGCACTGCCATTATTACCTAATAATTCCTTACATTGTAAAGTAATGGCTGCTTTAGTTTTTCCATTTATAGGGGTTTTTAAATTGTCGTGTTCTATTCCAATGATAACCATCGTCATATTTTGGGCAACGTGACTTTCATTTGCACCTGTACCAGCACTCATTGCGTTTAAGTGCATTACTCTTGTATCTCCCACGTGCCAATGGTCACCTATATTTATAGTACCAGCATAATGTGCTTCCAACATTGCCTTTATCTCGTCGTCAGTACCTGTAGCGAAGTCCACTATCTTAGGTCCTGATTTATATATAACATTGCCATTATAAACAATGCCACTTATCTTTTTGCCATTAATGTACCCCCCCCCCCAGAGTATTGCAAAGCTGCTGAAAAAGTATTGTTGTAAAATATTTTACACTTTATTTTTTGTGCTTTCTTCTATTTTTTTGATCTTTTTTTTAAAAAGTTATCTTTCCCCCCTTATTCTTTTCCTATTTTTTCTTCCTTTAACGTCCTTATTCTTTTGATATTTGCTAAAAACAGCGTGCTCGCCCCTTGTATTGTCATTCCTACTTCTCCACAACTTGTTGCTTTTTTCATATCCCCAATATTTTTTATTTGATTATTTTTTGCTTCTATTTTATATCTCTCTTTATATAATTCTTTAAATTCTTCGCTTTCCATATATTCTTTTTGTTCTTTATATATTTCTTTTTGTTTTGTTACTGTCATGCTTTTCTTCTTTGCTCCCTTTTTATAACATCCTTCTCTATATGGACATAACTTACACTTATCAACATCAAAATAATAGCGAATTACTTCTCTATTTTTACTTCCACATTTATCTTTTGCTTTCCTTA
>CANRME010000077.1 GCA_947631655.1 uncultured Bacilli bacterium | reverse complement strand
TATTTATTACTGTCAAAATGTTTAAAACTTTGTTGACAAGTTTAAAATATTAAAATATTATTAAATTAAGGAGAATGCCTAAATGAAAAAAAATAATTCTAAAAAAGTTTTCTTTATTTCATTTATAATTGTACTTATTTTAGCCCTATCTTCATATTTTATTGTATCTAAAGTATTTTTAAAGGATAATTTAGAAAAAGTAGAAGGAAGTGAAGAAACAATGAATGAACAACCTAAAGAAACAGAGAAAGAAACTCCAACTCCTACAACCCCCGAAGAACCTGAAAATTCTAATTTAAAAATAGTAGATGGTATTTTAATTGTTAATAAAAGTTTTCCTCTTCCAGAAGATTATGTTCCCGAAGATCCTTATGAACCTCTAAATGGTCGCGATTATTGTTCTTACTGTGTTACTAAAGAAACTTATGAACATTTTAAAGAAATGCAAACTGATATTGAAGTATTAGGTTTAAATATTTGGATTCAAAGCGGTTACCGCAGTTATAATTTTCAAAATGGCTTATATAATAACTATGTTGCTCGTGATGGAAAGGATGCGGCGGATACTTATAGTGCCAGACCAGGACATTCTGAACACCAAACTGGTTTAGCATTCGATTTAAACACTATTACTTCTGATTTTGCTGATACCCCTGAAGGAAAATGGATTCATAATAATGCTTACCTTTATGGTTTTATTCTAAGATACCCTGAAGGCAAAGAAAATATCACTGGTTATATGTATGAACCATGGCATTTAAGATATGTTGGCAAAGAACTTGCTGCTAAACTTTATAATAACGGTGATTGGATAACTTTAGAAGAATATTTTAATTTACCAAGTACCTATGATGAATAATTTGACAAAATCCTTAAAAATGCTATAATACCTCTTACCAAAGGGGTGTTTTTAATGAAATATACTTATTTTGGAATGACTATTCCTGAATATTGTGAAAAACATAATTTATCAAGTGAATCTATTTATAAGCGCATTTATTATATAAGAAAGAAAAATCCTAATTTAACTCCTAAAGAAATAATGAGTATTGTCTTTGGAAGTGAACGTTCTAATAAATATATCTATCACGGCATGAGTATTAAAGAATATTGCGCTCAAAAGAATATTTCAAGTGAATCTCTTTATCGTCGTATACATTATTTAAAAAAGTTAAATCCTACATTAAGTCCAGAAGAACTAATAACATTAGCTATTGAAGGTAAAGACTTCCCAAAATATATATATAAAGGAAAACCTCTAGCCGAGTATTGTGCGGAACATAATGTTTCTTTTAAAACTATTTATGAAAAGCTATGTAAATTAAGAAAAGCAAATCCTACTTTATCTACGGAAGAATTAATAACTTTAGCTTTTCAAAAGAAACCTCATCCTAATACCAAATATATTCATCAAGGAATAAGTCTTTATGAATATTGTATAAAAAATGAAATTAATATACATACAATATATGCTCGGATGAAAAAAATTAAGAACGAAAACCCTGAATTAACTTTAGAAGAAGTTGTAAATGAAGCTTTAACTAGAAATTTTGTAGAAGAAAATGCTATTTATTTTTGGAATGATACAACTTTATCTAAATATTGTAAAGAACATCCTGAAATAAGTTTTAAAAATATTAGAAGCTGGATTCGCAATGAATTAGATAAAAATCCTCATCAATCTATTGAAATTTTAATAAACAATTATCTAAATGGTTTAAATAATAAAAATCGTTGGTTTTATTTAGAAATTCCTTTAAAAACATTTTGTGATAATAATGATATATCTTATGAAAGTATTAGAAGTTATTTATTTAAAATGTTAAGAAATCCTAAATATTCTAACTGGAGTGATAATGAATTAGTAACATATTTAGTCGAAAAAAGATTTTTAATAAATGGGAACTCTCTAAAAAATTATTGTTTATCTATTAATTTTTCTTATGAAACAATGCATGAATTATTAATAAAAGCTATAAAAAATCATCCTACTGCTAAATTTAGAACAATTTTAATTAGCACTATATCTACTATAAACCAATATTATTTAATAAATTATCAAAAAATTAAACATTATCCTGAAGAAATAAATAATTATTTAAAAGATAGTACTAATTATTACCTAAAAAATTCTTATAATCTTTCCAGAATAATGAAATAAAAAAAGAAAATTTGACAAAAAACTTAAAAATGTTATAATACCTCTTACCAAAGGGGTGTTTTTTATATGAAATATGAGTACCTTGGAATGAGCATCGAAAAATATTGCCAAAAAAATAATCTATCGAGTAGAACTATTTATCGCAGAATAGATCGTTTAAAAAAGAAATATCCGCATCTAACACCAGATGAATTAGTTACCCTAGCATTTGATAATAAAAAACTAAACAAATATGAGTATCTTGGTATGAGTATCAAAGAATATTGTGAAAGGAAAAATATTACTCCCCAACAAGTATATAATAGAGTAGGTTTTTTAAAAAAACAAAATCCCGCTTTAACTCCCCAAGAATTATTTGAATTAGCAATTACGAAAAAATGGGGACCCAAATATGAATATCATGGCATGAGTATTAAAGAGTATTGTGAAAAGAATAATTTATCTGTTAGAGCTATTTATTTTCGCATTCACTATGTAAAAAAGAAAAACCCCAATTTATCACCTGATGAGATAATAACTAAAGCTATTGAAGAAAAAAGGTATCAAATTTATAATTTTGAAGGTTTATCTATGCGCGAATATTGTAAATTACATGGCATTCCATTAACAACTATGTATGAAAGAATTAGTACTTTAAAAAAATCCCATCCTAATTTAAGTGATGAAGAACTAGTTAAACTAGCTGTTTTAAATAAACATTCTATGAAATATGAATATCATGGAATGTCTATTCCCGAATATTGTGAAACACATAGTATTCCCAAATCATATATATATCATAATATATCATCTTTAAAAAAACAAAATCCCAATCTAACACCCGAGGAACTCGTAAATACTGCTTTTGAAAAATATTATACTTATGGTATAAATAGTCCTAAAACTCATTACTATTATTTAGGAGTATCTTTAAGAGAGTTCTGTAACAATAATGATTTATCTTATAATAGTATTAAAGCTTATTTATTAGCAGCATCTAAGAATCCTAAGTATGAAGGTTTAACAGACGAAGAATTAGTTTCTTATTTTGTTGAACAAAAATATCCTATTAATGGATTAACTTTAAAAGAATATTGTAGCTTAGTTAATTTTTCTTATGAAAGCATGCATGAATTATTAAAAGAAAAACTAAAACAATATCCTAATATTAAATTTAAAATAATTCTAACTAGTGTTATTAATAGTATAAATGAATTACTAATTAAAGAAACTCAAAATAAAAATAATAATGTAAATAATTTAACTTTAACTAGATAATTACTTGACATAACTTGTATTTTAATATTATAATAATGAAGTTATTTAACAAGAGATGCGGAGGTGCGAAAAGATGAAAAGAACTTATCAACCAAATAATCGTAAAAGAGCTAAGAAACATGGTTTTTTCGCTCGTAAAGAATCAAATGTCTTAAAAACTAGAAGACAAAAAGGACGTAAAGAAATAATTAAAAAATAAGCCACATTATGTGGTTTTTTCTAAATGGAGATGATAATATTGAAAAGAATAGAAACTATTAAAGATAAAAAAACATTTAATAATGTTATCAAAACTTCTCCTTATAAAAAAAATGATAATTATATAATATATTATAAAGATAAAGATGAAATAAAAATCGCCATAGGTATCGCCATAAGTACTAAATATGGTAAAGCTTATGAAAGAAATAAAATAAAAAGACAAACAAGAAATATCATTGATGAATATAAAAATCTATTTTCAAATACTAAATATTATATTATAATGATAAGGAAGGGAGCCAAAGGCTCTTCATATGAAGTACTAAAACAATCACTATATGAATTAATAAAGGAGATCCAATGAAAAAATTTAAAATTTTTCTTTTAAGTTTAGTATTATTAGCTACTACTAGTTGTACTACTTATGTTAAGGAAGACAAGAAAAATATCGTATATGAAAAAACTGGTCAAACAATAACTGCTAATATCTTATGTAAACCCGAAGATAAAGAATTATTAGAACTATATGAAAAACATAATAAATCATTAAAAGTTAAATTAGAAGATTTACCGTCTTGTGCTAATTTCCATTTAAACTCTATAAAGTATTCTAGTTTATGGGAATCAATATTTGTAAAACCTATAGCTTGGATAATTATTAAATTAGGAGTTTTAGTTAAAAACTATGGTTTAGCAGTTATCTTAGTTACGCTATTAATAAGACTTATAATGGTCCCAATTACCAAAAAGAGTACGATGCAACAACAAAATATTAAGAAAGCCCAACCAGAACTTGCTCGTATTGAACGCAAATATGCTAATAAACAAGATACCGATTCTATGATGGCTAAGAGTCAAGAAATGATGATGGTTTATAAAAAATATAATATTAACCCGATATCAGGATGTTTACTTGCTTTTATTCAATTACCACTATTCTTTGCCTTCCTAGAAGCCATTAATAGAGTACCAGCAATTTTTGAAGGAACATTCTTACCATTCTTACACAATATAAAATATGAGCTTCCTTTAGGTATGACTCCTCTAGTTGGTATTTCTAAAGGTTATTACATTTATATCGTCTTAATTGCTTTAATTATTTTAACAACTTACTTCTCATTTAAATTAACTCAAGATGCTAGTGCTAATAATGAACAAATGAGTCAGATGAAAATGATGACCAATTTCATGTTAATAATGATTTCTATTGCATCTCTAAGTTTACCAACAGCTATTGCTCTATACTGGATTGTAAATAGTGCCTTTGGTATTATCCAAACTTGGATAATTAAAAAAGTAAATGAAAGAAGGAAGTAAAAATGAATTTAGAAGTATTTACAGGAAAAACTGAAGAAGAAGCATTAAATACCGCCTTAGAATGTTTTAATGCTAAAGAAAGTGAAATAATCTATCAAATCGAAGAAAAAAAGGGTGGCTTATTCAAAGGTAAATCTTATGAAATAAAAGCTATAAAGTTAACTAGTGTTGTTGAATACTTAAAAAATTATCTTGATGAATTACTAAAAAATATGACTATTAAAGCATCTTTTGAAACTAGTATTAGAGAAAATCAAATCTATATTAAAATATATAGTGATAAAAATAATATCTTAATTGGTAAAGAAGGTAAAAACTTAGCAGCTCTTCAAACTATATTAAGAGGAGTAGCTAATAAAGAGTTAAATACGCATTTAAATATCATCTTAGATATTAGTGATTATAAAGAAAAACAAGAACGTAACCTAGAACGTCTTGCTAAGAATATTGCTCGTGAAGTATTAAAGACTCATAATCCTGTAACTATGGACAATATGAACTCTTATGAAAGAAGACTTGTTCATAATGCTTTATCTAAATTTAAAAATATTTCTACCTTAAGTGAAGGCGAAGAACCTAATCGTCATATTGTTGTAAGTTATAAAGAAGATTAACTATTAACAAAAATTAATAGTTTTTTTGTTAAGATTTTGTTAAAATGTCAGTTTTAATGAATTATTAGAAAGCAAGGATTAAGTAAATATGGTACTATTATTTCATCCTTGCTTTTATTCTTTCATCTCTTTCTCTTAATACTTGTTCTAATTGCTTTTGCTCTTCAATTATTTTTTGTTTTCTTTTTATCGGATCTTTTTTATGACCTTCTATACGTCTTGTTCCATAAATTTTGTT
>CANRME010000076.1 GCA_947631655.1 uncultured Bacilli bacterium | reverse complement strand
TAAATTATGCAGATGAAGCAACAAGAAACAAATTTTATGAAGGAGATAAATTAAAAGTAGATACTCAAGTTCAAGAATCTGATATACTTCAAATGTACGTATGGATACCAAGATACCGATATAAATTATTTAATGTAGGATTAAACGGAACACCAAAACAAATAATCGAAATCGAATTTGAAAAAGGAACAGAAACAACAGGGAATGTAAGTTGTAAATATATCGATATGTTTGATGGAACAATAAAAGAAGATTGTAAAAATGCGGAGAATGGAAATTGGTATACCCATCCAGCATTTACCTTTGGAGAGACAGAATTAAAAGGATTTTGGGTCGGAAAATTTGAACCAAGTGATAAAGAAGATGAAACTGGAAGAAATATCAATAAAATAGGTGAAATAACAATATTACCAGGGAAGACCAGTATGGTAAGTAAAAGTATATCAACGGCCTTTTTAGCTGAACAAGCATTAAGTGCAGAAGGAAATAAATATAATTTAAAAGCTGATGAAGTAGATACACGAGTTATGAAGAATATCGAATGGGGAGCAGTTGCATATTTAACCCAAAGTATATATGGCATATATAAAGATAAGAATACTTGTAATATAACAGGCATGGATAAAGATGCTTGTGAAGTATGGAATAACAATACATCTCAAGGAGCGGGCTATGGTGAGGTAACATATACATATGGAGGAACACATACTGGATGTGTTGGTGCATCTGTAAACGCTAAAGTAATATGGAATGAAGATGATGGTTCAGTAGCGAAATGTGATGTAGATAAACGATGGAATAATGGGGGTGTAAATGCAAGTACTACAGGAAATATGTATGGAGTGTATGATATGAACGGTGGTGCATGGGAATATGTAATGGGAGCGTCAGTTAATGAAACAGGTGGAGGCTTATATATAAAATATAGTGGATTTCAAACGTCATCTCTTCCTGAATCTAAATATTATGATATATATACATTTAATAGTGACCGTGCAACCCATGAAAGAGGACATTTAGGTGATGCAACTAGAGAAACATTATTAAAATTTGGAGAAGTGGACGGTGGTGGATGGAATAGAGACCACGCAATTTTTCCTGATACTGCTACTGGAGGGTTCCCGTGGTTTCTCCGTGGAGGACGTTACGGAAACGAATATCGTGCTGGTATCTTCACTTTCTATCGACCTGATATTGGCACGGGTTCGGCTTATTCTTTCCGCTCTGTATTATCTGCTGCTTAATTATTAAATGATATCAATTAAAATATAATGGGATTAGCAAGAAAAAATCTATAACTTAAAAAGACCTAGCAATGGTCTTTTCATTTGGTATATTTTTGTAAATTAACTGCAGTTTTTAATATTTTATTATTAATTCTTAACATTTCTTTTTTAAATTCCACTGTATCACCAATATTAAAATAAGAATTACATTTTTTTTGAAAAGCTAGATAAATGCCATCTTGGGCTTTAATTTTATAATAATCACCGTAAGCGATATAATCTATGATTATCCCGTACATTTATATCATCTCTTCCTATTTTAATTAAATAATTATTAATTTCTGTTTCTTTACGGTCATCTTCTCCAACCATGTAATAGTAAAGTTGATTATTTTGCGTAATAATGATTAACCAATCGTCTCCTACATACATTTGCTTATAAGCTTTTAAAGTGTTTTCTAACTCTGTATAAGATAATCCATTTTCTAGAGCATATAATTTTAATATTTGTTTAGGTTTTGCAAGCTCACTTATTGCTGTTACACCACTTAACGCAATTACTTTTCCTCTTCTACGTAAATATCCTTCAATCGGTGTATAATCTAAGAAGTTTTGTGGTTTTATTTCTTTATAACTTTTGGTTACATATAAATCATTAATACTAAATTTATAAGCTTGATACTTATTCATAAATTCATAATATAAAGGCGTATCATTTTCTTTAATTCTTATTCCTCCTGGAATATCTTTTCCTCGTAAAATTAAGAAATCAATTGCTTCGGTTCCATTTACAAATCTTGTTTTTTCTAGAATACTTTCTCCACATACATCAATTGTTTTTAAAATTTCTTCATCTTCGATATGTGTGCAATCAATAACTAAACTATTACCAATTCTAAAACCATAAACATATGCTAGTGCTTCATTAGTTACACAATCAGTTATTCTAATAATACAAGTATCATTATTTAAAACAATATCTTTATTAAATTTCTTTAAATCAAGACTTTGTTTATCTAATACTTTATAAGCAATATTATTATGAACTTTACTAATATAAGGTATTGAACTACTAATCATATGTGCTTGCGTATAAGCTTCTTTATGGAATTTTGGATTTAAAATATCAACTTCTTCTTCTGTGTCTAAATATAAACTTAGAGTAGCAGCATTTTCTAAATCCATTGTTTGATAATCTATTTTACTTTCTTCATAAATCGCTTTTAACGCTTTTAAGTTATTTAAAATACTTCCAAAAGAAACATTAAATATTTCACTTAAACCAAGTCCTGCTAAATAAATATTTTTTCTGGTAAATAAGAAGTCCATATCTTTCTTATCTAAAGTATAATCATTTAATTCGACATTCTTAAAAATATTTAAAATATTATCTAAATCAAAACTAGTTTGAAGAATTGTAAAGTTCTTTTTATTTAATTCGTAATTTTGTTTAACTTGTTTTTGATAATTTAAATAATCTGTTTTATATCTTTTTAAAATTTCTTCTTCATCAAAAATATTTTTAATAAATTTCTTAGTCTTAGTAATTAACTCATTAATATAATTAACTACTTTATCATATTCTAAAATGTCTTTTTCTTCTCCTAAAATAACCCCTTTTTCATAATTAAGCATCATTTTACTTTTATCAATATAAACACTACCTAAAAAGTTTTCTAAAATATTTTGATATTCTCTAATTTTTTTAAGTAAATTATTTGGATATTTATAACTAAGATTATGATATAAAATGTCATTCATAACTTGCATTCTTATATCAGTTTTATCAAAATTCTTAATAATAAAGCTATTAATTTTTTTGATAATATTTTCTTCCTCTAACATTTCATGATATTCAAAGTATCCTAAAGGGGTATATAAACCCATATTTTTTAGATAAGATATAATATCTAATTCATTTTTACAATAAGCATTAAAAATATTAATAATATGATTTAAATTAATCATTTCTGGGACATCATTTAAAACATTTTTTTGATAAGATCTTATAATTCCAGCAATATCTTTCTTTTTAAATAAACGCGTATCTTTATCAGTTAGTTTCTTACTTAAAAGATAAGTAAATAATTTAAAACGATAAGTATTTAAAAATTCATTTTTACTTTTTACTAAATAACTCTTATAAGTATCATTACTAATTAAAAGTGTTTTATCTAACTTACTTAAGAATAATTTATCAACTTTTTTACTTTCTTTATCGATTAAATAAGCGATAAATCCGTCACAATAGTTTTGTAAAATTGTATTAGCGGTTAAAGAATTGATATTATAGTAGCTGATATATCTTTCTAAAGTATTTAAACTATGTTTAATACTAGAATACCCCTCATCATTCATTAACTTAACTATATTTTTTACATAGGGGTAATTATAAATTAATGTATCAAAATCTACTTTTGATTCATCACTTTGAAACATCACACTCATATCTTGTAAATTCGCTGCCATTTTATTAGTTAAATTAGCAAATATTAATTCATTATCAATTTTATAATCAAGTATTTTTCTTTTCTTACATATTTTTTTAAGGTTTTCAATATCTTCCCAAAGAATTAAAGTTGAACCCGTATTGATAAGTCTTGTACTTTTTTCAAAACCTAACATTAAATAACAAGTAAGTAACGCTTTGATATGGGCATATGTAACCTCAACATTACCATTTTTTAAATTTCCCTTAGTAGTAATCATTTCATATAAATACCTAAATTCACTTATATTAATCTTTTTTAAAGTTTCATTATCTAAATTAAAAATTAATTGTAACTCTAAAGCCGAATTAATAAAACTAAAACTAGGATTATTTTTAAATATTTTATTAATATAATCTTTAACCCATAAAGAAATATTTTCTTCGTAAGTATTTATTTCATATTTATATACTAAATCATTTACTTTTATTTTAGCGTTGCTAGCAAGTGATAAAAAACTATTTAATGATAATTTTTCTTTAATATAAGGATAACTTAAATACTTTCTAATCAAGGTATCACTTAGCATAGATAAACTTGTAAATACAAGTTCTTCGCTACTTTTCTCTACGATCGTCGGTTCATCTAGTAATACAGGTATTAAAGATTTATCTAACTTTTCCACAGAGCAATTTAGATTATCTACTTTTTTAAGTAAATCTTTATTTTGAATTAAATTTAAAACCGTTCTTAAATTTAAAGTATTTAAAATATTGGTTAAAGTAGTAGCAGGTAAATCTAAAATAATCTCTTTATTCCGTAATAAATCTACTTTTTCATAGGAAGAGTAGTAACTATTAATTACCATTTCAATTATTTCATAAGAAAATTTTTGTAAATAAGTATAATCTTTAATTATATCTTTAAAATTTTCATAATTTTTTTCATAAAAAGGATAAATTATTAAACTATGATCTTTACTATCATTAATAAAATACATTATATTATATGATTCATCTTTATTACCCAAAATAATTTTTAATTCATTAATAAAAGAAATAGTATCAGCATTAATATTAGGATAAAAAATAATTTCTGCTAAATCATAAAATTCTAAATAATTTAATATAACCACCGCATCTAATTTTGGTAAAATATTTATATTATTTTTTAATAGTTCTTTAATATCTTTCTTAGAAGTATTTTTGAGTATTAAACTTTGAGCAGGAATGTATTCTAATAAATTTTTATTTTTGGTTAGTAAGACATTTAAATTTTCCGTTTTACTATATTTATAATTTATAAAACTTGCTAAATTATCTTTTTTAATTTTAGCTAGTAAGGGTAGGGATAGTTTTGTAATATCGATATATTTATTAAAAATATTAAGTGGTATTTCCAAAGAATCATCTTCTAATTTTTTTAAACATTCATAATTACTTAATAAAAATCTAATAAATTTTTTATCATAAGCTTTTATTTCTTTTTCAATTAAATTGATATTTAAATGTTTATTTTGAATTAAATATTCGCGTTTTTCATCACTTTTTAAAATACTAAATAAATAATCTTGAATTAAGTCATCAGGAATTTCTTGTAATAGAGTATTAATATTTTGAAAATTTAAATCTAGTAATTTTAAAATATTTAAGTAATAGTAGGTGAAAAACATTTTATTGTCATTATTTTTAAATTTATAAATTTCTTTTAGCGTAGTTCCTTTATTTTTTACATCATTTAATTCTAAACATAAATCATTAAATTCTGTTAAAAGTTCATTAGGAATACTTTTATTTTCTTTTCTTAAAAAGATTATTTTATTTAAAACTTTATTAAACTTTTCGACCATCATTTCCCCACCTTTCTATTATTTATTAATATCATATCATAAAAGGGTAAAATTTAAAAGCCCAAGTAAAAAACTAGTTGTCAAGAAGTACGGCGTGAACAACTAGTCTTCTAGAATTATCTAAACAAGTAGATAGAGTAAGAATTTTATCATCTAAACTTAATTCGACATTAAAGTCATTTATACTCCGTTCTTTAATCATCGTAAGGAAGTTTTTAAACTCTTCGTCATTATCAAACTCTGTTATTAAGTAATCTCCGTTACTAGGATTAGGGTAGATTGCAAATATTTGCCATTTAAATTCCCCATATAAAGTATTAAAGGTAAT
>CANRME010000075.1 GCA_947631655.1 uncultured Bacilli bacterium | reverse complement strand
GTCATTTCTGCCAAGTTAGCACCTTTACCACCTAATAAATCTCTCATGTCTTTGTTTCCTTCATTAAACATATAGACGTATTTTTTTGCCATAATAATTTCCTCCTTTAATCACCTAATTATTATATCAAAAGTATATATTTATATTGTACAAAATAACACTATCTAGACACTTTTTTACATCGAAAATTTTATTGACAATGAAATAATTATTTGTTAGTATAAAAAGCACTAAAAAGAAGGCTGAATATTATATGAGAGATATAGATAAAGAAATACATGATCAATTAAAAAATTATAATTATATAAAAGCTTTTAATAAATTAGGTCTTTCAGCGAATATTTTATACTTATTATCAAAATCTAATTATTCTGAAACCACTAAAAAGAAAATAGCTATTTTCTTTGTTCGTAGAGGTATCAATAATTACGTTACTTATTATAAAAATCCTCGAAATAAACGTTACAAATTAAATACTACAAATATTTCTGCTTACTTTATGCTTATCGAGTATTTAGGTTTTGCTTATATTTTTAAAGATTTTCCTGAATTATTTGCTCACTTATTTTCGGTATATTCCTTAGAAGAATTAGGAGATATTCAAAAATTTTTTAAACCTTTCATTTCCAACGAATACTTAAAAGAATTATTACAAGAAATATATGAAATTAGAAAATATTTACAAGAAAACTCCCCTAAACTTAATAATAAAAAAGTATATTAAATAAAGCTAATAAAGCTTTATTTCAGAGCGTAGACAAACCCCTAGATTTTTTTCTAGAGGTTTTGTTATGCATAAATTTTTTATAAAATTTTTTGATGTTTTGAAAAAATTTATTATATTTTCATGTATTTTTGATATTTTTGTGCCCTTTTCTTCTGTTTTACTCTTCCTTATTGCTATTATCTTGATGTTTTGGGCAGCACAAATTAACCATGTATAATTTTGATTTTTCTCTAAACCTTTATACATGGCATATCTATATCCATGATTATTCTTTGAATCTGCAAAACTTCTTTCTATTTTTTGACATCTATTTGAATATAACTTTTTCCCTTCTTCTGATAATCTATTTCTTCTCATTTCTTCTTTTAATTCTTCATTTATATGTCGTAGTTTTTTTTTACTTTTATCTATATTTGAATATAGTTTATAACCTAGTTTATTAACATGTTTTGTATACTCTAATATTTCTCCGGTTTCTCTTTCTACATATACATCAAGTTCTTTATTATATTCATATTTACTTCTTTCTTTTCTCGATTCCTTTGTTCCATATCTTCGATAACCTATCACCCCAAATATATTATTATCATGAAAATATTTTCTAATTTCTAATATATCATATCCACTATCAATAGCACATTGTTTTATCTTGAAATCAAATTTCTTTTTTATATGTTCCATTCTAAAGATATATGGTGTAGAATCATGAACATTACCTGGCGTCATATAACAATCTACTATTATATTGCATTTATGATCTACAGTACGATGATCAAGATACATAAATCCTTTTTCTTTATTATCTCTATGATAATATCCACTTTCTTTATCAGTTTTACTTACTTTAATATGTTTTTCTTTTATTTCATCTTTGTAATCAAAAGGTTTTTCACCATTTTTAATTCTTTCTTCATTTATTTCATTTTCTAAATCTATTCTTCTTTTTTTTACTTCCTTAACTATTTCATCTGTATATTTATTTTTATTAGCATTTGCTTTTTTATGAGTAGAATCAGTATAAAAAGTAGTTCCATCAACTAAATGATATTTAATAGCTTGATTAACAATATTAGTAAATATATCTTCGAAAAGAGTAGAATTTTTAAATCTTCGTTCATAATTTTTACTAAAAGTTGAAAAATGAGGAGTAGATTTACCAAAAGGAATACCTAAGAACCATCTGTATTCAGCATCAGATCTGATTTTATTACATGTCTGACGCATAGATTTAATACCATCAATTGCTTGAATAAAAACCATTTTGAATAATACCACAGGATCAATACTAGGTCTTCCATTATCTATAGAATATTTATCAATAATGAGGTCATAAATAAAAGTGAAATCAATATATTTATCAATCTTTCTAAAGATACTGTCTTTAGGAACCATATCTTCCATTGGCATAAATACAATTTCACTTTGGATTTCTTTGTTAATAGTTATCATATAATCACTTACTTTCTTTATATAATCCACTTATATTATAACATAGATACATAAAAAAAGTAAGAACTGTAAGCTTTAAAATTGGATTATATAAAGCGTTCTTACAAATACATTATACAACACTTTTTAAAAAAATAAAGAGCATTGAACTTTGTCAACGCTCTGAAATAAAGCTAATAAAGCTTTATTTTTTCGCTCTTGGATGACTATGAAGATATACACTCCTTAATCTTTCTTCGGTAATATGGGTATATATTTGGGTTGCTTTTAAAGATTCGTGTCCTAAGAGCTCTTTAACACTTAATAAATCCGCTCCATTATCAAGTAAATGTGTAGCAAAAGTATGTCTTAAAACATGTGGACTTATTTTGTGTTTTAAAGAAGCTTCATTTACTATTCTATCAATAATATCTTCTACTCCCCTAGCAGTTAAATGTCCTCCTTGATTATTAATAAGTAAATATTCACTAACTTTACCATTTAATAATTCATTTCGCTCACTATTTATATAAACATCCAATAATTCTTTCGCATAATCGCCAAAATAAACTAATCTTTCTTTACTACCCTTTCCAAGTGTTTTAATAACTTTATTACTAAAATCAATATCTTTTATTTTAATATTAACTAATTCACTAACTCTTAATCCCGTAGCATATAATAACTCTAAAATAAGTTTATTTCTAATACTTAAAGCATCATCATTTTTAATACTTTCTAATAATTTCATAAACTCATCATATTGTAAAAAATTAGGTAATTTTTTTTCTTTTTTGGGATTCTTAATTAATTTCATAGGATTACTTTTAATTAAATTATTACTAACTAAATAATTATAAAAACTTCTTAGAGAACTTAATCTTCTTACTATTGTTGCATTTTTAAAATTTAAACTATCTAAATATTTTAAGTACTCTCTAATATCATCCTTACTTACTTCTAAAACATTTATATTTCGCGCACTCATGAATTTTATAAAATCATCTATATTATCATCATAACCTTTTACTGTATATTCCGAGTATCTTCTTTCTTTTCTTAAATATTCAATAAATTTGTCTTTGTAATTCATATACCATCACAATTTAAATTATAACATAATGTTTAATCGTTTTAAATATATAGACTTCTTCTCTCTGATATTAACAATATCCATTCTATTTGACAAATAAATGTAAACATGCTATAATTTATGCAACAGCTGGGGGTTAACTTAAAAAAGGGGGAAAAATTATGAATTTACAAGATTTAAATGAAGCAAAAAATAAAACTGACAAAGTTATTCAAATGATTGAAGAAAAGGATAGTAATTTATATAGTTACATTAAAACATTATCGTTTTATGAATTATTAGTATTAATTGATAAATTTAAATACACTTATGGCCCTGGTAGTTTCTATCTTGAACATAAGGACGTTTTAAAAAATATTTTTACCATAATTATTAATAAATTAAATAAAAGTACTCCAGATATAACAGATAAATATTTAGAAAATGAAGAAAAATATTTTGATATTAGTTACTTTATCAATCGAATATACAAGTATGATTGGATTAAACTTTTAAAAAATGAATTACAAGAAATATATAGTATGTTATATCGCCTACCTTATACTTTCTTCGGTAGACTTAAAAAAGATAATTATAATACTAATATCATTGCTGAATATTATCCTGATTTTATTCGGGAGATAAGAAAAGAAAAAGGATTATTAATTGGTGAAAATGCATTTAAAGAAACTACAAGTTTAAGTAATCAAACTCATAAAGAAATATTAGATTATTTATGGCTAGAAAAAACAAGAATGACTTATCATGAACATTATCAAAGATTACTTGGTATTAAAGATAAAGAAGTATTAAATAAAAAATATCCTAAACTAGAAAGAACTCTTAAATAGCGAAAATTAACTAAGAGTTCTTTTTTAGCGATTAACTACTTTTTTTTCAATATCAATAGTGATATTAGGATTAAGTATTTCCTTACTTATTGGATCAATTTGTTCTTCTAAATAACCCTTATCATATAATTCCTGCAAAGTAATAAGTTTCGTAATGCATTCCTTTTTATTATAACAAGCAATCGCTTCTTCTATCATCTTATTATCTAACACTTCATATAACCTTTCATTATGAGTAGTATATACCGCATAAGATGACGGAATAATTAAAACAAGTAAAATAGTAATTACTAATATTATATTAAATGTCTTTATATTCATAATCATCACCATAATAATTCTTTATAAAATTATCCCTATATTCTAAAATATTATCATTCCTAATAGCTTCTCTTAAATCTTCAGTAAGCTTTATTAAATATCTTATATTATGTATCGATAAAAGTCGAGCTCCAAATGTTTCACCTGCTATTATTAAATGTCTTATATATGCTTTCGAATAATGCTTACAAGTGTAACAATCGCAATCCTCTGTAAGTAAAGAGAAATCATCTTTGTACTGGCTATTTTTTATATTCTTTTTTCCATACTTAGTATAAAAATGCCCATGTCTTGCAAGTCTAGTGGGACTTACACAATCAAAAATATCAATTCCGCGTATCACATTTTCAATTATATCAATAGGGTCTCCTACTCCCATTAAATATCTAACCTTATCTTCTGGTAAATACTTCGTAGCATAAGACACCATTTTATACATTGTTGGTTTATCTTCTCCGACACTAGTACCACCAATAGAGTATCCATCGAAATCCATTTTAACTAATTCTTCCACACAATGACGTCTTAAATCTTCGTATTCACCACCCTGAACTATACCAAATAAACTTTGTCTTTCGTTGTTAAAAACTTTTTTACCGCGTCTTGCCCAGTCTAAGGTTCTTTCCACACTATTCTTACAATATTCATATGTTGCGGGCCATCCCACACATTCATCAAAAGACATGGCTATATCACTATCTAATTTATTTTGAATTTCAATTGATTTTTCCGGTGTAAGTAATAATTCATCGCCATTTAAATGATTTTTAAACTTTACTCCTTCTTCCGTAATATCTTTAGGTTTAGCTAAAGAAAATACTTGAAAACCTCCAGAATCCGTTAATATCGGACCATCCCAATTCATAAATTTATGAAGACCTCCTGCTTTGGCTACTATATCTTCCCCAGGTCTTAACCATAAATGATAAGTATTAGCTAAAATAATTCCCGAATGAACATCTTTTAATTCTTCTGGTGATAAAGTCTTAACCGTTGCATTCGTCCCAACCGACATAAACATCGGAGTATCATATGTTCCATAATTAGTTTCTATTTTACCTAATCTGGCACTAGTATTTTTTTCATTTTTTAATAATGTGTATTTAATTTTCATGATACTTCGCACTCCTAAATAAATTATATCATATCTGCCTAAAATTACCAAAGAAAAAAGCTATAATTTGCATTATAACTTTCTTTCTAATTTAGTATTAGCACTAGGTATTAGTGTACACCTTAAATTATTAACTCTTTCATTAATTCTTAACATACCTAATACTAAAGTAGCATCAGTTTTTTTACCATAATATTTCCACATTAAAGCAACATAATCATTTAAAAGATTACTAACTGCCATACTAGTTTTTTCATCATTATAAATAGCTAATTTTTTTAAAAACATAATATTTTTAAAAGTTTTTTGTGTTTTTAATTTAGCATAAAATTCTTGTTGTACTAAATTTCTTCCAAAATCGTCTAAATGATTTTTAATGACTCTTTCCGCTTCATCTCCAACAGTTCTTTGAAATTCTGTACATAAGCCTTTTAAATAAGCCTTATCTTCTTCATAACCCTTATATTGTAATTTATCAAGTCTTTTAACATAATCGGCAATAATATTTTTAATTTCTTTATAACTTTCAAATTTCAT
>CANRME010000074.1 GCA_947631655.1 uncultured Bacilli bacterium | reverse complement strand
GCGAGAGCCTTAATACGTAACACCCCAATCTTAATCTTAGATGAAGCTTTATCGCAACTGGAAGAAAAGGAAGAAGAGCGCATTATTACGGAGTTAAAAAAGTATTATCAAGATAAAACGATAATTTATATAACCCATCGAAATAATTATACAGAGGGAAATATCATAAATTTAGGAGCAAGTTATGAGGGATAAAGTATATTCTAATGAAATGTTATATCAAAAGAAATTTAATATTAAATATTTAGGAAGTTTAGTACTGATTTTATTAGGGTTTATTATCTATTTATTATTTTTTACTGAAAAATATGATGTTTTAGCGACGAGAGGTTATATTACGTGTAATGATACTTGTGTAATTTCAGTAATTACAGGAGTAGATGATTATATAGCGATTAACGATGCTAAAAAAGTTTATATAGGAAGTGAAGAAATAGATATTAAAAAAGTAGTAGTAAAAGAAGTAAATACGGATTGGGATGCTTATCAAAGTTACCGAACTGTTGAGTTAGAACTTTCTAAAAAAGTTTCTTATAATGACGAAATAATATCTTTAAATATTTTAAGTAATAAGAAGACATTAATAAATAAATTAAATCCCTTTAAGAAAGGAGGTTAAAGATGAAAGTTTTAGCTAATGAAGAACTTATGAAGGTTAATGGTGGCGGAATAGGATTACAAATCGCTGCCGGAATCGCTGCTGTCGGAATATTCTTGATTGGAGTTTTAGATGGTTTTTTAAGACCTTTGGCATGTAATAAATAAAAAAGAAAGGAGATTATAAATATGTCAGAACAAGAATTATTAACAGTTATAGGAGGAGGTATTACTGCGACTTTTATAAATTCAATAGCGCGTCTTATTGATACCATATTGGATTTGGGAAGAAATGTGGGTAATGCTATTCAAATGATTGTTAGTGGTCGTAAATGTTAAGTAAAGTTAAAAACAATAAAGTTTTACAAATTATAATAGGTATCTTGCTTCTACCCCTTATTCTTAATCTATGTTCCTGTATCATTAATTTTATCCTAAACTTTGGAAGATTAGTAGGTACCTATTTAGCGACTTTTATTGTTTAAGAAGACGAATTTCCGTCTTCTTTTTATATATTATACGTGGTATAATAAAAATATGAGGTGTATCGAAATGAATAATAAGGGTTTTATTGCTACTTCTTTAGTATATTCTTTTTTCTTAGTGTTTGTAGCAGTAGTAGCATCTATTATAGTGACGTATGCCCATAATCGAATTTTAATTAATAATCTTAATGATGGTATAGTTGATGATTTAAATGAAAATATTTTAGGAAAGTATGGAGATATTTTTAATGTTTTACAAAATGGGGATTTTGAAACAAATGAATTTTGGACTTTAACTAATGCAGACATTGTGACGGGTGGGTCTCATATGTTAGGAAATATTGTTGCTAATAATGGACTTTTTTGGAATGCTAGTAATGGGAAATGTTCAGTAGGAGCTAATAATAAATTAGTAGATTGTAGTTTTAATACTACAGGTTTAAAGAATAGTTCTACAAGAGAAATGATTGAAAGAGTTAGATGGTCTTTGGGGACAGGAATAGCTACTACTCCTTCCCAATTTTATACAGTAGAGACTTTAGGGTCATCTCCATTGTGGACTGGAGAAGTGGGGTTAATAAATGTTAGTGATTTAGGATATGCTACTAGTGGTGGAGTCGGTGTAACGAAAGCCCAATGTTTAAGTACTAATGTAAGTTCATGGAGTAATGAATGTATAAAAAATAGCTGGTTATTCTATAGCGATAGCAATGCATCATCTTTAGGAACGATAAAAGAAGAATGGTTGTTAAATAAAGCTTCTGAAAATTCTTATGTTTATACTAAAGATAACTCGGGAAAAGTCATAACTGCTAAAGTAGCAGACCCCAAAAATGTTAGGCCTGTTGTCTATTTGAAAGATAGCATAAAACTTGTATCTGGGGATGGAACTTATAATAATCCATATACTATAAAAGGTGTTGGATTAACAACTCCTTTAACCCAAGCTATTAGTAATGCCGCAGGAACAACAGATGATGGAACTTCTAATCATAATTTGCGGTATACGGGAAGTAATCCCAATAATTATATTTATTTTAATTGTAGTGATTATAGTAATCCAACGGCAAGTACTTGTGAAAGATGGCGCATTATCGGGGTATTTAAAAATGTTACAATTGAAGATGGTAATAAAACAGATTTAGTAAAAATTGTTAAGAATGAATCAATCGGTACTTATTCTTGGGATAATAAAGACACAAGCAGTGGAGCTCATAGTGATAATGGAGATAATGATTGGTCCAATGCAGAGTTAATGTATCTTTTAAATAAAGAAAATTTTGTAACAGCATATCACGGATATAAAAGTCTTAAGATAAATGAAGGTGATAGTAAAATTATTCAAAATATTGAAACACCTTTAGAAAAAGATCACTATTATTATTTAAGGCTTTATGCATTTAGAAATGGTTTAGCAACTGGTAAAGACGTGGTCAGTTTAAATTCTATCAACGGTGCAGGCTCAACGGTTATACATGATTTTGAAGTGGATTATGTCAAAGAAGAATATGGGAATGATGATCCATTGTATATAAACTGGGAAATGTTTTCAGGAATTTTTAAAGTGAATGCGACAGGTTTATATCAATTAAGTATTGTAAATAATAATGTTATTTTAAAAACTTCTTTTAATACCTTAGATGGAGTATGGGAAAATGTTTATAATCTTAGCTTGGATTCGGTAATGTTTGTGGATATTACAAATATTTTAGAATCTGATGTAGATGAGGGAATAATAAATGATGTTATTAAACCATATATGGATGAATTAGATTATTTCGAAGGTGCAAAATCTGTTGCAAAACCATAAAATATGGCTTGAAATACCTTATAGGGAGTGCTATAATCATAAGTAGCAACCCGGAAGGAGGGATAAAATGACTAAAGTTGTGGTAAATGGCGATATTAATAGTGCATTAAGAAAATTTAAAATGAAAGTCGCTAAAAGTGGGGTCCCTTCAGAACTTAAAAAAAGAAAACATTACTCTAAACCAGGAGTAAAAAGAAGAGAAGCAAAAAAAGAAATGATTAGAAATGCTCGTAAACATCATCGTGATTAGGAAAGGACTTTAAAATATGTTAAATGATAAAATAATGGCTGATATGACAGCAGCTATGAAGAGTCAAGATAAATTCACTTTAGGGGTTTTACGGATGCTTAAAAGTGCTTTACAAATGGAAAAAATCAATAAAAAAAGTGATTTAACTGATGATGAAGTTATAGGAGTTATTAAAAAACAAATTAAGCAACGTAAAGATAGTATAGAAGAATATATGAAATATAATAAATCGGAGGAAGTAGCAAAGTTAGAAGATGAGATTAAAATTTTAAGTAGTTATGTTCCGGAAGATTTAAGTGAAGAAGAAGTAGATAAAATAATTGAAGAAGTATTTGCTAGTGAGTCTGTGACCAGTATGAAAGATATGGGAAGAATTGTAGCCAAAGTAAAAGAGCAAACTCATGGACGAGCAGATATGGCTTTAGTTAGTAAAAAAGTTAAAGAAAGAATTACAAAGAACTTATAAAAAGTTCTTTTTTTCATATAATTTAGTGGTGAATTATATGAATATCTATAAAAATATTAAAAATTTTTTATATGATGAAAATGCTTTAATGGCGCTTTTTAATAACTATATTTATATCTATAATTACCAAGAAGTATTAACTTTAACTAGTGAAGAAGTTATTGTAAAACTAGATACAAGGATTTTACATTTAACGGGGAATGATTTTAAAATTAAAAGTATGTTACCTAAAGAATTACAAATATTTGGAATAATTAGAAAGATTGAAATTGCTTATGAATAGAGTAATAATTAAGATTAAAAGTAGTAGTAATGTACTTTTTAAATTAGTTTCTTATGGAATAAATATTTATAATGTAAAAGATGAAAAAGATTATTATATAATTGAGGTTTTAAAGAGTGATTTAGATAAAATACCCAAGTATTTTAAATACAAAATAGTTAAAGGAGATATTTTAACTAGTTTTAAGAAATTTATATGGGATAATAGAATAAATATTATTATTTTTTTAGGGGGTTTTTTATTTTTCTTTTTTGTTACTAATTTAACAATGGAAGTAAGAATAATTCATAATGATACTGATTTAAGGAATATTATTTCTGAAGAACTAGAGAAATATCATATTAAAAGATTTACTTTTAAAAAGAGGTTTGATTACTTACAAAAAGTTAAAGAAAATATTTTAGAAAAGTATAAAGATAAAATAGAATGGTTAGAAATAGAAAGAGTAGGATTAGATTATGAAGTAAAGGTAACAGAAAGAATTATCCCTCCACAAGAAGAAGATAGCGGTTATTGTCATATCGTCGCTGAAAAAGAAGGGGTAATTACTAAACTTACTAATTCTAAAGGAGTAGCAGTAGTTCATAATAATTCCCATGTTAATAAGGGAGATACTTTAATTTCGGGGATTATTAGTTTTAATGAAGAAAATAAAGGTTATACGTGTGCTTTGGGAAGCGTTTATGCAGAAGTGTGGTATACCGTGGATGTGGAAATCCCCATGTATGAAGAAGAAAAAATTTATACGGGAAAGAAAAGATATAATTTAAAATATAGTAGGGGAAACGTAGATTACAAAATATTTAAAAGTAGATTAGAAAATTATGAAGAAAAAGATTATAAAATAATTAGTTTATTAGGGAATGAGTTTTATTTAGAAGAAGAGTTAGAATATAAAATAAAAAGAAAAAATTTAACGGAAGAAGAAGCTTTAATTAAGGCCGATTCTTTGATTGCAGAGAAGATAAATTTAAAATTAGATGAGAAAGAAAGGATTTTATATAAAAAAGTTTTGAAAAAAAGTATAAGTGGTAGTAAAATGATTATAGAAGCTTTTGTAGCAACGGAAGAACAAATTGGGAAAAGTACCCCTTTTGAAATTCCAAAAGAGGGAGAGTAAGTATGATCGAAAAATCAATAGGTGCGATTTTGAAAGCCAGCTGGCCAATGCTAGTAATATTTTTGATTGTTATGGTAGCAGTTAGAATTGCTTATTTAAATTCCAATCATAAAAAAATACTTTTATATGAAGAAGTATTAAATTTTGGTTTTCTTATCTATGCCCTTTTATTGTTCCATCTTTTAACAACTACCGAAAGTGTGCATTCGGGATTAAACTTAGTTCCTTTTACAGAAATATTACGTTATAAATTTGGAAGTCCCATGTTTTTCTATAATGTTGTTGGCAATATTTTAATATTTATTCCTTTTGGTTATTTTGTATCGAGATATATTAAAGCGCAAAAAATTACACCGATATTTATTATTACTTTCATAACTAGTTTAACGGTAGAGTTAGTACAATTACAAATAGGAAGAGCGTTTGATATTGATGATATTATATTAAATGTTACTGGTTCTTTGGCAGGATTTTTGATTTATATTGGACTTAAAGCGATTGTTAATCATTTACCGAGTATGTTTCGTAAAGAATGGTTTTATAATTTAGTTTGTATAATTTTATTAGTTATAATTGGTATTTATATTTATAATACCAAATTATTTGGAGTGTTAGCATGAATAGTTTTGTGATAACCGATAATGGTTTATATAGTGATTATGCTTATTTAGAAGATGTTTTAAATATAGCTTTGAAACATGAAAAAATTGATAATGCTTGTTTTTCGATTATTTTTGTGGGAAATGCGGAAATAGAGAAGATAAATAAAGAATATCGGGGGATTGATAGAGTAACAGATGTGATTTCATTTGCATTTGAAGATAGTGAAGATTTAGTGTATAATGATATAAGAGTTTTAGGAGACATCTATGTATGTATTCCTAGAATGCAAGAACAAGCAAGAGAGTATGGACATAGTGAGAAAAGAGAATTATCTTTCTTATGTGTACATGGCTTACTTCATTTACTTGGTTATGACCATATGGAAAAGGAAGACGAGAATATCATGTTTGCGTTACAGGAGTTGATTTTAAATGAAGCAAATATCACGCGATAAGATAAAGGTTAGAGGATTTAAAAG
>CANRME010000073.1 GCA_947631655.1 uncultured Bacilli bacterium | reverse complement strand
ATTTTAACCATTCTTCTTTAAGTGTTACTCCAGAACCTAATAATTCTTTTTCGGGATAACTTTTAAGAGTACTATCTCCTGCTACTCTATTTAATAATCTTTTTTGAAATGACCCCATAATTATAACCTCCCTATAAATTATTATATCATTCTTTTTCTTTAAAAGCATTAAAAAAGTTAGTATTTACTTAACTCCGTAAACACTAACTTTTTTCTTATCTCTTCCTAATCTTTCAAATTTTACTACACCACTAATTTTAGCAAATAAAGTATGGTCTTTCCCCATTCCGACATTAGTACCAGGATACATTTTAGTTCCTCTTTGACGATATAAAATACTTCCTGCACTAACAGTTTCGCCATCACTAGCTTTAGCTCCTAATCTACGACCAGCACTATCACGGCCATTTTGCGTAGAACCTTGAGCTTTAACGTGAGCAAATAATTGAATATCTAAACGTAAAAATTTCACTTTTATTCCTCATTTCTAACTGTAATATTTTTAGGATAATTACTACTTAATTCTTTTAACATATTAATCATATTATTAAATACTTTTAAGATATTTTCATCTTTACTTTTTAAAGTAGCTTTAATATATCCTTTTTCTTCAGTAACATCTAAGGCCTTATTATCTATACTTAATATGGCATTAAGACTGGTTATCACAATGCTAGATGCACTAGCACAAACTATATCTTTTCCCATATCAGCATAATAAGCATGTCCTTTAACAGTTACAGAAGAAGCATTATAACTAACCTTTATCATAATTACTTAACTATAATTTTTTTAATTGTAAGTTTAGTATAAGGTTGTCTATGTCCCTTTTTAAGACGATATTTCTTTTTAGGTTTATAACGGAAAACAGTAATTTTCTTCCCTCGTCCTTGTTTTTCCACAGTAGCTTCTACTTTAGCTCCATCGACATAAGGATTACCTACATTACCATCAACCATTAAAACTTCATCAAATGTAACTGTAGAACCAACTTCTTTATCTAATTTTTCAACATAGATAACATCGCCTTCAGCTACATAATATTGTTTTCCACCTGTAACGAATATAGCTTTCATATATACCTCCTTTATAAATTTAAGACACGCCTTTAAGGTACAATTACTTGTTTTATAAACCTTTTTAGTGCGGTTTTAAGAAAGCCTTAAAACATTAAGATTATATCAATAACTTAAGGGATTGTCAAATAATTTTTCCAAATATTCTTCTTCATTTAAATATATTTTATCTTTTTTAATATAATGATACGTATCTAACTTAAATTTTTCTTTCTTATTTATATATTTTATTTTTTTAAACGGAAATTTATATAAATATCTTTCTAAATATAAAGAGTTTTGTAAATAAGGTATTCTTTTTATAAAAATAATACTTTTATATAGGAGTATTCCTCCTATCATATAGTTATTTATTTGATAAAGGTAATTCAAACTTAAATAAATTATGAGCATAAAAAAGGAAATAATACTAATTAAAATATTACTTGTTTTAAAACTATAATACTCTTCTAACACGCTTTTTAAAATAATACTACCATCCAAAGGAATAATTGGTATTAAATTAAATAGGATAATGGCGATATTATATTTATTAAATAAAGAATAAATAGCATATCTTATAAAACCTAATTTATAAATTAGCAACATAAAAATAAACAATAAAAATTGAAATAAAACGCCTCCTAAAGCAATAATAACACTTTTCTTAATCGGCGTATTAATGGGCATTCTAGTTTTGGTTATACCTCCAAAAGGATATAAACGTATTTCTAATATTTCATAATGATATTTGGTAATAAAACAAACATGTCCTAGTTCATGAATTAGAATAATCATAAATACTAATAAAATATTTTTAAACCACCCACATAATAAACTGCCGATAATAATAAAATACGTCGTAAAATCAATCTTAATCTTTTTTAAAATACTCATCAAACTTCAAAAATTCCCCATCTTTTTGTAAAACTATATATAAAGTATTATCGTTAGTTTCTCCCAGTAATGCTCCTTCTTCTACATAATCATATAATTTATAATCACTATTAGAAACATTACCATACCAAATATCCG
The DNA here is from genome assembly GCA_947631655.1 of uncultured Bacilli bacterium. Taxonomy (GTDB): domain Bacteria; phylum Bacillota_I; class Bacilli_A; order RF39; family UBA660; genus CALWAM01. The sequence goes on along the minus strand of CANRME010000073.1, from coordinate 4,004 downwards.
TACCATCTGTTCCTTGGACAATAATCGTATTTTCGTATCCCTCTTTTTCCCCACTAAAAACAATTATTCCACTTTTTAAAACGGGTATTAAATAATTATCGCTTACATTTAATTTAACGCCATTTAAATAATCATCTTTACTTTGATAAGTAAGTTCTTCTTTAAATACCGTTTCTGTAGGAGTTTTAATAGGAATCTCTGGTACTAAACTCCCAAAATATTTATCATAAAAGGAAGAAATTTTGGCAAATTCTAAATTCTTCGTAAATACCTTATCAACTAAAAAATCTTTATTAGATTTAAGCATAATAATTCCAAGTAACAAGACAATAATACTTAATAAACTCCTCGTTATTAAATTTTTTAAATATTTACTAGGAACCATTTTTTTATTAGTTTGCATGTATTTATTTCGACGTGATTTTAATCCTGCAATAATTTCTTCTTCACTCATTTCTTTCACCTATTTAATTTTATGTAAGATTTAGATAGTTTATAACAAACGGAAACTAAAATCAAATTAAAAAAATAATTAAATATTAAAGAAGAAGCACTACCCCAACTTATAACCCATAAAAGAAGATTAAATAATAGATAATTTAAAGTAAAAAAATATAAAAAACTTAATTCATTACGGACTTTTATTTTGGAGAATTTATTTACTAAAAACATCATACCTAATACTACTAAATATAAAATATTTTGGGTAATAATACTTAAAACTATCCCCTCTATTAAAAAATATAAACCCTTTTTAGGTAACCAAGATAAAATAAGTAAATAAGAAGATATATTAGTAAAAGAAGAAAGTAAAAAATCACCTAAGAAAAAGATCATTATACTCTTTCTCCTTCTAAAACTATTACCCATTTAATATTGGTTAAGGCTTCACTTTCTATTTCAATAAATTTACCAATTTTATTAACTTTGCCAATTAATAATCCTTCCGGATAACTAGTAAGACCAGAGGTGTATACTTCATCTCCTACGTTTACTTTTTCTTTGGGTATATCTTCAATAATTAAGTTATTTTTAAATTTGAGTTTCCCATATAATCCATTTATTTTTATTGATAGAGCGGTATTTTTATTAGTTAATAATTCTACCATAGCAATATCTTTATTAGTATGAGATATTATTCCTATTACCCCATTTTCATTTACTACTAAAGAACCTTTATTTACCTCTTTACTAGTTTTAATCGTTAACTGTTCCGTAAAATTATATAATTCTCTTAATACTACTTTGCCATAGGTATAATTATAAGCATTATAATTTAAATTCGTAAGACTTTCTAAATATGCCTTTAAACTATCTCTTTCTGCTAGTAAAATATTATACTTAGTCTTATCACAATCTTCTTTAGGAGTTAATAAACTAACTAAAGGGAAATATAGCATTAATATTATTATACTTATTAAAATTAAACTTATATTTTTTACCCATGTTTTCATATCTTCACCTAACTTTCTTCAATAACTTGTTTTAAATTGTAACAATAATAAGAATTCTTTCCAATAATAATATGGTCGATTAAGGGAATATCAAGCATTTTCCCACTCTCACTTAACACTCTCGTAAAATCATCGTCGGCGCAAGAAGGATACGGATTACCTGAAGGATGATTATGAACGACGATTACTTTAACGGCACTATATTTAACTGCTAATTTAAATACTTCCCGAGGATGGACCATACTTTGATTAGCAGTTCCAATAAATATCGTTTCACTAGCAATAATTTGATTTTTATTATCTAAAAATACTCCAATTAATTTTTCTTGTTTTTCGTTAATAAAATCATATTTAAATAAATTATAAATATCTTTATCTGTAACAATTTTTATTACTTTATTATTACTTTTTAAAGCTCTTTTCCCTAATTCTAAAGCACTAAGTAAAGTAATAGCTTTAACTTTACCAACACCTGGAATACTCGCTAAATTAGTATAAGAATAATTAGCTAAATTATTTATTCCTTTAGTTTCTAACAAAATATCTCTTGCTACTTCTTTAACATTTTTGTTTTTAATACCAGTTCTAATTAAAATAGCAATTAATTCTTCATCACTTAAAGAACTTACTCCCTTAGTAATAAATCTTTCTCTTGGTTGGTCTTCTTCTATTATTTCTTTAATCATACATTTACTCCTTTCTCATATTCTTTAAGCATTTTATTAATAACTAAACTATAATCGCTTTCTGCAACACTAGATAATACGGCTTCATAAACAGAGAGTTTATTTTTCAAATACTCATCAATTTCTAAATCTCTAATATAATAATTAATCCCTTGTTTATCATAGTAAGCACTTATTTCATTCTTTAATGATTCATTAGTAGCTAAAGCAATATACACTCTATAAAAATCCTTATCTTTTACTACTATGCCATTAGCATTATTAGCTTCTTCCTCGGCACTATCCAAAGTATTGTATACTCCCACTTGAAAAGCATAAGAATTATTATCAGAAGAAAAGACCATCTCTATTTGTTTTGCATAATTCTTATAAGTAATAAAACCTAAGATAAAACCTAATAAAGAAGAAAATAAGACCATTTTAAATACTTTTTTTATTTTTTGCATAATTATCACTACTACATAATAGCAAATATAATCTAACTATTTTGTCGTTTTATGTTTTACACCCTCTATTAATATATATTAACAATTTTTTCTTGATTTCCTTCTTTTTAAAAAAATTTTTAGCAAAATAAAAAATTCTCAAATATAATCATGAGAATTTTTGTTATAATTTTAAATATTATGCAGCAGATAAAACAGAACGAAAAGAAAAATAACCAACAGCCTGCCCGGAGTTACGATAAGATGTAAAGATACCTGATTTGTCACCAAGACGATAAGTACCACCACGTAGAACCCAAGGCGTTACCTCATAAGAATTTATATGAGGAAAATCACCATGGTCTGAATTCCATTCGGTATTATATGCTTGTAAAACCTCTTTAGAGGCATCGCCATAATGACTTCTTCCATATGAATTAGCATTTTCGCTATAACTATACAAATCGTAATATTTATGTTCTGGCATATTACCACTATTAAAACCACTATAATTACTATTATAATATGGTTCCGTTCCTTCTTTATTTATTATAAGTCCCATGATATATTCATATGCCCCACCAGCCATATCATAAATGCCATATATATTTCCTGTGGTACTTGCTTTTACTCCATTTTGATTCCATCTATTTTCCTTTTTACATTGAGCTGGTTTCCCTATTTCTGTGTTCAATTCTACTGGTGCATTTACTAAACTCCCCCCCCCCCCCACATCCGGTATATGTACCTCCATTTCGATTTGCCGAAACTTCGCTATCAACACCTTGAGTTGTATTATTAATCCATACTTCACATTCATTAAATGGCATATCTATATTACAAGTTTCTTCATCTTTATATATACCATATATACTTTGAGTTAAGTATGTTACTGCTCCCCATTCGATGTTTTTCATCATATGGGTATCGATTTGAACTGAATTTAAATTATATTTTTCTGCATTTTGTTCTTCTATATTTCTTTCTGAAAAAAACATTGTACTTACATTTTTTAATACCATACTTGTTTTATTAGGCAATATCGTTATTTCACCAATAGTACTATTTTTCCCTAAATCATCTTCAGCATCACTCGGTTCAAATTTTCCGACCCATATGCCTTTTAATTCTGTTTCTCCAAAAGTAAATGCGGGATGTGTATACCATTTACCTATTTCTATTCCTGGACAACTTTCTGCTACGGTTCCAGCGCTAACTTCATATGTACATTCAAAATCTCCAGTTGATTCATCATCTTTCTCAAATGCTATTTCTATAATTTGTTTTGGAGTATCAGTAGTTCCTAAACTAAATATTTTGTATTTGTATCTTGGTATCCACACATACATTTGAAGAATTTCGTCCATTGGGATTTTCTTACCTACTATTTCTGGATTTATATTATTGTTTTCATCAAAGTATTTTGCTGTTACTCCTTC
>CANRME010000072.1 GCA_947631655.1 uncultured Bacilli bacterium | reverse complement strand
CATCTACATATAAAGATATTTGAATATCTTTACTATAAAATTTATCTACAGTAGTATAAATAATTCTTTTATTATATTTTATTTGATATAAGGCATAACTACTTCCTATGGCTACTATTAATAGTAATAAACATACACCTATTATTATTTTATTTTTATTTCCTTTTTGAATTTTATTTAATTCCTTTTCGGGGTTAAAAGTTCTCATATATACACATTCCTACCTTATGTGTATATCTTATCATTTTACACCCCCCCCCGTCAAGATGAAAAATGCACCAATTGTAGTGCATTTTAAATGATATTCTAGATAGAGAATTTTAATTCTCCATCATAATAAATGTCTTTATCTTCTTTAATCTCTAAACTACTTACATCCATAATATTACCTTTATCTAACATAGTTCCTGAAGATTTATCATATAAATATACTTTATTAGAAAAATCTATTAGTAATAACAATTTACCTACATATTGGGCATATTTATAATCAAAATCTAATATTCTTCTTTGATTATAATCATATATTTTATAAATATTATTAGTTAAAGTTATTATAGAGTTATCATCATAACTATTTATTGATTCACTAAAATCAACTGACATAATTGTATCGGAAGAATTGATTATTTTCCAATTCGTTCCATCATATGCTAAATAATAATTACTTGCTAAAGCGGTATTTTCAGTTTCATCTAAAACTTTTTTAACACCAATATAATTATATTGATATGATATTATCAAATTAGGAAAATTTCCATTTAAATCAATTACTCCCCATAAATTATCTGGAGACATAACAATAAATCTATTATTGGCTAAACCAATAGTATAATTTTTAATTGCATTAAATTCTCCTACTACTACACCGTCTAAAGCATCATATAACATTGATACATTATTATCGGTAATAAAAGCATAGCGATGATTAATTAAACCTCTTATTTGATCAATAGTATTATCTTCATAATAATCTAAATTATAATTACTATCATCCATTGTTTCCATAGCATAATCACAATTTTCTGACTTACAAGTATAGGTTCCTACTAAGGTTCCTTCTTCATAGAAATATAATTTACCTTCAAATTTAAATAACTTATTTACATTTCTATCTCTTTCTTTGCCAATACCATAACCTAAATTATGAAAATAAATACTTAATCCCGTTAAAGGAAGAATTATTACTAGTAATAAAGAGTAAACGATTATAGGAACTTTCTTATTTCTAATCCGCATCGTTTTCCTCCGTATCATCCACTGGTTTATCAGGTTCCCAAGTATTTACTTTAGTACTAAATGTATGAGTTTCTAGAGTTTCACCATTACCATTTAAAATAGTTATTGTTCCTTTACTACCTACTATAGATATTCTTAAATTTTTATTATAATCAGTCACTGCTACAGGGATAGTAACTTCTTCATCATCTAGTAATAAAGAACTTCCTTCATAATTTTTAACTCCTAAATTACCATTATTTACATAGACATAGAAACTAGTAGTAAGTTTTACATAATCATAACCATCTTTACCAATATCTTTTAATCCTTCTAAATTATATACTCTTACTTTTCCATTATCTTCTATTAAATAATATTTATCTAAATAATCTAAAATTTTTCCATTAAATCCCCCTTTGGATGTTCCATCACTACTTAATACTTCCCATTTACCATCTTTTAAAACTATAACATCTTTACCAAATCTTTCCATTTTAGTTACTTTAAAGTTATAATCACTACGGTATGTGGCACTGACACCACTACTTTCTAAAGTAATCATTCCAAACTTACCATCTTTATTTTTAGCTAAGATGTTAGTATCAACATTAACATTCCCAAAGTTTTCTTTAGTACCAGCATCTACTTCACTATAACTTCCTAGTTTTCGTTTATTTTTTAAATCGTATAGATAAATTACTTTAGAATCTTCTGAAGTTAGATTAGAATTATCACTAACAAAGACAAAACGATTATAATAAATTGGTACTAATCCAAATGAGGTATCACTAGTTTTATAGTTATTGGAAAAATTACTTTGAATAGCAACATCACAAGTACTAAATATACCATCGCTATTGGTGAAGGTATTTTTATTTTCACAAGGGTAAGTTCCAATTAACTCTTTCTTTTCTTCATCACTATAGAAATATAATTTACCATCGTAATAGCTATAATAATTTTTCGCTTTACTATTTTCGCCTTCTAATAAATCAATAGTTTTATCTCCATCTTCTTTATGAACTACAATGGTATTTCCATTAACTTCTAAATTAAAGGCTTCTTCTTCACTAACTAAATTATTATCTTTATCATATTTTTTAGTAGGTTTATAACTTCTAGTACTTAGTTTTACGCCATCTAAATTATAATTAAAGCCTTCATAACTCTTTAAATAAAGTTTTTGATCTTCAATAGATACAATAAATTTATCATAAAGTAAGGCATATTCAGCATCTTCAAGGATGGCTTTGTTTTGATAATCAACAACTTTATAAGCATCACTATTTCTTAATACAATATAAGAATTACTATACATAACAACATTGGAATCTAATTTACTTGTTAAGACTTTACCATTAAAATCTAGTAAATAGTATTTATCATCTTTACTTCCTACTACTCTATCAGACTTAAAATCATCTTCATAAGCCATATAGGTATAATCTTCCGCAATAGTAGTTACTTTATTATCTTTTAAACTAACTAATTTATAGTTATCATCATTAACAATAGCTAATTCTTCATTAACTTTTTTAATATTTTTATATTTAGCGACCTCTTCTTTATCTTTTAAATTATATAAAGTTATTTCGCCATCTTTAGCTTCAGGATTATCATATATAAATATTAAATCCCCATAATTAGTACTTCTATCTAATAAGATTTCATCTTCTTTATATATTTCCATTGTATTAAAATCATCTAAATTATTTTCATAATAAGCAACATAACATAATTCTTCGTCTTTATTAGTACATTCATATTCTCCTAAAGTATTTTTAGCACTATCATATATGATTAAAGTACCATTTTTATAAGTATATGTACTTTCATTTACAATAACTTCCTCTTTTGGAGTATCATCTTCTTCTTTAGGTTTTCTTAAGACTAAAAATAATATTAATCCAATAATAAGTAATAAAACTATTACACTGCTAACAATAATGATTATTTTAGTTTTTTTAGGTAATTTTTTAAACTTATCAATAATATTTTCTTTTTTCTTTTTATCTTTTTCTTCTATCGTAAACTCTTTAGTTACTTCTTCACTATCGACAAATTCTGGATTTTCAACCTCTATTTCTTTCTTTTCTACTTCCTTTTTAGCTTCTTCTTGTAATGGTTCTAATTCGGTTAAAGCTCTTGTTTTAGTTAAATCTTTTTCATCATCCATATCTTTAGGACACCTCTTTTATTTTTTCTAAAATTATCATATCAAAAAATTATTTAATTATCAATAATATAATAAATATCTTTATCTAAAATTGTTATTTTTTTACCAACTCCATAAACAAAAATTTCGATATTTTCATTTTTAAAATATTTAATTAACTCATTAGTTAAAGTAAGATTAAGTAAAACTATAAAATCATATTTTTGATAATTTTTATCACTATTTATTACATAATTTAATACTCCTAATTTATAACTACCTTTATTAACCATTAATTTTTCGATTGGCTTTTTACTAAAACTCATAATATAAATATTCTTATTTTGATATTTATCTAATAACTTACGTAATAAATCTAAATTCATATTAAAGTCTTTTATTTCAATTAATATAATCTTATCAGTTTTAAGTTTTAAAACCTCTTCTAACAAAGGTATATTATATTTTTTTAATTTTTTATAATTAGTTTCCTTAATAAGTAAGCCATCTATAAATGGGTCATGGCACACAACTATTTTATTATCTTTACTAACTCTTATATCTAACTCGAATCCTGCATAATTATCATTATTTATAGCATTTAAAAAAGCTGCAATTGTGTTTGCTTTTTTCATATTTGTTGCAGCTCCTCTATGGGCGATAAACATGGGACATCACCACTAAATTATATGTATTAATATTTCATTCATAATATAAATCTTTTTGGGATTAATAAATAAATAACCATCTTGATAAATTAAATCTTTATTTTCTAAAGGCTTTTGAATATCAAAAGCTTCTTGTAAATTAACACCATATTTATTAAAGAATTCTTGTAAATTAATTCCTTTTAATTTTCTAAAACCTAACATTAATTCATTTGCCATAACATCTTCTTTACTAAGAATTTCTTCAGTTCCATTAAACGTTCCATTTAAATATTTAGTAATACTCTTAGTATTAGTATAACGAACATTTCCTATATAACCAGAAGCACCTACACCAAAACCATAGTATTCCGCATTATTCCAATAATTTAAATTATGTTTAGATTCGAAACCATCTTTCGCAAAATTACTTATTTCGTAATGGACATAACCCTTTTGTTTTAATTTCTTTTTAATTATTTCATAAAAGTAAGCATCGGTATCTTCATCAATTGGGATAATGTCTTTAATCATCGTATTATCTTCTACAATTAAAGAATAAGTACTAATATGTTCAATATTTAATTTTAAGATATTTTTAATATCACTTCTTAATACTTTATCTGTTTCTTTAGGAATGCCATATATTAAATCAACATTAATATTATTAAAACCCAAATCTCTACATAACTTAATTTTATCTTTAACTTCTTTTAGTGATAATTTTTCTCTTTTCATAAAATCTAATTTTTTATGATTAAAACTTTCTATGCCAATACTTAAGCGATTAACATTATTTTCTTTTAAAATTGTAAGTAATTCCGCATTTATATCTCCAATATTACATTCAAAAGTAAATTCATCTAACTCACTTAAATCAAATACTTTAATAATTTCCATTAAATATTTTAAGTCTTTACTTCCTAAGGAACTAGGTGTTCCACCCCCAATATATAAAGTTTTAATTTTTTCTCCTTGATATTTTTCTTTAATTTCTTCGACTAGTTTATTTAGATAACTCGTAACCCAAGGTCCATGATATAAAACTTTACAAAAATCACAATAAGAACAAATACTTTTACAAAATGGTATATGAATATAAACACTTTCCATAAATATCCCTACTTCTTACTTAAATTATAACATAGATACCATTTTATACCAAATAAAAACTATGCTTTTTAGACATAGTAATTACTCATTACCATCTTGGGCGGTTAGGGCAACACGAAAAGTAACATTGTTATCTGTTTCAAGCCATGGCCCATAACGTCTAAACCCAAATATACCTAGGTTAAGTCCACTTCTATGAATAGTATTATGTTGGCTAAAAGAAAGATTCGAATACCCACTATCCCAAGCACCATAACTTACTCCAATTTCTTTTTGAGTTTCTCTAGTAGCATCTCCTAAATGTCCTCTGTCATTTGAAAGTTCTTTATCACTATAAGTATATAAATCATAATATTTAATTAATGGTAATTCTTTAAATCCATAACTTGATAAACTTAAAATTCCAGAATTATCTACAATAAAACTCATTACGTTTTCACTCATTCTTGAATTCATATCATATATACCATACATATTATTTGTTGAGGAGGCATGAATTCCCCATTTATTCCATTCTGAATCTTCCTCACATTGTAAAAGAACCTCGTAAACGTCGGTATTACTCTTTCTGCTACAACCTGTTAGAGCGTGATTATATGTAATTATACAATTGTTATTTATACAAGTATTTTTATTAAGATATTTACCATATACACTTTGTGTTAAGTATACTATGGCTCCCCATTCAATATTCTTCATCAGATGAGTATCTATTTTAGTGGATTCTATTCCGTATTTTATATTATTTTCTATATTCCTTGTAGCATTAAATTCTACATTTAATCGTTTATATGTAACAGGCATTTGGTTAGGTATTATTGTCACTTCATTTATCATATCTTGACTTTTTCCAGTGCTGTCTGTCGGATCACTTGATTTAAATTTTCCTACCCATATTCCTGGTAACTCGGTTCCACTTTCTTCCGTTGTTCCTTTAAAGGTAAATGCCGGATGAGTATACCATTCCCCATTACTTGCTTCTTGTTGTGTTTTTTGGTTTATACAACTTTCAGTTATGGTTCCATCATTATTATTAGTATATTTACATGTTATATCTCCGGTTGTTTCTGTATTTTCCTCAAA
>CANRME010000071.1 GCA_947631655.1 uncultured Bacilli bacterium | reverse complement strand
CGCTAATTTATTTAAATATATTAAAAATATATCTAAAACTTTTTTATTTTACCTCTTGACTTTTACCAGATGTTCTTTATTTATATTATCTTTTATAAAACTCGCAATAGCACTATTATTTGTTACAGAATTAATAATGCTATTACTTATATTTTGCCCTGAAAAAGAATCTAAAATTTGACTAGTTGGAGCAGCGCCATTAACTCTTGTGTTGTTTGCTCCATCCATAGTAGCATTCGTGAGACCTTGTTCAGTTCTAATGAAATTATCAACTTTTCTTAAATTTGATGTAGTCTTTTTAGTTTCGGTTTCATAAGTATGTCTAGCATTAGCATTACGATATCTTATAAACATTAATATGAAGTATAAAACACCAGCTAGTAAAAATAAGAAACTATAATCAAAATCGATATATAACATTGCAAGAATTCCTAGTATTTCAACTAGTATAGATACACCTATCAATTTAGGCATATGTATTGGAACACTTCCCATTGTTTCTTTGGTTCTAGCGTTTACAGCAACATAATGTAATATTTTTTTATCCCCTTTTATTTGTTGGTAACTATATAACCACACTGGAAGATATGCTGATACCCATTGTTGTCCTTTTATATCTAACTCTTCACGTTTCCAAATAATTCCACGATCATATTGATTAGATAACTCATTAGCTGCATATCTGGCTATATCCTTTGATTCTGTGTCTACTATTGGTCTTAGTTGTTCAATATTTGTATCTCTTCTTTCAGATGTGGAACCTTTTAAATAATTAGCATTATATTTAACACTATTTTCGACATCGAAAGGCATTATGGCATTTATAACATTATTAGTTTTATTACTAGACATATTATTAAGTTTATCTAAACTTGATTCTACAGATAAACCATTTATTGTTAAATCAAATTCTCTTTCGATATGGTATAAATCTGCATCATAATATGCTTGGGTATTATTTCCACTACCTCTAAAATATTTTCTAGTTTGATGTTCCCCTTCACCGGTAAAGACAGCGTGAGCATTAACATCAACTAACATATAAGGAAAATATACTCCCATAATATTTTCGGTTGTAAATTCTTCTTTAAATTTAGGATGAGCAAAAAACTTTCTTTTACCGACAAAATTGGCAATCTCTGATTTGGCAGTTTCTTTATTAATCCCAAAAGGCAATACAACATCGGGGATGGAACCATTAGGAATTTGTTGGTTAACTGATAAAGTATTTCGGCACCAGTGGCATCTAGCTTGAGAAGCAGAAGCTGTATCTATTACGACTTCTGCTCCACAACTACTACATTTAAAAGTCAAAACATCATTAGCATCAGCAACTATATCAGTTGCTCCAGAACCGATAACTTCTCCTTGTAGTTCACTTATATTTTCAACCATACCAGAAATTTTTTCTGGAACAAATTCATAACGGCAATAATTACATCTTAATTTCCCTGTATTGGTATTAGTAGCAATATCGGTTGACCCGCACTTGGGACATTTATTTTGTCCGTCTTTAGCACCAACATCAGTTTTAACAATTGTAGGGCCATTACTTGTGTTTTCTATAGTTTGATTATTAGTTGTAATATCACCATTTTGCATAATTATATTCCTAATAATTGAGCTTTGATTTTATCATAATCTTCTTGAGTAATTAGGCCTGCATCTAGTAATTTTTTCTTTTCAGTTAGTACGGCCATTGGATCTTGGTTTGCAGGTTGAGATGGTTGGGCTGATTGAGTTTGTTGGGTTGGTTGTTGAACTGCGCCCATCATATTACCAGCAGCATTCATTCCCATACCCATAAAGGCCATGGCAGCACCGCCACCATTTTCACCAGCAGCTTCTATACCACGAGCAGCAGCCATTTGCATGTAAGTATTTCCTCTCGCACCAGTAAAAGCATCAGCTTCAGCTACTTTATCGACTAATTTTTGAGTTGTTTCATCATAGTCAAGACCAGTCATAGCAACTTTAACAATTTCTAGACCTCTTCCACTTTTCCATTGGTATTCATTTTCTACTACTGTTGATAATGATCTAGCAAAACCTAATTGATCACTTTGAACTTTGATGATACTATTTTGTTTACTTTCATCACTAGTATAAAGAGATAATGCATTTTGTAAGCATCCTACTACTTCATTAAATAATTGTTCACCGGCAGCATTTTCCATATCAGCAAAGTCGAATACAGGAGCTCCTGGTTGTAAGTATTGTGTTGGAACAAAATTTTTAACAAATAATAACGGATCAACTATTTTTAAAGTATAACTACCTCTAGCAAGTAATGCAACTTGAGCATTTAAATAAGAATCAAAAAATCTTACTTTTTCCGTTGTTCCAAATTTATTATTTGGTATTTCTTTCAAATTAACATAAAATGCTAATTGTTCACTTCCTGGTTGTCCACCAAATTTAAATCTATTCCAAGATTCTGAAATAGTTGATGCTAGAATTCCGTCTCCAGCAAACATTGATTTTGAATTTGGATCATCTGATCTAAATTCAAATCCACCTGGTTCCGTAATTAAACCAGTAATTTGACCATCTTGCATAGTAATAAGTGCTGTTCCTTCAGGAACAATTATTTTACTACCATTAGTAATAATGTTATCTGAACCTTTAGTATTTTCACCACGCCCAGCATTTGTTCCATTTGGAGCTGCTTGAAATATAGCTGCTGTAGCTGGAACTCCAGGTTTAGGTCCATAAAAATCCTTCCATTGATCTGCAAATGTGCCTCCTAAAGCACCTGAAAAAGCCTTAATAAATCCCATTATATTTACCTCCTTGTATTAAAGATTTTTCAAAAATAAGTTTTAGCTTTGTTTAACTACTCTTATTCTTATAATAAGAATATCATATTTTGTCGAAAAAAGGAATAACAATTATTATAATATTTGTCTAATTTTTAGCTAATTTTTAGCTTTATCTTTTTTCTATATTTTAATATAAGTGGTATATATTTTAATATTTTCTAATTAAACTAATTAAAAAAAGTTAATAACTTATGAGTTATTAACAATCAATTTTTAATAAATATTATTATGGCGCTAAGATATATGGTGTTTCACTACTTCCATTTCCATCTAGTACTTTGACGCTGGATTTTAGATATAGAGATGGACTTATGTAGTGTGAATAGAATGCACTATCACCACTACCTCCAATAGTTTGCTTAAATGTTAAAACACTCGTTTGACTAGGTGGCGCTGCCGGAGTTAATGTATAATGGTATGAGTCGTCATAAACCCACAAATTTGTCGCACATTCTAAAGTTATATCAGACCATTGTAAAGATGACTGTAAACATTTATTTCTAATATTTTCTTCAATTGAATAAGCTACGTCGCTTGCATAGGGAAGAGCGATTTTGCCAGTCCAAGTTGTTGTAGTTGGATTACTTGCTACACCTATATTTCCTCTTTCGTCTGTATACATATCTTTTGCTAACCATGTAGTATGATTATATCCTCCAATATTCCATGTTACTTGCTCTATCATATTTAAGGTATTAAACGTAATTGATTTGTAATTTGTACTAATAACAGGTGTGTAAAGTGGATCGCTTTTAATGTTTTCTTCACTTATTATCCAACTTCCATCATTGTTTTCGGTTAAGTACTCTTGATTTAAACTTTTTTGTAAACTTGCTTCTGTCCAATTATTTATACTTGCATTATTCCATGGAATAAAACCTATAGCTTTTGCTCGAACTATTTTTACTAGGTTTTCTTTTGTTCCATCCGATTTGGTGATATTATTAAATAATCCGATAATTCGCCATTTCTCACATTTAGTTTTTGCTGTTTCTTGGGATAAAAGATTATAATCATTACAGTTAAACCAAATATAATTATTTGGATCTATTCCTACATATCTTAGGTTTTTATCTGGATCATCATTTAATATGGTTTTATTATCTACTTGTATTATTTCACTAAATGATTGTGACTTTGCAAAAAATACTGTACATTTATTTGGACCTTTAGTAGTTAATTCAAGTTTCCAATTAACACTATTCCAATTAGCCGTTGTAATATCATCTTTTTCACAATCAATGCCAATATAATCTAACTGTTCTTGTTTTGTAGGAAATTCTTCTCTTCTTACTCCATTAACATAAACAGCTAATTGCATATCTTTATTATAAAAAGGTTCTACTGTTGTATATATAATTTTTTTATTATATTTTATTTGATATAAGGCATAGCTACTTCCTATGGTTATAACTAATAACAAAGCTATTACACCTAATATTACTTTATTTTTATTTCTTTTTTGGATTTTTTTTAATTCTTTTTCAGGATTAAACGCTTTCATCGAACTATATCACCTCATATTATATCTAGATATAATATTATCATACTTTTTTTGAAAAAGAAATACTATTTTTATTACTTTAACAAAATAGTAATACTAATGATATTTACAGATGATATTATTTTTATGAGATAATAATTTTAGAAAATATTTGATAAGAGGTATGAAGATGAATTTTAGCAAAGAAGACGAAAATTATATATATGAAATAATTAGTAAAAATATTAAAAAATATAGAAAATTAAAAGGTTGGACACAAGCAGAATTAGCTGATAAAATTAATTATTCTTTAGCATTTATTAGAGGAATAGAGTCTTCTTATCTTCATACATTTTCTTTTGGAGCGATATGGAGAATTGCACAAGTATTAGAAGTAGATTTTACTAAATTATGCGAAGATGAAGACACAGCTAATAAGTCCAAAAGTATTATATATAAATGTTCTAAATGTGGAATGGAAACTAAATTTCCAGCGAATTTAATAAGAAATTTAAAAAATTTAAATGAAATTAATGGAAATAATAACTTACCATCTTTTCCCTGTACTAATGATGATTGTGATGGAAGAATATTTCCTGTTAATCCAATGGATTTTTAAAAATATTTTATAATTTAAAAACCTAACTCTTAAAAGAGTTAGGATTAATTGACTTAGGGCTTCAAAAGTTTCCTAAATACCAATTAATATTATTATATTCCTTAAAAAAATTAATATACACTAGGAAATCCCATTATATTTAAAATATCTTTAATATTAATTGATTTTAATTTCTTTTCTAATTTTTTTATTTCATTTTTAACTTGTCTATTAAATTGTTTTTTTCTATTTTTATCAAGTAATAGTTCCATACATTTCATTATCATATAAATATTTGTTGAATTACCACTAATGTTATATGATTTATCAATTAATTTAAAACTAATAAAAAATTTGCTATGGAATGTATACAATCTATTATTGTGTGCACTAAAATTACGAACTAAAGTGACGTTCATAAGTATTTGTTTTAATATTTTATCAGATAAATTAAAATAACTACTTACTTTTTGTCTATCCACTTGTTTTAAAAGACCATAATATCTGCTAATTTGTCCAAAAGTTAAAATTTTTACTAATACAAACGGAGGAATAAAACCATATTTATCTTGATAATGCGTTATAGCTAAATGTTTTCCATAATTTTCTTGAATTTCTTGATTAATATTATTAATTAATTTGATAATTGAACTTATATTTGCAAAAGAATCAAAATTTTTTATTTTTAAATAATTCTTTATTCCATATTTTTCTGTTACTATATTGGCAATTAATGATTTAATAATTATTTCAATTTCAAGTGAATATTGTAAAAATATATTTTTTAAGTTTTTGTCAAATTCATATAAGGCAAAAATTTCTTCAAAAGTAACATTATTCACATAATTTCCGTTTTTCTTAAATACTTCTTTATAAGTATTGATGATAGAGTAATAAGTGTATCTTTCAAAATACTGTAAAGCTTGCTTCTTATTTTTAACTATTACTCCTTTTGACAATAAATAGTTTAATAAATCTATATTACTTTTGTATTCTTTCATTTTACCTCTTATATAAAAAAATTGACCCAGAGCTTCGAAAGTTTTCTGGATACCAATTAACTATTATTATATACTTTTTTTATTAAATGTCAATACATTTTGATGTTTATGTTGAATATAATAAAAATAAAATATTAGGAGGAATGGGGAGAGAAGTTTTTAATAGAATAGAAAGAATTAGAAGATATCATTTTAGAGCCCATTCTCCTTAATAAGTTAATATTCTATACTACTTTCCTTTTTTTGGCAAGAAAAAACTATTAATTTGTTAATCCTTTTTAGAAATGTCAGTCTAAGTTTTTTTAAAATGTCAGTTTATTACATGATAGAATATACTTCC
>CANRME010000070.1 GCA_947631655.1 uncultured Bacilli bacterium | reverse complement strand
ACTAAAGACCATAACTACTAATAATAGTAATTTACTAAATTTTTTCATAAACTCTCCTTCTTATCATCCTCGGGGACTGGGTCATATCCCACTTTTCCAAAAGGATGACACCTTAATATTCTTTTTATTCCCAAAATACTCCCTTTAATAGTACCATATCTATTTAAAGACTGTATCATATAAGTAGAACAAGTAGGAGTAAAATTACATAGCAAGTGACTACCTAAAGGACTTATCTTATATAAATAGATTAGTGCTATGAGAATATATTTCATACATATTCACCAATATAATTTTACTATATATTTTGAAACTTGTAAAATATCTTTAATTATTTTTAATGTTTTGGTATAATAAATATGGTGATTAAAATATGAACTTTCTAGAAAAATACGGTATTCACATCAAGAATAAAGATTTATTACTACAAGCTTTAACACATACATCTTATGCTAATGAGCATAATGTTTTATCTTATGAAAGATTAGAATACTTAGGAGATGCAGTATTACAACTAATTATGAGTGAGTATTTTTATTTAAATACTAACTATCCTGAGGGGGAAATGAGTAAAAAAAGGGCTAGTTTTGTTTGCGAGAATGCTTTATATGAATATGCGAAAGAAATAGGTTATGCGCCCTTTGTGAGAGTAGGAAATGGCCAATTAAGTGATGTTAATGTTACAATTTTAGCCGATATATTTGAAAGTATTTTAGGAGTTATTTATCTTGATCAAGGAATGGAAGTAGCTAAAAAATATATTTATGAGATAATTGTTCCTGATATTAAAAATAATAAACATTTTTTAAGTGATTATAAAAGTGCTTTACAAGAACTTGTGCAAACAGACCAAAAAACTTTAACTTATGAAGTTATTAAAGAAAGTGGACCAGCACATGATAAAACATTTACAGTCGAAGTAAAAATTGATGATATGGTTTATGGCAAGGGTACGGGTAAAAGTAAAAAAGAAGCCGAGCAAATGGCCGCCAAGGATGCTTATCAAAAACAAGCTAAGCAATAAGGATGGATGTATATGTATTTAAAGTGTATTAAAATAAATGGGTTTAAATCGTTTGCGGATAAAATTGATTTAGAGTTTAAAAATGATATTACGGCGATAGTAGGGCCGAATGGTAGTGGTAAAAGTAATATTGTTGATGCCGTTCGTTGGGTTTTAGGAGAACAATCTGTTAAAGCGTTAAGAGGAACTAATTCGATGAGCGATGTAATATTTGCTGGTAGCGTTTCAAGAGCGGGGGCTACTAGAGCAAGTGTCGCCTTAATATTTGATAATACAGATCATTATTTAAAAAGTGAATTTAACGAAGTAGAAGTAAAAAGAGTGGTATATAAAACTGGAGAAAATGATTATTTTATCAATAATGAAAAAGTAAGACTTAAAGATATTATTAATTTATTTATGGATACCGGAGCAGGAAAAGAAGCATTTAATATTTTTTCCCAAGGAAGTATAAATAATGTTATTTTGGCCAAACCAGAGGAAAGACGGTCAATTTTAGAAGAAGCCGCTGGAGTTTTAAAATATAAAACAAGAAAAGAAGAAACTTTAAAAAAGCTTGATAAAACTAATGAAAATATTACCCGGATTGATTTACTTACTAAAGAGTTAGAAACGACTTTGAATCCTTTAAAAGAACAAAGAGAAATGGCTTTAAAATACGAAGAATATAAAAAAGACTTAGAGGGAATGGAAATTTCTTTAATTGCGAGTGATATAACTAATTATTCCGCAGAATATAAAACGTTAGAAGCTAGGTTAAAAACTCTTAATAATAGTACTTTGGATTATGATACTGCTTCTAAAAAGACCCAAGCAAATGTTGAAAAATTAAAGTTAGAAAGTATCGTTTTAGATGAAAAAATTGAAAAAGAAAATACATCTTTAATTGAATTAGAAAAACAAATCGCAGAGTTAGCCAAAGAAAGACAAGTAATAATTGAACGACAAAAGTTTAGTATTGATAACGATAAATTAGATATGGTAATTGTAGAATTAAATGAAAAAATTGCTAAACTGATGAAAAATAAAAATGTCATTGAAACCGACATTAAAAATAGTGAAGAAACAATAAATAAAATTAATGAAGAAATTAATACTTTGTCTAAAGAAAATAATACTTTACAAGATAATTTAAATAAGGTTAATAATAAGATTAATGAATTGGAAAGAAAGAATGTCTATCTAGATAATCAAATTGCTATTAAAACGGAAATGTTAGAAAGCAATGCGTTACTTCCAAATGCCGTTAAATATGTTTTAGAAAATAAAAGATTAAAAGGAATTTATACTAATGTTGGAAATGCGATTAAACCAAAAGATAATATGGAACTGGCTATCGATGTAGCTTTAGGAGCTAATAAAAATGTGGTTATTGTGGATGATGAGGATAGTGCTAAAAATGCGATTGGTTATTTAAAACAAAATAAGTTAGGGCGAGTTACATTTTTTCCTTTAAATGTTATCAAACCAAGATTTTTAGATAAAGAAATTTTAGATTTAGCAAGTAGTACTAAAGGTTACATTGGTGTAGCATCAAATTTAGTTAATTATGAAGATAAATATAAAACTATTGCTTTAAATACGTTAGGAAATATTTTAGTAGTAGAAGACATTGATGCTTTAAATGTATTAGGAAGAAAAATTAATTATAAAGCTAAAATTGTTTCTTTAACGGGTGAAGTATTAGCAAGTGGTGGAGCAATAACTGGCGGTATTATTACTTCATCAACAATTAAAGAACGTACTTTATTAGAAAATATGAAACAAGAATTAATAGGTAATAAAGATGATTTAACTAATTATGAAAAAGAGAAAGAAAAGTATCAAAATAGTTTAAATAAGATAATTGATGAAATAATGACTTCAAGAAATAATTTAGGATTAGAAATGGAAAGAAAAACCCGTTTTACTACTTCTTTAAATGATTTAAACTTAGAACTTAATGAAGCAAATAGCGAACTTAATGGTTCAAAAAGTATGAAAGGTAATACTTTAGATAAAGAATTAGATAAAGTTATTAAAGCTTATTATAAAGCCTTAGAAGATAAAGAAATAAAGATGAGTGAAATAACTAAATTAAAGGATAATAAGTCAGAGATCACGACTGAAATTGCCAGTATTGAACAAAGCCTTAATAAAGAAAAAGAAAGCTATAATAAAATGTTTAATGAAGCTAAAGATATTGAGGTTAGATTAGGTAAATTAGATGTATTACTTGATAATTTAATTTTGAATTTAAATGAAGATTATAGTATTACTTATGAGAAAGCGGCGAATGATTATCCTTTAGTAGGAGATGCGGAAGTGGTAAGAACTAATGTTGCTCGTCTTAAAAATAAAATTAAGGACTTAGGAGACGTAAATACTGGTAGTATTAAAGAATATGAGCGTTTAAATGAAAGATATACTTATTTAACTAAGCAAAAAGATGAACTTAATGATAGTGTTAATTCTTTATTAGAGGTTATTGAGGAAATGGATGAAATTATGATAACCAGATTTAAGGAAACGTTTGATAAAGTAAATTTAGAATTTGCAACGGTATTTAAAAAGTTATTTAAAGGGGGAGATGCACATTTAGCACTTACATCAGATGATATTTTAACAACTGGAGTAGAAATTATGGCTAGTCCACCAGGTAAAAAAATTAAAAATATTGCATCATTATCGGGTGGCGAAATGACTTTAACATCTATATCTTTATTATTTGCGATTCTTAATGTAAAACCAGTGCCATTCTGTATATTAGATGAGATAGAAGCGGCGTTAGATGACGTTAATGTCGTCGAATTTGGTAAATACTTAGTAGCTAAGAAAGATAGTAGTCAGTTTATTGTTATAACTCACAAAAAGAAAACTATGGAATATGCCGATACATTATATGGTATAACTATGCAAGAGAGTGGAGTAAGTAAACTTGTTAGTGTTAAATTAGAAAGTTAAGGAGAAATATGAAAAAGAATAATGTAAAAAGAAAATTAATTATCGCGGGGGGAATTATTTTATCAATAATTATTATTGTGGGAGCGGTCTTTATTGTAAGAGAGTTAAATGCTGAAAAAATTTTAAAGGAAGAAGTAAATAAAATTACGAATTTAGATTTTACTACCGATGAAATAGATATGCATATTAAAACTACTAAAGATTATGCTGTGGTGGAAAAA
Organism: uncultured Bacilli bacterium; assembly: GCA_947631655.1. GTDB lineage: Bacteria > Bacillota_I > Bacilli_A > RF39 > UBA660 > CALWAM01. The sequence goes on along the minus strand of CANRME010000070.1, from coordinate 2,203 downwards.
ACAATAAAGAATTTTTGGCACGAATACCATACTTTAGCCAGAGAAATAATTGAACTAACTAATAATGATAAACTTAAGAATATCTTATCGATTGAAAATTATGAATTGGATGGTAAAGAATTTAAAACCTCAAAAGAGTATATTATTACTACCCAAAGTAAGATAAGTGAAAATATTCAAAAAATAATTAATCTAACTAGTAAAGAAAACATTCTAAGTTTAATAGAAGATAAAGATTTAAGTGATTATTACATTGATTTATATAAAGAATTAATGGTTGATTATGATATTGAAGATGATATTTCGGAAACAGTTAAAGAACTTGAAGATTTACAAAGTAGGGTAGATGAAGTATTTACTTACTATAATAAAGTATTAGATTTTCTAATAAAAAATCAAAATAATTGGACAATTAATAATGAAAAGCTAGAGTTTACAACGGAAGCTTTAGCTAATGAGTATAACAATTTAATTAAAGAAAAGTAAAAGAAAAAGGCTATTTAAAATAGCACTTTTTTTATCGAATAAAATAAGCAACTAAAGTAGCAACTACTCCTATACACATTAGGATAAGCATTGTCCATACTGCCGTTCTTTGCGTTTTCTTTTTCATAATTACCTTCTTTCATTATATTACTATTAAATTAATTTCTTTGTTAATTTATCTTCTTCAGCAAGTCTTTTATTAATAGTATCGTTTATTCTTGTTACTAATTCATTATACTCCATTACACTAAATTTGGAAAGAGTAATGTTTGGGATATATATTAAACCCGCACCAACTAATAATGATATTATTAAATTGCTTTTTAAAAGTATACAATAACTTAATGCAATACTTAGAATATTCCATAAAGATGTCATTTTATTACTAATGTTTGTTTTACCACTATATTTAATATAAGCTTCTTCATTTTCTTTTAAAAAATCTAAAAATCTAAACAGAGTATAAGTATTCATATCTTCTATTTTATGACTTTTTAAATAAGCAACAATATAATTTATTTCTTTTTCTAAATTATTAGGCATTTTTATTCCCTCTTCTTAAGTGCTCTTACTAATTTCATAGAATTATTTAATGAATGATTAGAGTTTAATACAATTTCTTTATTTTCAGGACTTTTTATTTCTTTGCTAGGCGTATTTAAAATTTTATTACTTATTTCTTCTTCTAAATTGTGTAAAGTAATTTTAAAATTATCACTTTCTTTACCATACATAATATCTTCAAATATTCTAAGTCCTTCTACTTCAAAAAGAAAAAGTAAAAATATTGTGATATTAAACCCAAATATAAACATTAGATAAGTATCAAATAGAACACATATAAATTTAATAATATTTTTCGGAATACGGATGTTTTGTTTAAATGTATCATTTATAAAGTAAGTTTTGTTATAAATTAGATCATTATAGAGTAATTTTAATTCATTTAGAGATAAATTATCGATATTTTTAAGACGTTCATTTATAGTACTTACTTTAGCTCTTATTTTCTCTTCGTTTTTTAACTTCATTAACTAATTTCACCTGTTTCTTAAAAACACATCCCATATTTTATCATAATTTTATTTTAAAGTAAATAAGATTAACTAGGAGAAAAAAATGAAAAATTTAATGAAGAATAGAGTTAAAACAATGATTGTAGTGTTTACTTTTTTGTTTGGAGTAAGTTTAGTAATCGGACTTATTTTTTATTTTAAACAAGATAAAGAAATAAGATACTCTTTAGTAAGTGGAGTAGGGGATTTAAAAAGCTTATTAAATGGGGGAATTAATAATATATTTAGCCATCTTATTTTAATTATTTTACTTTATTTAGCAAGTATAAGTGTGGTTTTTTACTTTGGTGGTGTAATGTATTTAATGTACGAAGGATTATCGATTGGTTTTACCTTTGGTCTTTTAAAAGATATGTATGGTCTTAAAGGAATTATATTTAATTTATTATATCAAATACTATTTAAGGGGATATTTATCTTTTTATTAATTATGTTATTAATAAAGCTATTTAGAATAAGTAAATATGTACTAGGAAAATTTATCTATAAAGATAAAGATTTTAATAGTTTAATAATAAATGAATTAAAAAATAGCTTATATATTGTGTTATTTATTCTAATTTATGATATAATAATCTTACTTATTAGCAAATATGTTCTTTATATATTAACCAAAATATTATAGAATTTAAGGAAGTGAT
>CANRME010000069.1 GCA_947631655.1 uncultured Bacilli bacterium | reverse complement strand
AAAAGAGGTTTAAAATGGATAATGAAAAACTAATAAAAATAGGAGATTTTGCTAATTTATTTAATGTGTCAGTAAAAGCCATAAGATATTATGAAGAAATAGGAGTATTGATACCTGGTTATGTAGATATATATTCGGGGTATAGGTATTATAATTTAGAAAATGTAATTACGATGCAAAATATAATAGCACTAAAAAACTTAGGTTTTTCATTAGAAGAAATAAGAACTTTTAAAAATGTTAATATAGAAGATAAAATAAAAGATTATCAAAATCAAATACAAGACTTAAAAGATAAAATAAACAATTTAAAACATTTTTCCCTTCAAAAAGGAAGGAATGATATAGAAATGATTTTTATTAATGATGAAAGAGTTATAGGAAAATGGGGATTACTGGGAGTAGCACAAGATTTAGAAAGTGCTAAAGAAGAAAAATTTGTAGAGGATGATTTCAAAATTCAAGAAATTTATTTATTACCTAATGGAGAACCATATTGGGTTATATCTTGGACTAAAGATACAATTTATATAAATGGAAGACCTAATCATTATGAATTAATTAATGATAAATTGTATTTAACTATTATGGATCCATTAGATATGAAAAATAGTAAAGTAGCAGTATATTATAATATTGATAACAAAGCTTATTGTGTAGAAGAAATTAAGACAAAAGATAATACTAATGTGCCATATGTAGCGGATGAAAGATTAATAGGATTATGGAAGACGGTTGATTTTATTAATAGCCCTTATAGTTTTAATCCAGAAAAATTACAAAGTAGTGAAGACATGTTATCATTAAATACTTTAGATTTTAAAGAAGATGGAATAGTTAGTGTAGTATATAAAGGAGGAAAAAGTTTTGATACTAAATATACTAAAGATTATATTATTGATTTAATACTTCAAGACACTTTATCAAAATATACTTATAAAGAATTACTAGGTAAGAAATATATTATAGTGGAATGGAAAAGTGGAGATTATGTTTTTGGTAAAGTAATAAATGGTTATTATGTATTAGAAAAATAAGAAAAAGGAGTAGATAATTATGATAGATAGAATATTAATGGAATTATATGAAGAATATGAAAAAACAAAAACTATGGATAAAGTAAAAGAATTTGCTACAAAGACTTTTCCTAATGATGGAACTAGTGACTTATTTGTAGGATGTATAGCAATAATGTTTGATATGGCAAAGGATTTTTCTAAACCTAAGTATTATTGTACTAGAGAAAGGTTAGTTTCAATAGTCTTATTAGCAAAAGAAAGAGTTGGAACTAGTAATTTATTAACTTTCTATTTAGAAAGAGTTAATAAAAAAGAGGGGATATGTAAATATTTTTCTAATTTAAATCCTAATGAATTTAATAAATATGCTGATGTGATAATAGATTATTTAGATGAATTTAAACCAGATATGATAAAAGATCTTAAAAGCAAAGAAAGTTTTAAAAGATATATAGATAGTTTAGAGAATAAATAACTAATTAAAACATATAATTAATTAGATGAGTACAAATGCTTATAATTAACAGTTATTGGTAAAAGGTACTCATTTTTTGACTTTAAATATGATTAATGATATACTTTTATCTAGTGGAGGTGCATTACTTTGAAATATTTAAAAAAAGTAATAACACTTGTGCAATTAGGTTGTATGGTAACATTGTTATTAATACTTGGTAATAGTTCGGGAGTTGTAAAGACTCAAAAAACTAATGCTAATTTAAATAAAACAATTGATTTAATAGCAATGAGTAATAAAATTGAAGAAATAGTAGCTAATGATATTTATGCGGTTAAAGAAACTATAGTCGGTAGTTTAACAGGGTATGCGGCGGATTGTCCTTTATGTAATGGACATTTAGGGTGTACTGGACAAGACGTAAGAGATAAAACTGTAACTTATAATGATAGTGATTATGGAACTTTAAGAATTGTGGCAGCCTCACAATATAATTTAGCGTGTGGTAGTGTTGTAAAAATAGATTACTCCATGGATGGCGAAGATGAAATATATGCTATTGTTCTTGATAGAGGTGTTGGGGGTACAGCTTTAGATTTACTTGTAGAAAGTGAAAGTTACGCTTATAAATATGTAGGTCGAAGAGATGTAACTTATGATGTATTAAGATATGGATGGAAAAGAAGCGAGTAGAAACTTGCTTTTTTAGAGGTTAAGATATGAATTTTGATTTTAAGAAAAGTTTGGGACAAAATTTTTTAAACAATGAAAAAGTATTGGAAGATATTACATCTTTAGTTAAAGATAATGATAAACAAATCCTAGAAATTGGTCCCGGCGCCGGCGCACTAACTAAACATTTAGTTAAAAAAGGAAAAGTGTTAGCTATCGAAACTGATACCAGATTAAAGGAATATCTAGAGAAAATAGATAATTTAGATGTTATATATGCTGATATTATGAAGGTAAATTTAGATGATATTTTAAGTAGAGATACCATTGTTGTAGCAAATCTACCTTATTATATAACAACACCGATTATTACAAAGTTAATGGATAATAAAATGGTAAGGGAAATGGTGTTGATGGTTCAAAAAGAAGTAGCCGAAAGAATAACGGCGGAACCACATACTAAAGATTATGGGTATTTTACAGTGCTAGTTCAAAGTAGATTTGATGTAAGTTTAGAATTTGTGGTAGGAAAAGATAATTTTGTTCCTATACCAAAAGTAGATAGTGCAGTAATAAAATTAGTTAGAAATGAAAAGATAGATAGTAATTTAAGAAAAACTTTTGATAAACTAATAAAAGATTCTTTTGCCATGAAAAGAAAGAACTTAAGAAATAATTTAAAAAATTATGATTTAGGAAAAATAGAAGAAGTATTAAATAAATACAATTTAAGTTTACAAGCAAGAGCGGAAGAAATACCAATAAATGTATTTATAGAAATATGTAAATGTGTATAAGGTGGTAGTTATGAAAAAGAGAATATATTTATTGTTAATATTATTTTTATTAACGGGATGTGGAAAATCAGAAAAATACGCTGGGTTTAAACACGACAGTTTAGAAGATAAAGATAAAATAAATATTTATTATTATGGAAGAGATAAAGAACACAATACATATATTTTTACTAATATAGAAAGTAATGATTTTACTTCATATAATGGCTTATTTTATAAAGTCGGTGATAACGATTATATTCTTTTAGATAAAGTAGAGACTTGTGGAGATTGGGATAATTATAAAAGAAAAGAAGTTGCTTATTTTTATGAAGATAGGTTATATTATGCTTTAGATTGTAAAAATGAATTATATGAATATAAATTAGGGGGAGTAGATACTAAGAAGATTAATTTTTTAGAGAAAGCTGAGTATGATATTTTTTCTTTATCTATTCAAAATGTAGATAGTAGGTATATTTATTTAAGAGGACGAGAACATTTTGAATTAGATGATAGAGAGTTTAAAAACTTTAAGTGTGATAGAAATAGTTATAAGTGTGAAATGATAGATAGTTAAAGTAGGAGACTTTTTTGGAACTTAATTATAAGTCAATCCAATAGTTTAAACAAATGCTTAATTTTGTGCATATAATATATGGTAATGTGCCAAAAATTGTTAACCTTGAGAATTTGACTTTCAAGAGGTGGAATGGTATACTAACGGCAAGAAAGGAACAAAGTTCCTTCTTAATAAAAGTTTAAGAAAAGGGATGTGAGGTTATTATGAAAAAATTATCTGTAAAAACTATATCAGGTTTAGTATTTACATCAAGTTTAGTAGCAGTAGGAGCTTTTTTTCTTGCTACTAATTCTAATAAGATGCTTTACTCTAATAGTGCAAATAATAAGGAAACTTTAAATTATGTTGAAAAAACTATTGAGGAAGCAGAAAAGGAAGTAGAACAAGCGGAAGCTGAAGTAGAAACTGCAAACGAAAAAGTTGCCGAAGCAGAGAAAAATGTTAAGGAAGCCGAAGATGCTGAAACGGAAGCTAAAAAAGAAGTAGCAAAAGCTACAAAAGCTCAAGAAGAAGCAGAAGCTTTATTAAAATCTGCTAAAACTGATAATGAAATAGAAGCAGCTAAGGCTAAGGTTGCTAAAGCAAAAAAAGAAGTAGAGGTAGCTACTAAGGCTCAAGAGACAGCTACTAAAAGGGTAGAAGCAGCAAATAATGCTGCAGTAGCTGCGGCGAAAGCTAAAAAAGATGCTGATGACGTTAAAGCAAAAGCGCAAGAGGAAGTTAACAGAATTAGGGAAGAAGCCGAAGCAAAAAAATCAGCTGCCGAACAACAAGTAGCTGAGGATGAGAAAAAGGCTCAAGAGGAAGCTAGATTAAAAGCGGAACAAGAAGCCAAAGCTAAAGCAGAAGAATCAGTAAAGTTAAAGTCTCAAGAAGAAGAGAAAGCTAAAGAATTAAAAGCAAAACAAGCTCAAAATGTTACAAAACCAACTTCTAAGAATAATCAACAATCTAGTAAAACTACAACAACTAATGAAGAGGGTGGAGCTGCTAATCAAAGAGAACTTTCAGCTAAAGATTGGGAAGTAATTAATAAAGCTTTAGAAGAGGAAGCAGAAAGAAAAGCCCAAGAGGAAGCCGAAAAAGAACCTGAAAAAACTCCAGCAGAACCAGAAAAACCTGCTGAGTCAGAAAAAACCAATGTAGAATTCCATTTTTATACTACTTTAAGAGAATTAAAAGTTCGTCGTAATGGCGATGCCGACTATTGGGCTGGATGTGGACAAGACGGAAGAAATTGTATTTGGTTCGTAGAATTCTCATGCGATATGAACGAATGTGAAGGATTTCAAGAACCTGGAACAGGAAATTTAAGTGGACAAGTTCTTATTGGTAGAAGAGGAGATACAACAGAATATATTATGGAACCTCCTAAAGGTAAACCAGGATATAGATTTAAGGCTTGGGAAATAGTATCGGCGAGAGGAACAGTTACCCAATATGGTGAAACTGGTGTACTAGTAAGTAAATATAGAGCTGTTTATGAAAAATATTAATAGTTTTAATTTAAAATAATTTTAGGAAATATCAAGTATAGTAATTTACTTGGTATTTTTTTAGTTATAAAACATATAATTTAGTGGTGAGTTAGATGATTAAAAAAGGGGATTATGTAACAAGAAATAGTTATAAGAATGATACTATTTTTTTAGTCTTGAATATTAAAGGGGAGGTCGCTTATTTAAAAGGAGTAGATGTAAGATTATTCGCAGATAGTGAGTTAGATGATTTAGTAAAAGTAGGAGAACCTAAAGAAACTACGGAAGAAGATGAAAAGATGCGAGAAGAAATACTGGATGACGTACTTGACCGTAGTGAGTTTTTTTATTTACCAGGCAAAATATTACATATTGATGGGGATAGAGATTATTTAAATAGATGTATGAAGTTTTATAAAGATGCTAATGTTTATGCGGTAGGTAAAGTGGTAGAGGAAGAAGCTTTAGCTAAAAATATAAGAGGATTTTTAGAGGAAGTTAAACCGGATATTGTAATCATTACGGGACATGATGCTTTTTATGAAAAGAAGGGAGTTAAAGAAGATTTAAATAATTATAAGAATAGTAAAAACTTTATTGAAGCCGTGAGAGAAGCCAGAAAATATGAGAAAAGTCATGAAAAACTAATTATTATAGCAGGGGCTTGTCAAAGTGATTATGAAGAATTAATTAAAGCAGGGGCTAATTTTGCATCAAGTCCTAAAAGAGTAAATATTCATGCTTTGGACCCAGCTATTATTGCAGTATCAGTAGCAATGTGTGAAAGAAATAAAGAAATCGATTTAATTCATCTTTTAGAGAAAACGAAATATGGCAAAGATGGAATGGGAGGAATAATTACCAATGGAACAATGTATGTGGGGTATCCAAGATGAATATAGATATTGTTAAAGAAGAAATAAGTAGTTTATTAAATAGGGAGATAATGTTAAGAGTAAGTGCTAATAGGAGTAAAAAGTGTTTGATAAAAGGAATAGTTACAGGAATTTATCCAAGGCATTTTACGGTTTTAGTAAATGACGGAACAAGAAGCTTTACTTATGCTGATGTCGCTATTGGAGAGGTTATTATTTATAATAAATAAGTTTTTATAAGAAAGACTTGCAAAAATGTTAAAAAAGTTATAAAATTATGCTAAGTTATTAAATTAACTTGAAAGAAGGAGTCAGAATATGGAAATTACATCAGTAAACGTTCGTAAAATTGAAAAAGAAGGTTCAAGAATGAAAGGTATTGCATCAGTATTAATAGATGATGCATTTGCTGTTCATGATATTAGAATCATAGAAGGAGATAATGGCTTATTTATTGCTATGCCTAGTAGAAAAACTGCTACTGGCGATTATAGAGATATAGCTCATCCTGTTAATCAAGAAACGAGAGCTATGTTAGAAGAAGCAATTAAAGCTGAATACGAAAAAATTGAAGAATAAAGACCTGATGGTCTTTTTTTTATGATGTTTCATATAATTTACTGGGTGATATAATGGATAAAGTAATTGATGCTTTAGAAGTATCTAGTAGTGAAGTAAGAATTATTGATAGAAAAAA
>CANRME010000068.1 GCA_947631655.1 uncultured Bacilli bacterium | reverse complement strand
TTTCCGGACTCATTTAATCCTCCCAAAGCAAAAATTTTAATTTTACTCATATAAAAACCTCTTTCTAAATATTTAAAAGTATAAATACATAATGTAGATTATAGCAAAAAAAAAGCAAAATAGCAAATCTATTTTACTTAATTCTAATTATTAAAACTTTTACCGGTTAATAAAGTTTGTAAATTTCTTTTAAAGATGTCCCAAATACTAGCCTTATCTATAGTTTCTTTTAAGGTAACTTCTTCTTCCCTAACTATTAAGCCTTCATTATCGATAATTTCAACAGTACCGATAACATCCCCTGCTTTAACCGGGGCTTTTATTTTCCCAACTTTTATATTTAAAGTATAATCTTCTTGTTTATCATTTATCCCTATAAGTTCATTAACTTCATTTTTTAAAACAATAATTCCTGTATCTTTTTTTCCTTTTTCAATTCGTACTTTCCCTAATTCTTTATCTTTAGAAATTATTTGATTTAATTTAAAACTATTAAAACCATAATTTAATAAATTAGTGGTATCTTTACTACGGGTGTCGCCTGATACCTCGCCCATTACAACGGAGATAAAACGCAAGTTATTTCTAGTCGCCGTAGCGGTAAGACAGTAGCCGGCTTCTTCGGTATAACCGGTTTTAAGGCCATCTACTCCTTCATAAAATCGCACTAATTTATTGGTATTAACGAGCCATACTTTACTGCCATCGGGTTTGGTTAAATATTCTTCATAAATACTTGTAAATCTTAAAATATCTTGGTGTTTTAATAATTCTTTAGCCATCATCGCCATATCATAAGCAGATGAAACATGTCCTTCCGTATCTAAGCCATGCGGATTTTTAAACACTGTATTTTCTAATCCTAATTCGCGCGCTTTATCATTCATCATTTCCACAAATTTTTCCTCAGTACCTCCTAGTTTTTCAGATAGAGCTACTGCTGCGTCGTTTGCTGAAGAAACAGCAATTCCCTTTATTAATTCTTCAACTTTAACTTTGGAATTAGCTTCTAAAAATATCTGACTACCACCCATACCCGAAGCATTAGCACTAATATCCACATAATCGTCATATGAAAGTCTTCCTTCATCAATTGCTTCCATTGTTAAAAGTAAAGTCATAATCTTCGTCATTGATGCGGGCGCTAACTCTTCATGACTATTTTTTTCATAAACTATTTTACCCGTTGTAGGTTCAAGTAATATCGCACTAATCGCATTGGGTGCATAATCTTCTGCTTTAACTATTAATATTAAACTAAAAAAAGTTAATAATAAAAATATTCCTTTTTTCATGTATAACTTCCTCCTAAAAATATTTTATTTTAAATATAACTAAAAAAGAACTCGAAATATTTTCAAGTTCTCTATTATTTTTCTTTAATTTTAATTTGTAATTCACTTAATTGTTTATCATCAACTTCGGAAGGAGACTCACACATTAAGTCGGTAGCAGATGCGGTTTTTGGAAAAGCAATAACATCTCTTATATTATCCGTTCCGGTAAGTAACATAGTTAATCTATCTAAACCTAGGGCAAAACCACCATGCGGAGGGCAACCATATTTTAAAGCTTCGACAAACCAACCAAATTTAGTATTGATATCTTCTTCCGTTAATTCTAAAGCTTCAAACATTTTTTGTTGGACTTCTTCATCATGAATCCGAATGGATCCTCCACCAGCTTCATAACCATTGATAACAATATCATAAGCTTTACTATAACAATTGGCTTTATCGGTTAAGAGCTTATCCACATCTTCGTCTTTAGGAGAAGTAAACGGATGATGACATGCTAAGAATCTATTTTCTTCATCACTCCATTCAAAACATGGAAAATCAGTTACCCATAATAATTTATATTCATCTTTATTAATTAAATTTAAGTCTTTGGCAAGTTTACATCTTAATGCTCCTAAAGATGTCTTAACAATTTTTTCTTCTCCACATACGATAAATACTAAATCATTATTCTCTAAGTTTAATTCATCTTTAATTAAATTAATTTCTGCATCGCTTAAGTTTTTAACAATTGACCCTGTTATTTCTTCTTGATATTTAATATATGCTAAACCAGATGCCTTATAACTTTTTACAAACTCGGTTAATTTATCAATATCTTTTCTTGAAAAATTACTAGCAGCATTTTTTACGACAATGGCATTAATAATTCCCTTATTTTCTATTATATTTTTAAATAAGTTAAAATCGGTATTATTAAATATCTTAGTTATATCATTTATTTTCATATCAAAACGTAAATCTGGTTTATCAGAGCCATAGTATTTAATTGCTTCATCGTATTTCATCCGCATAAGAGGTAGTTTAATATCGATGTTTTTAGTTTCTTTAAAAATATTTGCTACTAACTTTTCTCCTACTTCCATTACATCATTTTCATCTACAAAAGACATTTCTACATCTATTTGCGTAAATTCTGGTTGTCTATCAGCCCGTAAATCTTCATCTCTAAAGCATTTAGCAATTTGAAAATATCTTTCAAAACCTGATACCATTAATAATTGTTTAAATAATTGGGGAGATTGTGGTAACGCATAAAATTTGCCTTTGTTAACCCTACTAGGAACTAAATAATCCCTAGCTCCTTCCGGTGTACTTTTACAAAGTATCGGCGTTTCTACTTCCACAAAATCTAAATTATTTAAAAACTTTCTGGTTGCAAAAGTAATTTTATTACGTATTAAAAAATTATTTTTTAAAGTTTCTCTTCTTAAATCTAAATAGCGATATTTTAATCTTGTTTCTTCTAAAGCATTCACCTCATCAGTTATGGTAAAAGGTGTTTCTTTAGACTTATTAATAATTTCTAATTCGCTTACATTTACTTCGATATCTCCAGTCGCCAATTTTTCATTTTTACTTTCTCTTTCAACTACTTTTCCTGTAATTCTAATGACGTATTCATTTTTTAAACTATTAGCAAGTTCATAATAACTATTCTCTGGCCTTACAACTAATTGCACTATTCCACTTCTATCACGTAAATCAATAAAAATTAAACCACCTAAATCACGCTTTTTTTGGACCCATCCATATAGTTCTACCTTTTTACCTACATCTTTAATATTAATAGTATTATTAAATATCTTTTTCATTGGACACCTCTTACAAATATACTTTTTATAATATATCATAATTACCTTTTTTTGTAAAACTAATTATACAACATCTTTTCCCCACCAATTAGGTATTAATTCTTCTAATTTTACTATTTCTTTGGACTTAATATTTTTTAATATTTCGATATCTTTACTATTTTTAGATAGTTGCATTAGATATTCCCTGCAAGCTCCACAAGGAAAAACAATTTCATCCTTAGAATCAATACATACTAATTTTATAATTTCCTCTTCCCCATTAGTAATCATATTAGCAATAGCGTTTCTCTCCGCACACATACCTAAAGAGCATGATGTATCAATACATACCCCTAGATAAATATGATGGTTTTTGGTAAGGATCGCCGCTCCTACTCCACCGGCACTAATCATTCCGGATACATCACGAGGATTTTTTATATTTTTTGCTTTTTCATATAATTCTTCCCACACCGTATTTTCACTATACAAATATTCTATATGAATAGCATATACTCCCTTTTCTTTAATAGCCTTTTCATATCCATCAAGTTTATTTACATTTTTGATAGCTTCTTCTTTATCATTCGTAGAAGAAGTTGTATACTTAGTTCCCTCTAAAGTAAATAATTCTTCTAAGGTATCATAGTGGTTTACTTCTGTTACTTTAACATAAAATATTCCCATATTATTACTATTAAACTTTATAAGATCATTTACTTTTAACTTACTATAATCTTTATCATCATCTTTACTCGTTCTTATTTCTACTCTTTTACTCTTATTTTTAATAGCTAACGCAGCTCGATCATTTATATTTAATTCCATTATCATAAAAATTCCTCCTAAATAAAAATTCTGCGTAATGCAGAAACTTCATCTAAAAGAATATTCCTAAAAATTTAGGAGTGTGATTAATTTCCGCATTACAATATTTTGTAAATTTTTCATCTTAATCACACTCCTTTCTTTCGAATAAATTTACATTAACAATATATCATAATTATATTATTTTGTAAATATACCTAATATTAATACTGCTATGATAATCTCTAACAAGTTCTTTAACAAAAATACTAGGATTCTTTTTAGGAGTTAATAAATAAACTTTATTTTTAGTTCTCGTTAAAGCAACATAAAATAATCTTCTTTCTTCATCATAGGGAAATTTACTTTTGTCTAGAGAAACTAATCTTAAGATTTTAGCATCTTCTAATTTCGAAGGAAAACCCAAAATATCATCCGTTAAATTAATTAAGATTACTTCTTCACTTTCTAGTCCTTTAGATTTATGGACTGTAAGATAAGTAATGTTAATTTCGGGATTGCTTAATAAAATTAGCTTTTCTCCCTCCAATTTAAAATCTTTATTGATAAAATTATAAATATCCTTATTATTACGACCTAATATCATAATTTCATGATTAGTTTTATTATATATTTCTAAAATTAATTCTTTTAATTTATTTTCTTTATTTTGATAAAAGACTATCTCAATTGGTTTATTTAGACTTTTATTAGATTTTAATTCTTTTACCATTTGGTCTTTATTTTGCATTACAAAATTTCCCGCAACCGCAATTAATTCTTTACTATTACGATAAGTATTTTGAATTTTTAAAATCTTCGTATCGGAAAAATACTTCGTAAAATTTAAAAATAAAGATAACTCACATCCCGTAAAACGATAGATAGATTGGAAATCATCTCCGACAACCATTAAATTTGCTTTTGTACTTTTAAGAATTTCTCTTACTAAATTAAACCTTACTAAAGAAGTATCTTGGTACTCATCGATTATTAAGTATTTTAAAGGCTTATTAAAACCATTTTCTTTGACATATTTAGTAGCTAATATTAACATATCATTAAAATCAATTTCGTTATTTTCCCTTTTATATTTTTCATAAGTAAGATAGCAATTTAATATTAAAATTAGTAAAGTTTTTTCTTTAAAATAGTTAAAATTTGTAAGTCTTTTAATTTGTTTTTGAAATTTTAAAAAATCTTTCAGTTCATAATTATTACATTTAAATAAATTAATAAAAGTAATGATTAAATTAATCAAAGATGTTATTTCCGGATAATTAGTATGCCAAAAACGTTGATAAGCTTTTACATCTTTTAAATTATAATATTTTAAGAGTTTTTTAAATAAAACTTTGTTTTCTAGAATATCAATTTTTAAAAATTTATAAACAATATCCATAAGTAATTCATCACTAGCTATTTCATATTTTTTATCTTGTAAAATTTCTAAAGCTAATTTATGAAAAGTATAGACATTCATATCTAAGTTAAATTCTTTTTTTATTTTTTCTTTTAAACTTAAAGAGGAAGCCTTTGTAAAGGAAATGCCAATAATTTCTTCTCTAGGGATATTTAAGTCATAAATTAAATGATATATTTTTCCTAGAATAGTTAGAGTTTTACCAGAACCAGCTCCCGCTACTACGAGAAGATGTTTTGCATTTTCTAAGACACATTTAGTTTGTTCTTCATCTAAAATATATTTACCAACTTTAAATTCCATAGATATTCCTCCTAAAAAGGTAATTATATAAAGTTTGGAAGAAAAAGCAAATTGCCAATTTTAAAAATTGGTTAAGTATGATATGATATAAATAAGAAAGGAGTTTAAATGGAAAATAATACAAAGGAGAAAAATTCCGGTTTATATGTTATTATCGCTTCAATTCTTGTTTTAGGAGTAATTATTATAGGAGCTTATTTCTTCTTTTTAGGAAATAACAAAAAAGTATTTACTAGTGCTTTAAATAATATTTATAACAACTTAAATGATACCATTAGTGAAATAGAAGATGTGGTACCGATTCATGATCTAACTAAAGATGCTTTTCTACTTCATAGTAAAGTTAATATTGATTCTGAAGATGAAAATTTAAAAATGTTTAAAGATTATAATCTATCCTTAGACTTTGGGGCTGATTATCAAAATAATCTTTATACTTTAAAAGCTTTACTTGCTAATACTAAAGAAAATATTTTGGATGTTAATTTAAATTATAATAACCAAAATCTTTATTTATCTTCTCCTAAACTATTTAGTAAAGTAATAGAAATACCTAATGAAACGAAGATAGAAATACCTAGTAATAATATTGATTTCTATAATGATATGCGAAATATTTTAATAGTTTTAAAAGATACTTTAGATGATTATATTACGGAAAAAGATATAGAAGTTAGCAAAGAAGTTATTACTATTAATGAGAAAAAGGAAGATGTTAAAGCTTATAGAATTACTTTAAATGAAGAAAAATTAGAAAAATTATATGAGAGTCTTAAAACTAATATTAGTAATGAAAAAGATATTTTAACAAATCTAGCTAAGGTATTAAATACTACAGAAGAAGAACTTAAAGATATTATCTTAAATGAACCATTATTAATTAAAAATATGGAATTAGTTGCTTATCGGGAAGGTATATTTGACACATTTATTGGTACTACTTTAAGTATTGATGATGAAAAAATAGCTTTCTATAATAAAGACGATTACCAAGAATTAACTACAAATAATTTAAGTATTAT
>CANRME010000067.1 GCA_947631655.1 uncultured Bacilli bacterium | reverse complement strand
GCGGAATTGGTAGACGCACTAGACTTAGGATCTAGCGGAGTGATCCGTGGGGGTTCAAGTCCCTTCAGGTGCACCAATTATGATAAGTTAAAGGCGAAAAAATTCGTCTTTTTTCATACAAAAAGATAACTTTTAATTAAGTTATCTAATTCTTTTAAGTGTATCACCAACTACTTGGTGTTCTTCTAAATTATTTTTATAACTATCAACTAAAGTTTGATTAGTTTTATCTATTTTTTCTGCTACTTTCTTTAATGTTTCTGCTAATTCTAATCTTTTTAATAATAATGGTGTTAAAGTTATATCAATTTTTTTATTTTCATCATTATTAATTGGAAGACCATTGTAAAGTAGTTTATAACAATTTAATTTTAAATTATCAATTTCTGTATTATTTTTAATAACAATTGAATCAAAAGATTTAATAGCAGTATCAGAATCAGCTATAACTTTTTGAGCATCAATCTCTACTTCTTCCGCTGTTAAATCAGTTTTATTTAATTGTATAGTTCCTTGAGAATAAAGATTTAAATGATCAACATAAGTTTTAGTAAATCCTTTATAATTTCCATAAAATGCTAAGCCATTAATATTAAGTTTATTATTACCTGCAATTATAACATTATTATTATAGAATAATGAGAAAACATTTAAATTGCTAATAGTTAAATCATCACCTATAAGAGTAAGCATATAATTAGATACAATATTTGAATTACTAATACTGCATTTACCTTGTGACCTTAATCCAAATCTAGTCCCTAGAAAATTACAATTTTTAATCTCTAAAACTGCATTATCATAATTACCTATAAATATATTTCTTCCTATCTTATAACCATCTAATACATATCTAATAGGTTTATTTAACTTATATGTCCATATAAGTCGTTTATGTTGTTCAGTCATCTTAGGAATATAGATTGAAATGTTGTTTTTATCTTGTTTAACATTTTTCAAATTAATGTAACAAATTATTCCTTTATCTGTTTCTACTACTTTTCCTAAATTCCAAGTAATAGTTTCTATTGCTTCTTTACGATGTACTTCTTGTTTCTTTTCTTCTATTGCACTTTTTACAATATTATTCATAAAACCCCCATAATTAAATAAGTTATTTACCTTGTAGTTTATTTAACAAATCAATTTTAAATTTATCCTTCATCGCATCACTAGAAGAAATCATAATACCTTTATAAGTATGTAACTCAGAATTATGTCCTTCAATTAAAATATGTTCTGGCGTAATTTTTTCTAAAATTACTGTACCTTCTTTTTCATAAACAGTATATATAAGTTTTACTTCCCCATGAACTTGAGCAAACATCTTATCACTTGGAAGTCTAAGTTCATATTTTTTAGTATGTTCTTTTTTATTAGTTTCAATAAGTTCACCGACAAACTTACCATTTCTTAAGTCAGGATAATACTCAAAATTAAGCTTTTTATAAGCCAACATATTATACTTTTTAAGAGCTCTTTCTAACTTTCTATATTCATTCTCATTAATATAATCTAAAATATAACCTTTCATATATTAACCCCCTTAATTGCTAACATTATATCATAGATAGCAATTTTTGTCAAATTAGTGTTAAATGCCTTAACCTTATTATTGACATTTTCTGCTGTATCTATACTAATTATATCATAAAACCACGAAAAAAGCAAATTTTAGGGTCTTTGCTTTAGTTCAACTATGGTCATTCCATCATTTGTACCATCTATATAAAAACGTTCTATCTTCTTATTTTTTCGTAACACTTCTTGAGTAGTCTTCTTTATAATTCCACTACCTTTACCATGAATAATAACAACTTTTTTATAACCAATTTTATAAGAATCACTAATAAAAGTATTAATTAAATTAGGAACTAAACTTGATATTTCACCATGTAAATCTAAAGTAGGTAAATTTACTGTAAAAGGGTCAACCAAGATTTTTTTCATAAACTTTTTTAACATCATCTAATTTAGGTATAGATAAACGAGCTCCCACTGTACCTAAAGATAATCCCGCTGCAATATTCCCAAATTTGACAGCTTTTTCAACATTTCCTCCTGAAGCAATAACATAGGTAAATGCTCCATGGAAAATATCGCCCGCACCAGTACTATCAACTACTGGTTTTACATCCAATGCTGGGCTTATTTTAATATCATCCCCAAATTTATATACGGCTCCATGATCTTCTAAAGTAATTACAATTTCTTGATTTTCATACTTTTTCATTAAAGCATCATATACATTTACTATGGTTTGCGGATTATTATAATCAATTAATAAATTACTTGCTTTCTCCGCAAATTCTTTAGAACATACTAAATATTTAACTTTTTTACATAAATTAGATATATCTTCCGTGTATCTTCCCGCGTCAATAATTCCGAGAGCTTTTGGGAATCTTTCCAAAGTAGAACGTGACGCTAAAACATCATGGCCATCTACTAAAATTACATCTGGAGTATAATCAAAATCATATTTTTTAAGTCCTACATAATTATCAGCAACATTAAATGATGTTCTTGAACCATTTTTTTGATTAGCGATAATAAAGCTTATAGTCGTATCATTTTCATAAGATGTTTCCATATAACGGGTATCTACTCCCACACTTTCTAGTTCTTTTCTAATACGATTACCAAAGACATCATTTCCAACTACTCCAGCAAATGTCGTACTAACACCCCATTTACCTAGTAAATAAGCCGCATTAGCAGCAGGTCCTCCCCCACATGCTATTTTATTTATAAATCTTGTTTTTGTATTTTCTTTAGGAAACTCATCTACCTTAACGGTTATATCATAAGAAGAATGTCCAATACATAATACTTTTATCATTTAATCACCCTCATATTCTAGTAGTATTATAACATATCAATAAAATAGTGTAAATTGGAAAAAAATTATCTTTTCATATTATCTTCAACATTTAAAGAGACATAATTAACATTAAAATTATACTTAATATATGCCAATTGTGTAGCATTTAATGGCCCGTATATATTATCATTACTATTAAACTCTGCCACTGTAATAAATCCTAAAGCATATGCTGTTCCCGGCTCAATATATAAATCTCTATCCTTATAATAAACCATAATATCTTGTTTTACTCTAGGTGGTAAAGTTATATATTCTATTTCATAATGAATATTACTTTTTATTTTTTCCAGTGTATCTTTAGTAATTTCAAAATATTTTGGAGCATCTAACATAATTGCTCTTACTTGCGTTAAATGAAGAGCATACGCTGCCGCAAAATCAATATATAGTTTGTGTGTTTCTGCTTCTTCATATACCTTTAAAACACTTTTAGTTACCGTATACTTCTTAGTATTATTAATAGTTTTATTATCCAATTCTAATTTAGTTTGAGGTTTAACAGCTGATAACAAATCATTAGTATTATTTTGTCCTTTTACTTTATTTCTTAACATATCATCACCCTAAAATTCAATACTTTCCACAATATTGCTATTTATATCAAAAATTGTAAATTTTTTATTTTCATATACACCATAAGTAGCTATTTCATTTTTAGGCAAGGAAATAGAACCAACATTAATATAAACCATATCATCTTGTTTTCTTATGTATGGAATATGTTCATGTCCATAAACTAAAATACCCTTATGCTTAAACTTGCGATTTTTTTCCATGCTATATTCATTACCATGAGTGATATAAATATCTAACCCATCAACATTTATTAAAGAAACGCCATCACATATTGGAAAATCACTTGCTTTTATATCAACCGGTGAATCACAATTTCCTTTCATACATATTAGTTTATCAGTATATTTACTTAGGAATTCTAATACTTCCCTACTATTAACTTTATATATATTATCATAAGTAGGGCCTGAATAATACAAATCTCCTAAACAAACTATTTTATCAAATTTTTCCCTATTCATTTTTTCTTGAATTATATTAAGATTATTAGTTATTCCATGAATATCTGAAAAAAATAATATTTTCATTCTATCACCTATCCCTTATAATATACTAAAATTATTATACTACAAACCAAAATAAAACTCCATCTTTCGATGAAGTTCTAAAATATTTTATAATTAATTAGCTTGTTTTTCTTTAATAGCTGCTTGCGCTGCAGCAATTCTAGCGATAGGAACTCTAAATGGTGAGCAAGAAACATAATTTAAACCAACTCTATGGCAGAATTCTACACTAGATGGTTCGCCACCATGTTCCCCACAAATACCAAGTTTGATATTAGGTCTTGTTTTACGTCCTAATTCGGCAGCCATTTCGACAAGTTTACCAACGCCTTCTTGGTCAAGTTTCGCAAATGGATCAGATTCATAAATCTTATTTTCATAATATGAACCTAAGAATTTACCAGCATCATCTCTTGAGAAACCAAAAGTCATTTGTGTTAAATCATTTGTACCAAATGAGAAGAATTCCGCTTCTTCCGCAATCTTATCGGCCGTTAATGCTGCTCTTGGAATTTCAATCATGGTACCAATATGGTATTCCATATTACTATTCTTTTCTTTCTTAACTTGTTCAGCAGTTTCTACAACTACATCTTTAACAAATTTTAATTCTTTAACTTCGCCAACTAAAGGTATCATAATTTCTGGTGTAATATCAAATCCTTCTTCTTCTGATACTTCAATAGCCGCTTCCATTAAAGCCCGAGTTTGCATTCTAGCTATTTCTGGATAAGTAACTGCTAAACGACAACCTCTATGTCCCATCATTGGGTTAAATTCATGTAATTCATCACATTTTTGTTTTAATTGTTCAGCAGTAATGCCCATATCTTTAGCTAAAGCTTCAATATCTTTATCTTCTTTAGGTAAGAATTCATGTAAAGGTGGATCTAAATAACGAACGGTCATTGGAAGTCCATTTAATTCCTTATACATAGCTTTAAAGTCACCTTTTTGGAATGGTATTAATTTATTTAAAGCTTCTTCTCTTGCTTCTGGGGTATCAGATAAAATCATTTGCCGAATAGCAGGAATTCTTTCTTCATCAAAGAACATATGCTCTGTTCTACAAAGTCCAATACCTTCTGCTCCAAGTTCTACGGCTTTTTTAGTATCACGTGGATTATCGGCATTAGTTCTAACTGCTAATTTACGATATTTATCAGCCCAAGCCATAACTCTACCAAATTCACCAGCAATAGTAGCATCTACGGTAGGAATTTCACCATCATAAATATTACCAGTTGTTCCATCGATAGAAATAACATCTCCTTCATGATATGTTTTACCAGCTAAAGTAAATTCTTTCTTAGCTTCGTTCATAGCAATATCACCACAACCAGATACACAACATGAACCCATACCACGAGCTACAACTGCTGCATGAGAAGTCATACCACCACGAACAGTTAAAATACCTTGACTAGCTTTCATACCGGTAATATCTTCAGGTGAAGTTTCAAGACGAACAAGAATAACTTTTTCTCCTTTACCGCCAATACCTTCTCTTTCAGCATCTTCCGCAGAGAATACAACTTTACCACACGCCGCTCCTGGAGATGCTCCTAAACCTTTACCAATAGGTTTAGCTTCTTTTAATGCTTTACTATCAAATTGTGGATGAAGTAAAGTATCTAAGTTTCTAGGTTCAATCATAAGTAATGCTTCTTCTTCAGTTTTCATACCTTCATCAACTAAATCACAAGCAATCTTTAAAGCTGCTTTAGCAGTTCTTTTACCATTTCTTGTTTGAAGCATATAAAGTTTTCCATGTTCTACAGTAAATTCCATATCTTGCATATCTTTATAATGATCTTCTAAAGTAGCACAAACTTCTTTAAATTGTTTAAATGCTTCAGGGAATTTTTCTTCCATTTCGGTTATATGCATAGGTGTACGTACCCCAGCAACTACATCTTCGCCTTGCGCATTAGTTAAGAATTCTCCAAATAAACCTTTTTCACCAGTAGCTGGGTCTCTTGTAAATGCAACACCTGTACCACAATCATCACCCATATTACCAAAGGCCATAGATTGAACATTAACTGCTGTTCCCCAAGAATATGGGATATCATTATCTCTTCGATAAACATTAGCCCGTGGATTATCCCAAGAACGGAATACCGCTTTAATAGCTCCCATTAATTGTTCTTTAGGGTCATCTGGGAAATCTTTACCAATCTTATCTTTATATTCGGCTTTAAACTCATTAGCAAGTTCTTTTAAATCATTAGCATCAAGTTCAATATCTTGTTTAACGCCCTTTTTATCTTTCATTTTGTCAATAAGTTCTTCAAAATATTTCTTACCAACTTCCATAACTACATCAGAATACATTTGAATAAATCTTCTGTAGCAATCCCAAGCCCATCTAGGATTATTAGATTTCTTTGCAAGTGTTTCAACAACTGTTTCATTTAATCCTAAATTTAATATTGTATCCATCATACCAGGCATAGAAGCTCTAGCTCCAGATCTTACAGATACAAGTAGAGGATTTTCTACATCACCAAACTTTTTACCGGTAACACCCTCTAATTTTACGATATACTCATTAATTTGCTTTTGAATATCAGAATCTATTTCTTTTCCATCTTCATAATAACGAGTACATGCTTCAGTAGTAATAGTAAAACCTTGTGGAACAGGAAGACCAATATTCGTCATTTCTGCCAAGTTAGCACCTTTACCACCTAATAAATCTCTCATGTCTTTGTTTCCTTCATTAAACATATAGAC
>CANRME010000066.1 GCA_947631655.1 uncultured Bacilli bacterium | reverse complement strand
TTCTTTATTTATTTTATTTTTTTATTTTGTTTTTCTTTTTTTCGGGTGGTGTTTGCTTTTTCTTCTTCTTTTGGAGGGGCGTGCCGCGACCTACTTACTAGGAAATAAACTTCGCTCACCACACTAGCATCACATTTCTTACTCTTCTATTTTATTTCTTCGGCTACTTGCTCGACCGCTCTTATAACATCCTTATAATCTACTTCTCTAACATACTCATATTTTTCTTGGTAAGCGCGCCAAAGGTTTTGTAAAGTAGTATCTTCTTTAATTAATTCAATATATCGAGATGTATCTTTTAGGTATTTTTCGCTTCCGCGGTGTTTGCTAGTACTAGCAATCGCCGCCGTTAGTACTTTCTTATCTATCTCATTCCATCTATATTTAACAAACATATAAATATCATAGTAATCTTTCATTCGCGTATTAGTGATATTTCTTGTAATAATACTTTCAAACTTCTCTGCTATAATTGTTTCATTATTATAAGCTAATACACTAATATCATCGCCAAATATCGTTTGATAATGATATTCTATAGCATTATAAGTAATAACGTCTCCAGTTGTAACATCAATAATTAAATCAACTTTTAAATTATCATAATATGCTATTAATCTAATAGCATACCCAGCATACATATCTTCTTCTCTTATATCTTTAACACTTACTAATTCAAAACTAATATCATCATTAACATCTATACTAATAATATCTTTTATTATCTTAGTAATATTTTCTTTATTTAAAGCTATACCTAAAATAGTAGTATCTAAATCCATTGTACTTCTTAAATCAATACCAAATATTGAACTAAGCAGTAATCCCCCTTTAATAACAAATTTATCTTTATATATAGAATTAGATATTCTTTTAAGTAAAGATTCAAACATATAACTTTGTAATAAATAATTACTATTTATTCCCTTTTCATTAGCTATGTACTTTAACTTACCTTTTAAACTTTCCTTATTCTTAATCATGAAAACACCTCAAAAGTACTTTTAACTTTATTATATATATTCATCTTTTTAGCATAATCATATAATTTTAAAGGATTTTTATCTTTAGAATAATAATAATCTCTAATAGCTTTATTAAATAATTCTCTATCTACTCTATTTTTATTTTTAATAATATCACACATAGACTTTTCTAAATCATATATTCTAACATCATTATTATAATTATCTTTAATAGTAATAATACCTATATTACTATATTCTTTTTTAACATAGTATAAATTAACTTTACTATTATTTTGTAAAAATCCTTTATATCCATTAGGAACCGTAATATCATATTTAATAGGTAATCTATTACTAAAACCTAAAAAATATAACGCTGTCATATTAGAATAAATAGCATATTTACTCTTATTTTGTAATATTAATAATTCATCATTAAATTCCTTTTTATTAGTATATAATCCTCTAGAAACTCTTTCAATATGCCCTAATTTAACTAACTTAGTTAAATAAATTTTAGGAATATTTTCTTTTACTACTAAAGAAGTCTTTAAATAACCATTATTAAATAAGTTCATAATTCTTTCTTCATATTTCATAAGCATTTTTCCTTTCACACTTAAATTATAACATTTTCAAGTGTATAAGTAAATACCAATTCATTAAAAAAGCTCACTATTTCTAGTGAACTTTATTTAAACTATTTTATTAGTTTTCTCTTTTTTTTAGAGTTGCAATTCCAGCTGCTGCGATTGCTAAACTTATTCCGCCCATTGCTGCAACGCTTGTTACGTTGTCTAATGTATTTGGGTTGTCTAGATCTTCGTCAGTTGTTCCAGGATCTGTTGTACCAGGTTCTTGTGTTCCAGGAGTTACAGTTCCAGAATCAGTACCAGGAGTTGGAGT
This sequence comes from uncultured Bacilli bacterium, assembly GCA_947631655.1. Classification (GTDB taxonomy): domain Bacteria; phylum Bacillota_I; class Bacilli_A; order RF39; family UBA660; genus CALWAM01. The sequence continues at coordinate 5,228 of CANRME010000066.1, read as the reverse complement.
TGTTGGAATATCTTCACTTGGTTTAGTTTTAGCGCTTACTTCTACAATTTCGGCTTCAATTGTAACATCATCATCAACCATTGTGAATTTATCTAATCCAGTAGTTCCATTTGATGCAGTATATCTTACTGCATATCTCTTTGTTGTATCTTTAGGTCCATCTTCTTCATCAAGCCCTAGTAATTCTATCAAATTAACATATTGTCCTTTTACATATTCCCAAGGTTTAGCTGGGATTTTATAAGAAACACTAACTCCATCAGCTTTATTTACTTTAAGCGTTAAATAATGTGGAGTACCTACTATAGCATTCCCTTTTTCATCAGTACCTAAAGCTAAGTCAGCAATTAAATATTCATAAAGCTTAGAGCCTGTAGAAGCAACAGTAAAGCTTCCTCCCTCGATAAATAACTCATTATCATCACTTAGTTTTTCTGCTTTAACAGCATCTTTATTTTCATCTTTAGAAACAAATGAACCACCTTTAACACTTGGTTTAATAGTCTTGTCATCATCTGTAGTGGCATCCTCTATATATAAAGCATAACCAGTTTTAGATGTAAATGTACCATTAACAACATTTAATGCTAAAGTATTGTTTGTACCATTCCCATCTTCATTATAATTTTCATCATAAAGAACAGCAACAGCGGCCCCTTTAGCGCTTTCAGAAGCACGTGTATTTAAAGGATCACTAGTACTTTTATCAGCAGTGAATGTACCACCATTAATATTTACTGTACCACCCTTAGCAATAACAGCTTCAGCTCCAGTAACCTTTACACCATCTTCGATGTTCCAAGTACTAACACCGGCAGCATATAATGCTATAGCTTTTTCAGAAATGTAATTACCAGCTTTAACATTTACAACAATGTTTTTAGATGGATCAACATTACCATTAACTTGAACAGCATATTCTTGAGCAGTAATATTACCATTTAAGTTAAGTTCCACATTGTACCCAGCAGCATCTTCATTTTTATATCCATTAGCATCAGCACCAGGTTGAACCATGATACCACTTTGTCCTACTAATTTAGAATCAGCACCTAAAGTTACTTTAGCAGTAGGTGTACTTTCTTTAGTAGCAGCATATACTACAATAAGTCCTTTCATATTCTTTGTAGTTTCACCAGGTTTAGAAGTCTTTAAAGTTGTATTTTTAACTTCTAAAGTACCACCAGCATTAACTTCAACAATTTTTGCTGCTTTTTCTTCAGCATCAATAACACCACCATCGATAGTTAATGAAGCGCCTTCAGCAACAACAATTTTTTTACCATCAGTTTTAAGAACTTTATCTGCACCTAGGTCTAAAACCAAGTTAATTTTACCTTTAACCGTAACATCAGCAGTTAATTTATCAAGAATTAGAACCTTACAAGTAGCTTCGCCTTCTTGTTGTAAACATTTGTTAAAAGCATCTGCGTCTGTGATTCTTTCATCACTAGCAGCATACACACCCGTAGCCGCCATCAACATTGCAACAACTCCGATTGCAAATAAATAAAAGCATAAGGAGGAACTCCTTTTCTAATTGTTTTTTGAAAATTAAAAACAACATATCTCCTTTCAGGGTGGGGATAAGAAAAGATATTATGATAATAAAGAAATGTCAATACTAAAAAATGGTAATTTTTACATTTTCTGCAGGCGCCGGCGCCGGCGCTAAGGAAAAAGGGGAAAAAGCAACTCGGGATGAGGGTTTCTAGCGGAAAAACTTCCCTTGCCTTTTTAAAATGCTTTTACCCATTATTATATGCAAACTAAAGGGTTATCTCCAAAACGACTTATTGTCGTTTTGCTTTTTCCTTTTTTTATTTCTTTTTCCTTTTTCTCTTTTTTCTTTATTTATTTTATTTTTTTATTTTGTTTTTCTTTTTTTCGGGTGGTGTTTGCTTTTTCTTCTTCTTTTGGAGGGGCGTGCCGCGACCTACTTACTAGGAAATTGATAAATTATCAGTTATAGTAATAAAGAAATCCTCGCCCCATATATCTAAAGATGACGTATTATCAATAAACGAAATCACATCTTCTTTAGCATTATCATAATTAATGCTTTTAAATTTATCTATTAACATAGTTTTAACTTTATCTAAAGTTAAAACTTCGGATGCATCGATATACTTAGATTCTTTTAATTTATTTTCTAATAATTTAAGGTTAAATTTAGTTTCTTTAGAAAGAAAGAATACATAATCAAATAAGTCTCTTCCTTTAACTCTTTCTTTCCATCCTCTACATAATATGGCATGAATTTTACCCGCAAATAACGACGGCTCATCATATACTTGTATTTGATGCGGCGTTGGAAGCAGTTTATATTTTAACTCATATGTTGCTCCTTCAGGAGGATTAATATCTATCTCAAACTTAATTTTAATATCCTTTAATAAATATGATAACTCTTCTAGGTTTTCTTTTGGAAAAAACATTAAAATATGTTCTTTTGTATCACCTTTTAAAAATGCTGAAGTAATATTAGATTCTTTAGTCTTTTCTTTAATCTTTATGTCTAAATTTAAACCATAAGAATTTAATTCTTTACTTACATAAGGTATATATTTATCTAAACTAAAATCTTTATTAGGACTTACTAAAGCAAAATCCAAATCTTCAGAGAATCTATTTAATTTATAAAATATTCTTAAAGCTGAACCACCATAAAATGCTGCTTCATTAAAGAAACCTCCTCTACTTAATCCACTTAATACTATTTCTTGTAATATTTCTTTAATAGCATTAGTCTTATCTTTAATATTTAAAGGATGATATTTTTCTAACATTTCTTCTAATACTTTATTCATTATTAACCTCCTTTATATATTTAGCTAATAAATTAACATTCGTAGAATGGTAATTCTGAGCTAAATTACATATTGCTTTTTTATTTAATGTTTTGAATTTATCTTCATCAATTCTTAAATCTTTAAATAAAATATATTCTAATTCTTTTAAATCTTTCAAAGGTTTTAAAGTATATAATTTATCACATAAAGCTTTTTCCATAGTAGCTATATGATAAGTATACCCATTTTCTTCTATCATTTTAACATCTAAATAATAAACATTTTTAGGTATATCTCGATATAAATATAAACCAAAGTTATTCTTATAAACTTTCTTTTTCTTTTTATCATAAGTAGCACTAGTATAATTAACTACCCTTTCTGGTATTAATCCATAATAAGATAAAGCAAAATCAAATGATAAATAAGAAGGGCCATAAATAGTAGTAGCAAGTAAATATCCGGGTATGGTACTATCTGTTTCATATAAACCATTCTTTAACTTAATTAAATTACCATTCTTTATTTCTCTACTTATCTTATTATTAATATTACTAATACTTTTTAATTCATTTTTAATCATTTTATTAGTTAATATCATATTTTCACCTCTTTATACCATTATACGGTATTTTGTGGTGAAAATCAACAAAAATTTATTCCATAAAAAAAGCTCACTATTTCTAGTGAACTTTATTTAAACTATTTTATTAGTTTTCTCTTTTTTTTAGAGTTGCAATTCCAGCTGCTGCGATTGCTAAACTTATTCCGCCCATTGCTGCAACGCTTGTTACGTTGTCTAATGTGTTTGGATTGTCTAGATCTTCATCAGTTGTTCCGCCTTGGTTTTCTGATCCTTGGTTTCCACCTTGATTTTCTGAACCTTGGTTTTCACCTTCATTATCAGTACCAGGAGTTGGAGTTGTTGGAATTGTTTCACTTGGTTTAGTTTTAGAAGAAACCATGACGATTACTGCATCAACAGTAACATCATCATCAATCATTGTAAATTCATCTAAACCAGTTGTACCATTAGATAGTGTATATCTAACAGCGTATCTCTTAGAAGAATCACCTGAAACGTTCTTATTAATACTTAATAATTCAATTAAATCAATTTTTTCACCATTTACACGGCTAAGTTTATCATCAGATTCAGCAGGTATTGTATAAGAAACTTTTACCCCATTATCTAAAATAACATTAACTTTAATAGTATGTGGAGTACCTACTATAACATTACCTTTAGCATCTTCACCACTACTTAAATCTGCAGCTAAATATTTATCATCTAAACCTGAAGTGCTTTCTTTACCTTTGAAACTTCCACCTTCAACAAAGATTTCGTTAGCTTCGTCAAGTGCAACAACTTTAAGTGCTTCTTGACTAGAAGTTTTAGCTACAAATGAGCCGCCTTTTACATTTGGAATTACAGTACCAGTCGCAGCTGTATCATCAAGATATAAAACATTCCCTTTGTCTGAAGTAAATGTACCATCAACAATATTTAAAACAATACCATCTTCACTACCTGTATTATAGCCTGTAGTTGCAACAACAGCAACAGTAGCACCAGCAGCACTACCTGCTCTTAGGTTCTTATCACTACCAGAACCAGTATTTCCTGTAGCAGTAAATGTACCACCATTAACTGTAACTTTACCAGCTTTAGCAAGAATAGCTTCTAATCCACTAACCTTTACATCTTTACCAATTTCCCAATCAGCAATTCCAGCAGCATATAATGCAGCACTTTCAGTAGATTTATAAGTACCAGCATTAACATTAACTTTTACAGTTCCTTCAGTTACTCTACCATTAACTTGAACAGCATATTGTTTAGCAGTAATATTACCATTTAAATTAATTGTTACAGTACCAGCATTAGAACCAGCACTAGGGTAATTAGTTGGATACACAATTAAACCTGCATAACCATCAATTACTGAGTTAACACCCATTGTTACATTACCACCCATTACAGCTACTACAGATTTAGAAGTTTCAGTAGCAGTAGAACTAATAGTAGATTTTAATGTTGTATTGTCAACATTTAAAGTTCCTTCCTTTACAATAATAACTTGACCAATAGCAGTATCAGTACGGCTAATAGTACCACCATCAATAGTTAATGAAGCATCTTTAGCAACAGTAATAGCTGCTTTAGTTTCAACAACAACATCTTTAGCTAATGTTAAATTAATTTTTTTATTTACTGTAACAGCTTCATCCAGAGCTTTTTCACCAGTAAGACTTTTTGCAACATGACATGTAGCATCTGTTGTTTGTGATAAACAAGCTTTTAATTCGGAAACTTCAGTAATATTATTATTGTCTTCAGCATACACACCCGTAGCCGCCATCAACATTGCAACAACTCCGATTGCAAATAAATTAAATTTTTTCATAAAATCTCTCCTTTTCTAATTGTTTTTT
>CANRME010000065.1 GCA_947631655.1 uncultured Bacilli bacterium | reverse complement strand
TCTTCTTCCTTTTCTTCCAGTTGCGATAAAGCTTCATCTAAGATTAAGATTGGGGTGTTACGTATTAAGGCTCTCGCAAGTAAAATCCGCTCTTTTTCGCCACCAGAAAGATTATAATTTTCACTACTAACCATTGTTTCATAACGTAAGGGTTTATTTATAAATATTCTTTCTAAACCACATATTTTATTTATCGTATCTAACTTTTCTAAAGAAACTTCTTTACCTAACAAAATATTATTTTTGATTGTATCAGTAAATATACTTTCCTCTTGCGATAAATAAGTTATATTATTTCTTAAAACATCGATTGAGTAATCTGAAATATTAATTCCTTTAATACTAATTTCTCCCGTATTAGGAGTAATTAACCGATATAGCATCTTACATAAAGTTGACTTTCCCATTCCACTTGGAGCTTTTAAAATTGTAAAGCTACTCTCTGGAACTGTTAAATTTACTTTATCTAAAATATAATCATAATTATTATAACTAAACGATACATCTTTAAAAACAATATCTCCGGGATGGAAACTAGATACTCCCTTATTTTTAAAATCTTCTTCTTCCATACTACTAAATTCACTTATTTTTAAGAACGATTTGGCAATTAAATGATATTCTGGCACTAAATTTATCATACTTTCTATTGGTCCTTCTAAATAAGTAAGTAATGAAGTAAAAGTTATTAAATCGATTAAAGTTAAGTTTCCACTAATAATCTTAATTAAACCATAACAATTAAGTAAGTATATTCCTCCTTCTTTCAATATACTCTTAAAAGTATTTGAGTTAATTATTTTTAAATAGAATCTAAATAAGCTATTTTCTTTTTGCACAAAAGATTTTTCTAAATTACCCAAAAAATAATGATAATTATTATTGTTTTTAATACTTTTAAAATTAGATACATATTCTGTAGTTAAATTATTAAATTCCGTCTCCGCATCAATACTTTTACTTATGTCTTTTGATAGCATTTTACTATATATAAGACCATAAATAATATAACCCGTATAAATACCCAAAACAATTGTAAATAAGTGCGCATTTAATTTAAATAATATTATACTAGAACAAAATGCTAAACTTAAATCTAATAAAACTGTTACTAATATTTTACTAAATAAATCTTTAATTCTTTCTAAATCCCCAATTCGTGTAATAATATCACCAGTACTTCGCGATGACAAGACATTCGAAGGAAGATATAAAATGTGCGATAAAAAAGGAAATATTACTTTTATATCGACATTTTTATTTAAGTAAGTTATTAATTTATCTCTTATATAACTACTTACAAACTTAATTATTAAGATCATACCAAATATGCCCATTAAGACATATAAATAACTTTTCGTAGTCATATATAAGTTTTCCATAATGCTTTTTAGAAAGAAACTTATACCAATCGAACTAATTGTTAAGATAATACTAAATATTAACGTCTTAATAAGTAATTTTTTCTCATCTTTTATGATACTTCCAAAAATACTTTTAAGTGAAGTCTTTTTAGTATAAGTTATCGTTCTCATAGGATACATACTAATTATGATGCCAGTCCATAAACTTTTAAATTCTTCTAAACTCATCGACTTTATTTTGTCCATTGGGTCCATTACGACAATTTTATCTTTATGAACTTCATAAACAACCACAAAATGATTATAACCATTTGCTAAAACAATATGAAATATTGCCGGCAAGATTAAATCGCTAGGAATATTTTTATCTTCACATTTTATACCTCTAGCTGAAAATCCATATTTTTCTAATGCTTTAATTAAATGGTAAGCACTTGTCCCTTTAGTATTAGTACATGTATCAATTCGCAATATCTCTTTATTAATGTAACCGTTATAGTACATTATAATCGATTGCAAACATGATACACCACAATCCGTAGCATCACTTTGTTTAACAAAATACTTCTTCATTCTATTTCTCCCTTCTACTATATATATTTGCAGTTTACACCCCAATTTCCTTTTTTTTCGTGAAAATTTTTTAAATTTTTTTTAAAAGTAAAAAAATTTCCCAGAAGTATGGGAAATAAAAAAATTGAAAAGTTTACTCAATTTGTTGCTGCAAACTTTTTTAATTAGCTTATCTAGTATCAAAACATAAAAAATTTTTCTTGACATATTTTACTTATTGTAATATATTTCTAATAGAAACAGGTTGTATTGCAAACCGGAATATGAGTTATTTATTACCCATACCGGTCGCAGCAACCTGTTTTTTATAATTTTATCTTAAAATTTTTCTTTATAAAAATAAAAAAGTTTACTTAATTAACTCTTGTAAACTTTTTATTGCTTCTTCAAAAGTACCTACTGCCACTATTTTAATTTTTAATTTATATTCTTTTTTTACATTCAACGCTTCTTCATAATTTTCTTTAGGAACGATAAACAAATCACACTTATCTTTTTCGGCTCCTAAAAGTTTATATTTTACACCCCCAATTTCCCCGACTTTACCATTTTCATCAATTGTGCCGGTCCCAATAATCTTTTTACCACCTGTTATATCTTCTTCCACTAAATGATTATAGATAGAAAGGGCCGTAATAAATCCCCCACTTGGACCTGACTCATTATCTTTAGTAGCTATTTCTATCCGAGGATTTGTTTCTAATTCATAATGCGTACTAGAAAGTATACCAATCTTTCGACCATCAGATGTATCATATAACTCTGCCTTACAAGTAAGTAATTTACCATTTCTTAACACTTCAATATTAATAGTATCAATACTTTCATCTAAACTTGACACAATTTTTTTAACATCATCAATCGTTTTAACCTCTTCCCCATTAACTCTTACTATTTCATCATATAGTTTAATATCTGTCTTTGCTTCTTCATCAAGATAGACAACTACTAATCTTTGATTTTTTATTTTAACTTCCTTATTAGCATAATTATAAGCCGTAATAGTTGCTTTACTAATCGACTCTTCTAAATCATATCTTTCTCTTTTATCCATTTCACTTATTGTTTCATCATCATACGTAATATCACTTGCTTTATTAACTTCCCAATTTTTATTAAACAAAGAAAGAATTAAAGATGGAACAGTTCCTTTTATCATACTAACATAAGCCATTCCAAATGCCCCACTTGCTTCATATGGTGTATCTGCCTCTATCCGTTCATCAATCATTATAACTCCACCCGGTGCTTCAATAACATAAGGCAAAGGAAAACTAAAAACCACCACAATTAAAACTAATAAACTTAAAAATAATTTATTTTCTTTAATATAATTTTTAACTCTATCATACAATTTATTAGTCATTAAAATTCACCTACTAATAATTATATCATTTTCCGAGGTCATTATGAAAAAGAAATCTTTTAATATCTTTCTAATAAGTTTAATTTTTTTATTTATTTACTTTATCTTTACACATAAAACTTTAATAACTTCTAGTATTATTAATAGTAGTAAACTATTTTTTTATAAAGTCTTTCCTTCTCTTTTTCCCATGTTTATCTTATCAAGCATGTTAATAAGTCTTAATACCCCTTATTATTTAAGTAAAATAATTAAATCCAAAAAAATATCTCCCCTAAGTATCTATATTTTATTTTTATCATTAATAAGTGGTACTCCAAGTAATGCTTATATCGTTAACGAGCTTATAGAAAAAAAATATATTGATTCCAAAACTGGTTCTTTTTTACTAACCTTTTCTTTTTTTACTAATCCCTTTTTTCTCCTTAATATGTTAAGCATACTTTTCCCTAATGAAATCATCATTAAAATAATTATAGCGCATTACTTACCTAATTTTATTTTAATGTTTTTTACTCCTCTTAAAAATACTATTTCTCTTTCTCCTGAAGAAATAAATTATAGTAGTATTATTCCTAATGCCATCAAAAAAAGTCTTACTACTCTTCTAACTATTTTGGGAACCATAGTTTTCTTTAATATTCTAATTCTCTTAATTCCATCTAAATATATTTTTCTATCTGGCTTCTTAGAAATTACTAATGGTCTTAATCTTTTGCCCACTTTTAATATTGCTCTAAACATAAAAGCTTATTTAGCCCTTGCCTATCTTTCCTTTGGTGGTATTTCCATAATTATGCAAATAAAAAGTATCTTAAACGATACTAATACTCCTATAACCCCCTTTTTAAAATCCCGTATTTACCATATTATACTTTCTTTTTTAATTCTTTCTCTAACAGGGGTTTAACCCTTCCAAAACTAAATCATCAGTTCCCATTTTTACAAGCTCTATATCATGAATCCGATTATCTTCTTTATGGTCAATAACGGGTATAACTATTTTTAAAAGATAATTTTTCCCAGTATCCTTTTTATAAGAACAATAAGTAGCACCATCTGCATTATATTCTCCATCTTCCAAAATCCATCTTTCATTATCATATTCTATTTCTTGTTTCCTTACAAATAACTTCTTAGTAGTACTATTCTTAAAAGTAAAAGCATAACACAAAATTGTTCCGTCTTCTTCACAAGTACTTACTTTTGTAAGTCTTTTTTCTATCCAATCATTCTGAATTATTCTAATTATCGTCGATCTATTTAAAGCATCATCAATATTTTCATTACTTAAAGCACTTTCTCTTTTTATATCTCCCAGTAAATTAAACATAAATACTAAAACGATAGATACTAAAGAAATACTTACCATTAATTCAACTAAAGTAAAACCTTTATTATTCATCTTCTACAATTCTCCTTGCTATCTTAACATTACTATATAAATAATGTTCTTTTCTATCAATTTGGGTTTTATATTCAATAATAAGCCGATAAGCATCTTCTTCATCACCACTTAAAGTTCTAAAATACCCAATGGCTCCAGGTGATAAATTTCTTAATTCTTCATTTGAAGCACATACAACACTATTATCTGTATTCATACATTCCGTTAAATCTTTAACATCATATCTTGTAATATAAATATTTTCAACTTCTAATCTTCCTCCATCGATTATAGATTCACAATAATCTTTTTTATTAACTTCTTCTTGATTAGTTAAACCATTTTCATCTCTTAAATTATATAAAGAATCATCATGGCAAGTAAATACAGCTAATAAAGGCATCTTCCCTGCACTATTTGGAGTTTCTAAGTGATCAGTTATATACTTTTCTAAATTTAGAGAAACTAAGAAATCTTCAATATAAAAAGTCCGATAAATATAACTAACATCATCAAAAGTCGTACTTCTTCTTTCTTGGTTTAAAATAGATATAAAAGACCCATAAAGCATTAAAAGTACCGTCATTATAAGAGCAATAACGATAATCGTTTCAACAAAAACAAAGCCTTTCTTATTCATAATTATACTTCCTTTTCTATTACTTTAAATTTGACTTCTACATTCCTATTACGACCTTTATCTAAATAAATGTTAACCATTGTTTGATTAGTAACTCTACTCTCTAAATCAAATTCTGCAATAATATAATCATTTCCTTTTTTATTTAAAAATTCTATATTTTTTACTCTATTATCAACGACAACTAAAGTATCATCTAAATTACTATTTGAACTCATTACTATTTGATAAGTCTTTGTATCTTTACCATTATTAGTCACTAAAATCTTACGATAATCATTATCTAAAGTAGTACTAATCTCTTTTCTTAAAGTTTCTTGAATTTCAATTATTAAATCCCCTTTAGTATAAAAAGAAGTTGTTTTTTCTCCCATTATATTACTTAAAATAAGGTAAGTTAAGTAAGCTACTACAATTATTAATACTGATACTAAAACTACACTTTTAATAATTTCTTTAGTTAAATTACTTTGTATCACTTAACTTCACCTTCTATTCTTAAAAGTATTATATCATAGATTCCAAATATGTTAAAGTTAAAGAACTTTTTATCTATTTTTTACTCTTCACCATAAAAATAACATTTCATATAATGTACTAGGTGAATACTATGAAAAGAAGAAGATGTGGACCTGGCGTTTTTACCTTTATTGCTATTTTTGCTTTAGGTATTTTAATATTTTATCAAACTTTAATTACTTTAATATTACCATTTCGTTTTAATATTTTTATTTTATTAATTGAAGTATTTTTATTATTTTTTCTTTTATATCGTGCCATATGGCCATATTAAAAAGTTAACTTTTCTTAGTTAACTCATTTATCATTTCTTTAGTTTTATAAACGTAATCTAAGGCCCCTCTTACTTCTTCCGTTTCCAAATAAGCACTACTATTAAATTTTAATTCCGGAGGTATACTTATTAAAATATATAAAAGTTTTTCTTCTTCCTCATTTAACGGAAATACTTCATAATATTTTTTAAAAAAAGCCGTAAAATTATGTGTCATAAATTCTTTTTTATACAAATTATATAAATCCAATACCGGTGTATCAAAACAAGACTTATCCCAACTAATTAAGTAATCTTTATCCCCTTTTAAATAATGTTCTAAAGATAAATTATTATGAATTAAAGATACTCTTTGTTCTTTTTTTGTTTTTACTAAATCATAATAGTTATCTAAGTCTTCTCTTATTTTATTTAATGTACTCTTTAAAGTATTAAAATGTCTTAAAAATAAGTAATGTGCCGGAGACGGATAAACTTCTCCTAAAAACTTATTATAATATGCCTCATAACTATCATCTAAATAAATAATATTATTTTTAATATTATCATAAATACTTTTATAAGTATCTTCACTTACTTCTTTATAATAATACGTTTTACTATGTAGATTCCCTACCACTTTCGCCATATCATATAATTTTTCTTCTTTCGGCATACTAGCTTCTTCTACATAAGTAAATAAATTTATATCGCTTCGTGTATCATCAATTAACTCAGGAAATGTATCGATATGTCTACTTTTTAAATAATCATATAATTTTTTCATATCTTTTCCTTTTTCTTTGATGACATAATCTCCCGTTGTAGAATGAATTATCGTCGTTTTCCCCTTTTTGGTAAGTCGATATGGTTTATAAATATTTTTAATTACATCAATACTATTCATCACTAGAAGATGGAATAATTAATTTTATCCCCGGAACTAAATTATTTGTATCATTACAATCACTTATTACTTCTTTACTAACATGTTCCATAGTTGCAATACTTTCTAAAGTTTCCTCTTCTTTAACAATATGAATATGATAAGTTACATAACTATCTTCACTATTTAAG
>CANRME010000064.1 GCA_947631655.1 uncultured Bacilli bacterium | reverse complement strand
AAGAAGAACGATTGATATTCATTTCCTTACAAAGAGAAAGAATAGAATATTTATTAGATAATTCAAAAATTACTTCGAATTCTTTTTGGAGAAAGTAATGAAGACCTTTTCTCCCGTACCACCTTCTTTCACTAGATACCCTTTTTTTAAGCGAGCAATTTCAATATCCTTTTTCATTAATAATTTTTTAAGATCATCATTAGATAAATTACTATAATCATCATCAGAAGAAATATCCTTAATAAATTTAAAATCAAAAGATGATGGTTCATCACTAGAATCAAAACAATGGACATCTTTATTAAAAGCAGTAATCCATTTTTCTAAAGTTTTAAGAGGAATATTATATAAACGAGCAGTATTAATAGTAGAAGCATGATTAAAACAAATATCTTCACATAATTTTTTCTTAAGAGAAGTAGAATAAACAGAATTCATAAAAACACAACCTTTCTAAAATAAATATAACATAAATGTGTAAATAAAATAAATAAATGACTACAAACCCTCCATTACTGTCCACTTTAAGTTTAGCATAGCAAAAGCATTTCTTTTTTTGTTTTGCCTTGACGGGGGGGGGGGTGTAATATGATAAGATATACACATAAGGTAGGAATGTGTATATGAGAATGTTTAACCCAGAAAAAGAATTAAAGAAAATTCAAAAAGGAAATAAAAATAAAATAATAATAGGTGTAATATCTTTATTATTAGTTGTTGCCATAGGAAGTAGTTATGCTTTATATCAAATAAAATATGACAAAAGAGTTATTTATACTCAAGTAGATAATTTTAGTAATAAAAATTTAGCTATATATGTAGATGATAGTAAACAAGATGCATTTCCCGATAAAAGTAAATATTATTTTGATAAAGTAGTATGTGATAATAATAGTACATGGGAATTTGATTATGAGAAATGGGAATTAACATTAACAACAAATAAAGAAGATAAATGTAATATATACTTTACTAAAAACTATCGAGATAAAAGTGGAGCAAATACTCCAGAATTATATCAAGGATTAATACCAATATATTTTGATCAAGGAAATATATACATAGCAGATGTAGAGAAAGAATGGTATAACTATAATGAACATAAATGGGGAAATGCGGTCTTAATAGATTATGAAAAGAAAAAAGACACATTTTATGATGAGAATGGGAAGTTAAGAATTAATGCAAAAATAGAAGAAAGTGATATACTTCAAATGTATGTCTGGATACCAAGATATAAATATCAACTATGGAATGTAATTCCTAAGAGTAGTGCACCAAAACAAATAATAAATATTAAGTTTGAAAGTGGCATTTCAAATACAGGAGATATAGAGTGTACATATATTAATGAAGGGAATGGAATCATAACCGAAAATTGTTTAAATAAAGAAACAAAATCTGAAGTTCAAAATCAAGAATGGTATACTCATCCTGCATTTACCTTTGGAGAAACAGAGTTAGAAGGATTTTGGGTCGGAAAATTTGAACCAAGTGATGCCGAAGATGCAATTGGTAGAAATGAAAATGATATAGGGGAAATAATAATATTGCCTAATAAAACAAGTATGGTAAACAAAAGTATATCAACAGCATTTTTTACAGAACAAGCATTAAATAAAGAAGGAAATAAATATAATTTAAAACATGGTGAAGTAGATACCAGAATTATGAAAAATAGTGAATGGGGAGCTGTTGCCTATTTAACCCAAAGTATATATGGAATATATACTTATAATGGAGAAGGTTGCACAATAGAAGGAATGAATAAAGAAAATTGTGAAATATGGATAAACAACGCGGCTCAAGGTATAGATATGACCCAATGGGGTGGAACATATACCGGATGTGTAGGAGGAAGTGTAAGTGCTGAAGTACAATGGAATACAGAAGAAGATACCCCAGCAAAATGTGAAGCCGATAAACAATGGAACACTGGAGGAGTAAAAGCAAGTACCACGGGAAATATGTATGGCATATATGATATGAATGGTGGAGCATCTGAATACATGATGGGTTTAATAACAGAAAAAAATAGTGGGGTTCCATATTATAATACAGATTATAGTGGATTAAGTGTGGAAAATATGCCAAATCAAAAATATTACGATTTATATGGATTTAGTGATTCGTTTTTAACCCACGAAAGAGGGCATTTGGGTGATGCTACCCGAGAAACTTTAGCGACTTATGGTAGTGGTACCGGTGGATGGAATAGCGATAATTCATACTTCCCATTGATTGGTAATGTAGGGGTTCAACCATTTTTCCGACGTGAGCGATATACTGGTAGCAGATACTCTGGTATAGTAGCTTTTTCTTATGGTAATGGTGCTGGTATTTCGGGTTTATCTTTTCGCTCTATTTTATCCGCGGCTTAATATTTTAGAAATTAACAAAGAAAGTTAATTTCTTTTTTCTTGAGTTGTGATATAATTTTGATATAGGGTGGTGATATTATGTTTATTCCTATAGCTATTAAAACGGAGCATTCACTTCTTAATAGTATGATAAGAATACCTAATTTAATTTTTTTTCTAAAAGAACATAATATCACTAATTGTGGTATCGTAGATGATAATTTATTCTCTGCTATTGAATTTTATACTTTATGTAAGAAAAATAACATTAATCCTATTATCGGATTAGAAATCGAAATAAATAAAGAAAAAATATATTTATATGCTAAAGATTATACTGGTTTTAAAAACTTATTAAAAATTAATACTTTAAAACAAGAAAGAGAATATAATTTAGTTGATTTAGAATTATATAA
This sequence comes from uncultured Bacilli bacterium, assembly GCA_947631655.1. Lineage (GTDB taxonomy): Bacteria > Bacillota_I > Bacilli_A > RF39 > UBA660 > CALWAM01. The sequence goes on along the minus strand of CANRME010000064.1, from coordinate 4,412 downwards.
AAATAATATTATTGCTGTTCTTCCTTATGAATCATATGATTTATATAATAATTTAAAGGATTTATATCAAGTTTATTTAGTATATAAAAATAATTATGAAAAACAAAATGCTATGATTATAACTAAAAATTTAGTTTATGGTAATACCATTAGGGCATTAGATAGTAATGATGTTATATACTTAGATTATTTAGAAATGATAAAACAAGGTACTTCTATAAGTAACTATCAAAATAAATATGGGGAAGATGATTATTATAAAGAAACTACTAATGAAGAAGATATTAAAAGTACTTTAGATTTTGCTTCCAATTTTAACTTAGAACTTCCTAAACAAGAAAGATATATTCCAAAATATGATGAAAGTATTAAAGATGAATTTGCTTATTTAGGAGCTTTATGTAAAAAAGGTTTATTAAAAAGACTGGATGGTAATGTTCCTAAAAATTATAGTGAGAGATTAATATATGAATTAAGTGTTATTAAAAATATGGGATTTGTTTCTTACTTTTTAATTGTTTATGATTATATTAAATTTGCCAAACAAAATAATATTTTAGTGGGACCTGGAAGAGGTAGTGCCGCCGGTTCTTTAGTAAGTTATTGTTTGGGTATCACGGAAATTGATCCTTTAAAATATAATTTGTTATTTGAACGCTTTTTAAACCCCGACCGGATTACCATGCCCGATATTGATACCGATTTTGAAGATACGAGAAGAGATGAAGTAATTAATTATGTTAAAGAAAAATATGGTCATGATAAAGTAAGTTTAATTATGACTTATGGAACTTTAGGATCACGTCAAGTCATAAGAGATGTTGGTAAAGTATTAGAAATAGATAGTGAAAAAATTGATTATTTAACCAAAAAATTAGATAGAATGGCATCTCTAGCTGATAATTTAAAGAATCCGCAAATTCTAGAATATGTCAAATCAAACAACTTAAATAAAGTTTATAAAATAGGTATGAAATTAGAGGGATTAAAAAGACATATCTCTACTCATGCAGCAGGTGTAGTAATATCTTCTAAAACTTTAGATGAAATAATTCCCGTTTATATGGGCGCTGACACTTTAGCAACCGGTGTTACTATGAATTATCTAGAAGATTTAGGCCTTTTAAAAATGGATTTCTTAGCCATTTCGCATTTAACAGTTATTCATAATGTCTTAGATTTAATAAAGATGAATAAAGGGCTTTCCCTAGATTTAAAAAATATTAATTATAATGATTCTAAAGTTTTTGAATTGTTTAGCAGGGGAGATACTTTAGGAGTATTCCAATTTGAAAGTAATGGCATGATTAATTTTGCGAAAAAATTACAACCTAAAAGTATCTTTGATTTATATGCGGCGGTAGCTTTGTTTCGTCCGGGACCTATGCAAAATATTGATTCCTTTATCAGACGAAAAGAAGGGAAAGAAAAAATTACTTATCTCCATCCTAGCTTAGAACCTATCTTAAAAGAAACTTATGGCATTATTGTCTACCAAGAACAAATAATGCAGATTTTAGTTTCCTTAGCTGGTTATACTTATGCCGAAGCCGATAATATAAGACGGGCAATGAGTAAAAAGAAAAAAGAAATAATTCTAGGTGAAAAAGATAACTTTATCAAACGTGCACAAAATAAAGGAATAGATGCTAATATTGCTACAGAAATATATGACTTAATCTTAAAATTTGCAAATTACGGCTTCAATAAAGCGCACTCTGTATGTTATGCGATTATCGGTTACCAAATGGCTTATTTAAAAACGTATTATCCAGAGTACTTTATTACTAATTTGCTTAATATGAGTATCGGTAGTGATGCTAAAACTAACGAATATATAAATATGTTAAAGATAAGAAACTTAAATATCTTACGTCCCGATATTAATTTAAGTAAAGAGTATTTTAATATTGAAAAAACTGGCGTTAGAATGCCTTTGTCCTCTATTAAAGGTGTAGGTACTTTAGGAGCAAAATATATAATAGAAGAAAGAAATAAAGGTGAATTTAAAGATTTCTTTAATTTTACCGCACGATGTTACTCTAAAAATATCAATAAAAAAACCATCACCGCTTTAGCTTATGCCGGGGCTTTTAAAGGTTTTGATTTAAATATTGCTACCATTATTAAAAATTTAGATATTGCTATAAACTATGCTGAAATTTGTCACAATTTAGATGAGAGCTTGGTTATGGAACCGATGATTGAAGAAGTAAGCGAGTATGCTTTATCTGTTTTAATAAAACACGAAGTAGAAGTCTTAGGAGTATATTTAACCAACCATCCAGCAAGTAAATATCAAACAGATATTGTAAAATCGATAAATATTAAAAATTATTTTGATAAATTTGTTAAAACTATTGTCGTTATTTCTAAAATAAGAAAAATTACAACCAAAAAACAAGAAGAAATGGCTTTTATTACCGGAAGTGATGAAAAGGGCATAATCGACTTTGTAATTTTCCCTAAATATAGTAAACTATTAGTAGGACTTAATAACGATGACTTAGTTATGATAAAAGGTCGTGTCGAAAAAAGATTTGATAAATATCAAATAAATGTTGTACACTTAGAAAGGTTATAGAAATGGATAAAGAAGTAAAAAATTTTTTAAAAAGTATAAATTATGAAATAGTTGATGATACTTTTACAAACTCCCATATTAGTAAAGTTATCTTAAATAAAGAAGAAGAAAAATTTTATGTATCTTTAAGTAATGATTTACCATGTAATTTAGAAGAAGTAAAAAAATTGCTTGCTTGTTCTAAAAAAGGAATAAAACATGAAAATGATGTTGTCATTAACTTCATTTATGATACCATCCGTCCCGAAGATGTTTTAGCTGTTTTTTTAAATATTCTTGAAGAAGCAAAAAACACGCATCCTTCTTTAGTAACTATAAATAAAGAAAATGTTAAAATTCTTGATCAAACTATTGATGTATCCATTGCTAGTAAAACTGAAGAAGATATTTTAAATGAATTAAAAGAAGATTTTTTACAAGAATTAAGTACTTATGGTTTTAACGATTATGCTTTGAATATAAATATCGACTCAGAAATGACGGATTCAGTTATTAAAGAAATTACGGAAGAAAAAAATCGTCCTATAGAAGTCGTAATCCCAGAAGATACTTCAAGTAGCAGTTCATCTTATCAACCTCGTAAGAAAGTAGGTTATTCAAGAAAAGGTTTAGTAACTATTAAAAGTTTAGTAAAAGAAGAAAATAATGTTCATTTAGAAGCTTATATTTTTGGGAGTGAATTTAATGAATTAAAAACTAAAGATGGAAGAACTTTGTATCTAATTACTTTAAAAATTAGTGATAAAACTTCTAGTATTGTGGCTAAATATTTTGCCAAAGATGAAAAAGATTTTGAAGAAAAATCTAAAGAATTAAAAGAAGGAAATTGGTATGCTTTTGTTGGCCAAGTAAGATATGATAGTTATTCAAAAGATTTAGTTTTTAATCTTCGCAGTTATGAAAGCATCGAAAATGAAGAAATAAAAAGAGAAGATAATGCTAGTGAAAAACGGGTTGAGTTACACGCGCATACCATGATGAGTCAGATGGATGGCGTTTGTGATGAAGTAGCCTTAGTAAAAATGGCAATGAATTTTGGCCATTCCGGAGTTGTTATTACTGATAAAGATTCATGCCAATCTTTCCCTCATGTTTTTAATACGGTAACTAGCTATAATAAAGATATTAAAAAGAAATTAGAAGCAAAAATAAATGAGTTAAAAACTTCTCTTAAAGAAAATGAAGAACAAGGTAACGTAGAAGCAGTTAAGGAAATCACAAAATATATTACCGAAACTGAAGAAGAGTTAAAAAATCCGCCATATTTTAAAGCCGGTTATGGCGTCGAACTTGATATGTGTGAATCTTACCTTAATGTTTGTTTTAATGCTAATAATCAAAAAATAGAAGACAATACTTTTGTTATTTTCGATACTGAAACCACGGGCTTTAATCCGGGATTAGGGGATTCTATGATTGAAATTGGAGCCGTTAAAATCCATAATGGTGAAGTAATTGATCGTTTCGATGAATTAATTAATCCAGGACATCATATCGATGAAGCTATTACGAAAGTTACCGATATTTCTGATGAAGATGTCAAAGATGCCCCTAACGAAGAAGAAGTAATTAAAAAATTTAAAGAGTGGATTGGTAGTCTTCCATTAGTTGCTCATAATGCGAGATTCGATAAAAATATGTTAGATATGGCTTATTATCGTTATAATTTAGGCCTCCTAACTAATCCGATAATTGATACCTTAATGCTATCTAGAGTAATAAACCGTGACCAAAAAAGACATAGCTTAAAAGCTTTAGGTAAATATTATGGTGTCGATACCGGTGAAGAAAAAGAAATCGGCGAAGATAGTGAAGTAGCAGATGCTAT
>CANRME010000063.1 GCA_947631655.1 uncultured Bacilli bacterium | reverse complement strand
CTTACTGAATACATTAAAGAACAAGAAAGTAATGCGAAATTAACAGCTCATGAAAAAGCAAAAAGTTTAATCGTTTCCGCCATGCAACGTTATGCTAACGATGTAGCAAGTGAGCAAACGGTTAGTACAATTACACTTCCAAGTGATGAAATGAAAGGAAGATTAATTGGTCGAGAAGGAAGAAATATTAGAACCTTAGAAGCAGTAACAGGAGTAGATTTAATTATTGATGATACTCCGGAAGCTATTGTTATTTCTTCATTCGACCCTTACAGAAGAGAAATTGCTAAGATTACTATTGAAACTTTAATTAAAGATGGACGTATTCATCCTGGTAGAATTGAAGAAGTTTATGATAAAGTTTCTGCTGATATGCAAACTAAAATTACTGAATTAGGTAATGAAACTTTATTTGAATTAGGTATTGATAAAATGGAACCAGAACTAGTTGCTTTAGTAGGTAAACTTCACTTTAGAACCAGTTATGGTCAAAATGCTTTGCAACATTCTAAAGAAGTTGGGCATTTATGTGGCCTTTTAGCAGCCGAATTAGGTGAAAATGAAACGCTTGCTAAACGTGCTGGCTTACTACACGATATTGGTAAAGCTATCGATAATGAAGTAGAAGGATCTCACGTTGAAATTGGTGAATCTATTGCTAAAAAATATCATGAAGATGAAGTTGTTATAAACTCAATCGCTTCTCACCATGGGGACGTTGATGCTAAAAGTGTTATTGCTGTTTTAGTTCAAGTTGCTGATACATTATCAGCTGCTCGTCCAGGTGCACGTAATGATTCATTAGAAAACTATGTTAAACGTCTAGAACAATTAGAAGGAATCGCATCTTCCTTCGAAGGTGTTGATAAGTCATATGCTATGCAAGCTGGTCGCGAAATTAGAGTTATCGTAAAACCCGATGAAGTGGATGACCTAACTAGTTATAAAATTGCTCGTGAAATAAAAGAACGTATTGAAAATGAAATGCAATATCCAGGCACAATTAAAATCACCGTTGTAAGAGAAACCAGAGCATCTGAAGAAGCTCGTTAAAGCAACAAAATGTTGCTTTTTTAAATAAAGGAGGAATTATAAATGATTGCGGAAGTATTAATTGAATATAACACCAAAAATATTGATAAAACTTTTTCTTATTTAATTCCTCCTATCTTAGGACCAGAACTAAAAAAGGGAATGAAAGTCAAAGTTCCTTTTGGAAGAAAACTTGTTAATGGTTTTGTTTTAGATATTAAACCCAAACCAACAGATATTAAATACGAATTAAAAGAAGTAAATAAAATTGTTGATAAGTTTTTAGTTTTAAATGATGAACTTTTAGCTTTAGCTGATTATTTAAGTACGAAAACTTTATGCTCTAAAATCTGGGCTTTTCAAACAATGCTTCCAAGTAACTTAAAAGTCAAAGATAAAAAATATAACTTAGAAAAATTTGATACTTATGTTACTTTAAACACAAGTGATGATAAAGTTAAAGAATATATTTTAAATAATAAACGGAGTCCGAAACAAAATGAGATATTAGAGTCTTTATTACAAACCGAAAAACTAAAAAAGAATGAGTTAGGCAGTAGTGTTAAAACTTTACTTGCCAAAGGTCTAATAAAAGAAGAAAAAGAAAAAAAATATCGTCTTAACTATACCGGTGAAACGCATGGAACTCATACTTTAACAGAATATCAAAGCGAAGCTTATAATGAAATTAAAAAATACTTAAATACTCCTAAAACTATTCTTTTACATGGGGTTACAGGTTCAGGGAAAACGGAAATTTATATGACTTTAATGCAAGAAGTTATTAAAAATGGTAAAACCGCCATGTTACTCGTCCCCGAAATTACTTTAACTACCCAAATCGTTAAACGTTTTTATGAAGTCTTTGGTAGTGATGTAGCCATCTTTCATAGTTCGTTATCAATGGGTGAAAAACAAGACGAATTTGAACGAATTTTAAAAGGCGAAGTAAAAATTGTTATTGGAACCCGGAGTGCAGTTTTTACTCCTCTTAAAAATTTAGGAATTATTATTATTGATGAAGAACACTCCGAAAACTTTAAACAAGAAACTACTCCTCGTTATCATGCCTTAGATATGGCATCTTTCCGCTCCAAATATAATAATTGTCCACTTCTTTTAGGAAGTGCGACCCCTTCTTTAGAAACAATGGCTAGAGCGAAAAAAGGTGTCTATAAATTAGTAACTTTAGATAAAAGAGTAGGTTCTTCTATCTTACCCAAAGTTACTTTAGTCGATATGGCGATTGAAATGCGGAAACGTAATCCCTATATTAGTTCTTTATTAAAAACTAAAATATATGACCGCTTGAGTAAAAATGAACAAATAATTTTACTGCTTAATAGGAGAGGTTTTTCGACTGTTATTACTTGTCAAAATTGTGGGTATACTTATAAATGCCCAAATTGTGATATATCTTTAACTTATCACAAATCAACCAATAATTTACGTTGCCATTATTGTGGGTATACCGTTTTTAAAAATGATGAATGTCCGTCTTGTCACGAAAAATCTTTAAATTTCTTAGGATTAGGGACTGAAAAATTAGAAACCGAATTAAAAACAATGTTTCCAATTGCGCGCATTGTAAGGATGGATACCGATACTACTTCTCTAAAAGGCAGCCATGAACGGATTATTAATGACTTTAAAGATGGCAAGTATGACATCTTACTTGGAACCCAAATGATTAGTAAAGGTCTTGATTTTCCAAACGTTACTTTAGTTGGTGTAATAAGCGCTGATACAAGTTTAAATATTCCTGACTTTAGAAGTAGTGAAAGAACTTTTTCTCTTCTTACTCAAGCTGCTGGTCGTTCTGGAAGAAGTGAAACCCCTGGGGAAGTAATAATTCAAACCTTTAATCCCGACAATTTTACCCTTGAATGTGTAAGTAAACAAGATTATAATAAATTCTATAACTATGAGATGCAAATAAGAAAAAAACTTTCTTATCCGCCATATTATTATTTAGTAAGTATTAAAATAATTAGTAATGATTATGATAAAGCGAGTAGTGAGTCATTGAAAGTTAAAAACTTCTTACAAGCTAATTTAGAAGAAAAAACGATTATTTTAGGTCCTACTACTGCTTCGATGTTTAAATTTAACAACACTTATCGTTTCCAAATTATTTTAAAATATCAATTTGATAATAAACTTGCTAATACTTTAAAAGAATTAGATAAAAAATATGTTGGTAACAAAGATGTCTATTTAGAAATCGATAACTCTCCATTACATATATAGAAAGGAAAATTTTATGAAAATAGTATTTATGGGTACTCCTGAATTTGCGGTCCCCGTTTTAGAAAACTTAATTAACAACTATGAAATTTCTTTAGTTGTAACCCAACCCGATAAAGAAGTCGGAAGAAAAAGAGTTTTATCTCCCAGTCCGATTAAAGAAGTAGCTTTAAAAAATAATATCGAAGTTTTTCAACCTAAAAAAATTAGAGAAGATTATCAAAAAATCATTGAGCTAAAACCTGATTTAATTATTACTTGTGCTTATGGACAAATTATTCCCAAAGAAATTTTAGACTCTCCTAAATTAGGTTGTATTAATGTTCACGCTTCACTTCTTCCCCGCCTTCGAGGTGGAGCTCCTTTACAACATGCGATTATTGATGGAGAAAAAGAAAGTGGAGTAACCATTATGTACATGGATGAACATATGGATACCGGCGATATTATTAGTACCATAAAGTATAAACTAAAAAGTGATGAAACTTATAAAAGTTTACATGATACTTTAAGTCCAATGGGTGCTAAACTTTTAATGGATACTTTACCTAGTATAATAAGTGGTACTAATCCAAGGGAACCCCAAGATGAAGAAGAAGCTACATATGCTTATACCATCAAAAGAGAAGAAGAAAGAATTGATTTTAATAAAAGCGTGACTGAAGTTGATAACTTAGTAAGAGGTCTTTTTGACAACCCTTATGCTAATTTTACTTTTAATGGTGAAGAACATAAAATAGTAAAAGGGCATTTTGAGAAAAAAGAAAATACTACTCCTGGTAAAATTATAATTCCTAATAAAAAAAGTATGGGTATAGAATGTGTTGATGGCATATATTTTATTGATAGAATAAAACCTTTTGGAAAAAAAGAAATGGATATAACTTCTTATCTAAATGGTTTGAATATTGATGCATTTAATGGTAAAATAGTAAATCGTTAATAAAAAGGTGATTATCATATGGCAGAACAACCTAAGAAAATTAAAAAGTTAAAATTAAAAATATTACTTAATACTATTACGGCTTTAAGAGGTTTAGGAGCAATATTTTTAATTCCTATCTATCTTACTTATGGAGCAATCGTCACATCTCTTACTATGGCGGGATTAGCTATAACCGATTTTATCGATGGCAAAATGGCAAGAGGATTTCATATTGAGACAATGTTAGGATCATTTCTCGATGTCATGGCCGATAAATTACTTGGCATAATTTGTTTAGGTATCTTGGCTTTTGCGAACCCCATTTTTGCTATTCCTTTATTTTGTGAAACAACTATTGGGTTAATAAATGTTTTACATTATAAATATAATAGTGTTTTAAAATCACGTCTTACTGGCAAAATTAAAATGTGGCCTTTAAGCGTTGGGGTTTCTTTAGGTATGCTATCTCTAGATATTCCAGGGCTTCACGATATGTTGCATGCCATTGGCGTAAATGTTCCTAGTCTTAGCTTTATAACCGATTTTATTAATAATAATTTACTAGCTAAATTAGTAAATGTTCCAATAAGTAATATTGCGAATGTTTTAGCTACTCCTATCATTATTTGTGAATTAATTGTTATAATTGATTATGGCCATCGCTTAATTAATGTTAGAAAAGAAAATATTAAAATTGACGAAAAGAAATATGATAAAAAGCCACTAAAAGAAGTACTTTATGATGCCCTAGATACAGATTATTATCACGCTAATAAGGATAAACCATTAAAACTTGTCTTAAAAAAAGAAAAACATAATTAAAAACTTTCTTTTTTTTCGTAAATAATTTATAATTAAATTAGGTGAACAAAGATGACGAAGCAGAATAAAAAAATCTCTTTCATATTATTAGTACTTCTTTATTTGAATCCTTTTATTGATTTAATAACTTCTTTATCTTTAAATGTCTTTAAAATAAATTTATCCATAGGAATGGTTGTAAGAACATTAACTTTGTTAATATTAAGTATTTATATTATATTTACTTATAAAAAAAGATTAAAACAAAATATAATTTACTTTTTTGCTATAGTTATCTATTTACTTTCTTATATTGCTTTAACTATTAGCTTAAAAGGAAGTAATGTAATTATCACCGAGTTACAAAATATCTTTAAAATCTTTTATTTTCCTTTGCTCTTAGTTTGTCTTACTAATTTAGATATTGATTTTAGTTATAAACATTATGTTTATGTAAGTGGTATCTATATGTTATTAATTTTTATTCCGCTGATTTTAAATTTATCTTTCCCTGCTTATACCCAAGGTAAAGTCGGCGTGATTGGCTGGTTTAATTCCGCAAATGAAATTAGTGCGATATTATCGATTAGTAGTATCTACCTTGTAAGATATTTATTTTCAAAAGAAAAAATTTTAAATAAAATAATCCTAGCGTTATTAACTATCGTAGTTTTCTTATCTTTAGGAAGTAAACTACCTCTTATTTCTTTAATCTTAAGTTTTGGTTATTATCTAGGCAGAAAACTAAAAAATAAAGAGCTTAAAATTTCTTATAAAATATTAATACCAAGTATTATTTTAATCTTTGCTTTAGGAATTTTAGTACTTCCTAAAACTAGCATGTTTAAAAATATCGAGATTCACTTAGATTATTTAGAAATAGATAGTATTGAAGATGTTTTTAGTTTTAAATTTTTAAATCGGTTTATTTTTTCTGACCGTTTAACTTACCTAGAAAATACTAAAGAAACATACAATAATTCATCTAGTTTGGAAAAAATCTTTGGTATCGGTTATACGCACAATGGCGCCGAAGATAAAGTAATAGAAATGGACTTCTATGATATATTCTATCGCTCGGGAATTTTAGGTTTTATTCTTTTCCTAATTTCTTGGTTTATTTGGTTAAAAACTATAAAAAAGAAAAATATTTCCAAATTTAATATCATACTAGCTATCATCATCGCCTTTTTATCTGGTCACGTTTTAACTGCTCCAAGTGTAAGTTTTAATTTAGGGGTAATAATGAATAATAGAAGTAAGGAGGAACAACTATGAAAATTGGAATGGTTATTGTAAATTATAATGATTTTAATAATACGGAAAAACTTTTAGATAATATTCGAAATTATAAATCTCTTACAGAAATTGTAATTGTTGATAATGCATCTAGTGATGATTCTCTAAAAAAACTAAAAAACTTACCTAAAATTAGCTTTGCCAAATTAACTATTTTAGAAGCTAAAGAAAATAAAGGGTATAGTGCGGGTTTAAATATTGGTGCTAAATACTTAGTTAATAAATATCACAAAATTAATATTATATTTTCAAATACTGACATTGTTATTCCAAGAGAAGAAGTTATTAAAGAGTTAAATACCACGATAACCTCGCAAAATGTCGTAATTGCTCCGGTTATTGAAGAAGGGGATTCTCTAAATAGAGGATGGAAGATACCTACACCTTTCCAAGAAGTTTTATTTAATATTCCATATTTTCATAAATCTTTTCATAAGAAGATTGAGTATCCGGAAATTCATTATCATAAACCTTACTCCGTTGTTGATGCCGTATCTGGTTGCTTCTTCATGGTAAGTTCTGCTCATCTAGAAAAAATTAATTATTTTGATGAAAAAGTATTTTTATACTATGAAGAAAATATTTTAGCAGTTAAAACTAAAAGGGAAGACAAAAATACTTTAGTAGCTAATAATATTAGGGTTATTCACAATCACTCTAAAACTATTGATAAGAGTATTAAAAAATTACAAAAATATAAATTACAAAAACGTAGTCAATATTATTTTGAAAAACATTATAATAAAGCAAATATTTTTGCAAGAATCTTACTTAAATTAACTTACTATATTGGATATATTTTCTATAGCATTTATTATCGTTTATAAATAAGGATAATAATGTACATAATAAAAGGTAGATTTACCTTTTTATTTTTGATATAATTAAAATATAAATGTTTAGGTGATAAAGATGAATGAT
>CANRME010000062.1 GCA_947631655.1 uncultured Bacilli bacterium | reverse complement strand
TTAGGATTTAAATATTCTACTATTGCTGGTTTAACAGTAAGTGTTAGTGATGTAGTAGTATCTAAAGATAAAGAAGCATTAATTGCCGAAGGTAATGAAAAAGTTGATAAAGTTAATAAACAATTTAGACGTGGTCTAATTACTGAAGAAGAACGTTATAAAACTGTTTGTGATATTTGGAATAGTACCACTGACGAAGTTGCTAATAGATTAAAAGCTATTAGTGAAAACGATTATAAAAATCCAATATTCATGATGATGAATTCAGGTGCTCGTGGATCTATCGCTCAATTTAGACAACTTGCTGGTATGCGTGGTTTAATGGCTAAACCAGATGGTAGTGCCGTTGAAATCCCAATTACCTCATCATTTATGGAAGGACTAGACGTTAACGAATTCTTCTTATCTACCCATGGGGCTCGTAAAGGTTCAGCAGATACCGCTTTACGTACTGCTGACTCTGGTTACTTAACAAGAAGACTTGTCGATGTCGCTCAAGATATTATCGTAAGAGAAGAAGATTGTGGATCAATTAAAGGTGTCGAAGTATCTGACTTAATCGATGAAAAATCTGGTCAAGTTATCGAATCCCTAGATGAAAGAATCTTAGGCAGATATGCCGCTCAAAAGATTGTTAACCCTGAAACTAAAGAAGTTATCGTTGATAAAAATGAATTAATTACCGAAAACTTAGTAACGAAGATTCTAAAAGCTGGTATTAAAACTGTAGAAATTAGAAGTGTTCTAACATGTAATACTGAAAATGGGGTATGTCAAAAATGTTATGGTCGCAACCTTGCTACTGGTAACTTAGTAGAAACTGGTGAAGCTGTAGGTATTATGGCTGCGCAATCAATTGGTGAGCCAGGTACCCAACTTACCATGAGAACATTCCACTCAGGTGGTATTGCCGGTGGTGAAGATATTACTCAAGGTCTTCCAAGAGTTGAAGAGTTGTTTGAAGCTCGTAACCCTAAAGGTAAAGCGACTATTGCAGAAATTGCTGGTACTGTTAAAACTATTGAAGAAAGTAATGGTAAATATAAAATTGTTATTGAAAATGACGTTGAAGCAAGAGAACACGTTACTAACTACAATATGAAACTTAATGTAGCAGTTGGCGATAGCGTTGTAGCAGGTGATAAACTTACTATTGGAGCTATTTCTCCAAAAGAATTACTTGCGGTTACAGACCCTATAACTGCCCAAAATTATATTGTTAAAGAAATCCAACACGTGTATAAATCACAAGGTGTTGATGTATCAGATAAACACATTGAAGTCATTGTAAGACGAATGATTAATAAGATGAAAGTAATAGATTCAGGAGATACTAATTTAGTAGTAGGTCTTGCTGTTACTTTAAGAGAATTTGCCGATGCTAATAAAGCAGTATTACTATCTGGTGGTGTTCCTGCTAAAGGATTACCAATTATGTTAGGTATTACTAAAGCATCTCTTGAAACTGATTCATTCTTATCAGCAGCATCCTTCCAAGAAACAACTAAAGTCTTAACCGACGCTGCTATTAAAGGTAAAATCGATCATCTACGTGGTTTAAAAGAAAACGTTATCATTGGAAAACTAATTCCTGCTGGAACTGGTGCTAAACAATATAGCGATATTGAAATGATTCTTGAAAAAGAATTTATGAGCGATGATGCCAGTGAATTCTTAGAAGAACATTTAATGGATTAAAATAGTGTAGAAAAAAATCTACACTTTTTTATTTGGTAATATCTTGTTTATTTTTTCTCCCTACTAAGTAATCAAAAGAAATATTATAATATTGCGCCATAGTAAGTAGTTTTAAAGTGGTAGGAATACTTTTACCTGTTTCATATTGCGAATAAGTAGTTTGAGGGAAACCTAATTTTTTACTCAAAACACTTTGAGATAAATTATTTTCTTGCCGAATTAACTTAAGTCTTTTTCCAATTAAATTTAAATCAATAGTTAAATCTTTATTAATATTTTCTTTAATATTAGTTAATCCTAAAATATAATCATAACTAGTATGATAGTAATTGACAAGTTTATTACTAACTAAAAGAGGCATATCATTAATACAATTTTCCCATTTAGAATAAGTGTTTCTTTTTTCTCCTAAAACATCAGCAATATCTTGTTGACGTAAATTAGCTTCTTGTCTTAATTCTTCATATCTAATCATAATTATCACCTAATTATAATTTTAAGATACCATTTATTATTTATTGACATTTGGGACGCTATACGTTAAAATAAAAATGAAACAATAATAAAGGCAGGTCTTAATATGAGAACTTTTAACCCAGAAAAAGAATTAAATAAAATTCAAAAAGGAAATAAAAATAAAATAATAATAGGTGTATGTTTATTACTATTAATAGTAGCAATAGGAAGTAGTTATGCCTTATATCAAATAAGATATAATAAAAGAATTATATATACTACTGTAGATAAATTCTATAGTAAAGACTTACAATTAGCAGTTTATGTTGATGGAGTAAAACAAGATGATTTTCCAGAAAAAGAAGAAGGATACTTATATGAAGATATAGAATGTGAAAATGATGATATAACTGCTAGTTTTAATAATAATACATGGAAATTAAATTTAGAATTAGGTAAACCTAATAAATGTAACGTTAAATTTACAAGTAATCCCTTTAAAGCAGATATATGTAAAGATACGACAATGTCCGAATGCTTACTAAAAGAAGAAATGCAGTATAATAAAGACCTAGCAGATGATGATCCAGATAATAACGCTAGGTACATTGGAGCAGAACCAGCAAATTATATCTGGTTTAACTGTGATAATTATGATAAACCTAGTGTTGATAGTTGTGAAAGATGGCAAATTATCGGTTCATTTAAAGGGGCAAAGAAAGTAAATGAAGATGGATCAACTACTCAACAAAATTTGGTAAAAATAATAAGAAATACACCAATTGGAAATATTCCTTGGAATAATAAAGGTACAAACGATTGGATGACTGCTACCTTGCAAATAAATTTAAATAATGAATATTTACGAGAAGAAGATAATGGAAGTTGGATAATGAGTGAAGAAAATATTAAAAATTCTGGTGGCAATCCACCAAGTAAGAGTTCAAATTACAAATCAATTACATCTAGTACTCTAAATATGATTGAAAATGTAGTATGGAATCTTGGGGGTATTGATTATACTGCTACTAATTCATTAAAAGATCTATATACTTTTGAAAATAGTGTAGCAGAAGATGAAACTTCCATTTGGCAAGGGAAAATCGCATTAATATATGGAGGTGATGTAGCATATGCCTTCGGTGGAGACACGAAAGACTCTTGTTTACAATCTAAGTACAATTCAATATCATCTGAATGTAAGTTAACTAATTGGTTTATGTCACAACATCCAACAGGTGGGAGTAACTGTATATGGCTTCTATCTCGGACTGCAGGTATATGGGGTGCAAAGACCTTATATGGAGTTTTTGGTGGTGATGGAACTAGATACGGCCATACTATATATCCTTCATTATATTTAACTCACGAAACCAGAATTATATCTGGCGATGGCACCTATGAAAATCCTTATATTATAAATACCAATTAAAAAAGTTTAATCAACAAACGATTAAACTTTTTCTTTTTCATCTACAAAGTTTTTAATAAATTCATGATAAGCTTTAAAAGATATATCTTCTTTTAATATTTTATAATCTTTACCTAATATATCTTTTACTATATATTGCAAAAAGTAAGGATTACGAATAAGTAGGGGGCCCAAGAGGTATGTACCATAAAAGTTATTCTTTTTAATTCCCTCTAAATAGTTTTTTGGTTCATAACCAGTACCAGTAATAACACTAAATAAAGGAGTTTCATTACATTCAATAATAACAGTATTACGATTTTGAAAACCAATAACTTTTTCATTTATTAAATTAGTAGTATATACTTGTTCTCCAATAATTTGAAAATCAATATCTTTCATTTTAAAATCTAAAATATTAAGACCAGCAATTACTTCTAAACCCGTACCAGTAATAATAAAATATTTATTAGCATCAATAGCTTTTATTAAATCCTCTTTATACTTAGATAAATGCTTAATAGCTAAATTAATATTTTCTTTAGTTCCACTTCCAAAATAGAATAAATCATAATTATTAAAATCAATATCATTATCTAAACTTAAAAAATCAACCGTAACTTTTACTTTTTGTTCTTCGAGTCTTTTCACTAAAGCTCTAATATTGCCGTTTTCCCCATACATATTTAATAAATCATAATAAAGATGGGCTATTCTAAATGTTTTCATCTATTTTCTCCTTTAATTAACTTCTTAATTACTTCCGTCATATCGAAACATACCATAGTATAAATAGTTCCTTTACTTTTCTTTTCTACTAAATTTAATAAATTATGCAAATCGGTAGCCATTACAATTTTATGCATATCAACTCCGGCGTATTCTAATCTTGTGGCAACATCATATTTAAATCTTCCGATACAAAATATTTTATCGATATTTTTATCTTTTAATAATTCAAAATCCGTATCATATAACCATGATAAATCATTTTCTTTATATCTTCTCGATACATTTTCAAAACCTAAAATAACCGTTTTAATTCCTTTTTGGTCTTTAATATATTTCATACTTTGATAGTAGCTTATGTTATTTTCATTTTTACTTTCTAACATAATTATTTCGCGGTCTTTAAGCATTAGTTTTTTCCCTCTTTTAGGAGGTAGTGCTTTTTCATTAAAATAAGGAATAATTTCTTCGTCTTTTAAACCTATTAAATTAGTTAACGTATAGGCTGCTAGTTCATTATAACAAGTATATAAAGCATTATTATTTAAATTAATTATACTATTCTTAACTTGCATAGTTTTTTTATTTAAAGATATATCAGTGGCTTCATAATCAATTGGGTCTCTTTTAAAGTCATTATTAGGACATTTATAATTTCCTAAATGACCATAATGGTAATAACTAAATTCGAGTTTTTGGTGACATATAGGACAGTAAGTTTGGTCTAAAGATAATTGATTATTTTTAGTATAGCTATCTTTAGTTTTACTAAGTCCAAAAGTCGTAATATTTTTATAGTTAATTTTAAGTTCACTAACGATGGCATCATCGCCATTAATAATTAAATGAGTATCTTCACCAATCGCTTTTTTAATTTCTCCTAATATATTATAAGGACTTACATTTCTTACCGGTTGATCTCTGGTAATATTCGTGATAACCATATGGGTTGGTTTCTTATTTTTAAATATTAATTTTAAATGTCTTTCATCACATTCTAAAAGTAAAACATCTTTTTTAAAATTACCCTTTAAATTAGAATTATTAAGAATTAAAGTTACTGCTCCATTAATTCCATTACTACCATAAGAGTTATAAGCAACTGTATACCCATTGTTTGTAAGAATATGATATATGTAATTAGATGTACTACCTTTTCCGGAACTGCCAGTAACTGCAATTACATACTTGGGATAATTAATCTTATCTAAAATGTTTTTATCTAAATAATTATAAATAATACTACCCGGTAGGGAAGTACCATTCTTTTTACATACCTTACATATAAAAGTAATAAATTTATTTAAAAATATTTCGAAAACTTTTCTCATACTTAATACCACCTAAAATAATTATACAATAAAAAAGAACTTTTGTCTTTAATTGTCGAATCTATTTTTTAGATAATCATAATCTGCTAATATTTAATTGTAGGTGATTATATGAATATATTTTATACTAATGAAACTTTATATGTTAATTTAGTCGACCATATTGACTTAGATAGTTTAACTACTTTAAAAAAACGTATTTTTCGTATTATAAATGATTATGATATTGATAATATTATCATTAATGTTATTGGAGGAGATAAAAAGAATCCTTTACTTAAAGAATTTGTTTCCGAATACTATAATCGTTATAACGGAAAATTAGTTGTCAAATAACTAAATTTAGTTTATAATTTTCTTAAAGGATTTGGTAGTTTATGTTTAACAAAATTGGAATTTATTTAACATTTATTCCTTGGTTGCTTTTTTTTGGTAAATTAATAAAAATGGCTTTAAAAGAAACCAAGAATCAAAAATTAGATGGTAAATGGTTTAAAGATAATTTTAGTACCATTATGCATTTTGATATTATTATTTTAATTTTATTATTTATCTATTTTTCTATATATAATGATTCTTTTGTTGATATGATGTTATTCTCTGTCATGAATTTATATTTGTATGTAAATACTTTTTATGATAAAAGAAATACTTCTAATAAAGTTTTAAATAAAAAAGATATTTTACCAGGTTTAATTATCTTGTTTATTAGTATTATTCCTTTTATTTTATATATCTTTAAAGTAATTAATTTAGTAACTACTTATATTGTCTTATTTATTTATGCCGCATTAGCTTATATCTTAGTTATTCTTATTAGAAAAATAGTAAAATAATTAAAGTGGGGGTTTTATGGAAGAAGTTTTAGATTATGCTATTACTTTAGCTAAACATGCTAAAGACGTTTTTGAACTATATAATGAAATAATTCTTAAAAATAATTTTGAAGATATTCTAAAATTAAAAGAGTGTATAAATAAAGAAACTTTAATTTATGAAGAAATTAAAAACAAAGGTTTATTAAGTAAAATTAATGCTTATATTATTAAGGCTTTAGAAATTGTAAAAGATAACCCTAGTAATACCGTCTTATTTTTAAGAATTAATGATATTTTAGAAACTTATATCTTAAAAGAACTAGAAAGTAGTAAAAGAGAAAGTATCAATAATGCTATTGCCAAATCTATTGAAAGTACGTGCTTAATTAATGGCTTATTTTTATTAGAACGCAATACTAATCTTAATAAAGTAAAATATGAATTAGCAAGATACAATCGGATTATCGAAGAAATACTCCTTAATAATAATTTTAATGTCCCTTGTATCAACTATCAAGAACCGCTTTTATTTAGTAATTTATATGGTTTTAATAATAAAGAAGTATTTAAATTAATGCGTTTTGATATTGTAAGTCACTTAATTAGTGAATTTTATCTCAATATTTCTGATGGTATAGACGAAAAAAATATGACTAAAGTAATAGAGTATAGTTACTTAATGAAAGGTAGTTTAGGTATTTTAGACCAAGAAGAACAAAAAATAATATACCTTAAATTAACTAAAGATGGTAAAAAAGAATTACTACCTTATTTAGCTTTTATTTTTAACACTTTAGCTAAAGATTTTACCTTAATTAAAAATAATAGTATTAAATTAGTACTAGAATAGGTATTTTTTACTTGCTAAAGCATATAATCTTTGATACAATACTAATGGCTTATTAAAGCAAATAATCATATTTATGGATTTAGTATACCGAGTGCCGAAGAGGTGGTAACTAAAGATGAAGTAAATAGGTGATAAAAACGAA
>CANRME010000061.1 GCA_947631655.1 uncultured Bacilli bacterium | reverse complement strand
TTATGTTTTAATGCTCCCATACATAATCTTGTAAATACTGGATAGCCAATAATATTGCTTAATTCAATAATTTCATTAGTTTCTAACTTATTCATTATTTCAACTAAATTATCATAAGAAAAGTTTCTTTTTTCTTGTTTTGATAATTTTTTAATATTTTCTAATATTTCTTTATTGGACATATTAATAATTCCTCCTACAATACGTAGTTTTTAGCATAATTGACTTTTCAATATGCAAGTATGTTTTCTAAATTGACACGCTATCAATTAAAATCTATAAATATTTTAACATAAATTAAAATATTTTAAAACTCGAACTACAAAAATCAGAGTTTGTTTAATTTTCATTTGGTGGAGCAGAGGAGAATCGAACTCCTGTCCAAAATAGCAACTACTAAAAGTTCTACAAGTTTAGTTAAGATTTGAATTTCATTAAATCATGGCTTTAACTTACCTTTAATTTAACTAAGTCTAAAAAAGTTCGCTTATAGCTCTTAGACTAAACTATAAGTATAACTCATATCTATGAACCCCTAATCTATCCTATGAGTAAAAATAGAAAAGAAGTGCTCCCTTAACCTATTCTAGGCAAAAGCAGGAGCGAAACTATAATTAGCTTCGTCATTTAATTTTAATTTGCATTTAAGGCACTAGCTACCACTTGCCCTCTTAGCTTTACTAAATTGTCGAAACCAAATCTGCCCCATAACAATTCACGCAAATATACCAATTTGCAGTAAAATAATACCATAATTATTTGACAAATGCAATCGTTTGTGCTATTATAAACGCCATATCTTTGAAGGAGTGATATATTTCTTCAAAATAAGGGGGTTTTATTTATGAATATGAATGAAATGCAAAATACAGGAAGAAAGATTAATACTGATAGAATTAGACAATTTACGGAAAATACTGATGCTATAGAAAACGCTTTATCAGGAACACCTGATAGCGTCCCAAAAAAAGGTACTTTACGTGTTAAGGGAACAATTCCTAAAGCTTTAAGTACTAATGCTGAAAATGATACTAAAATTCTTAATCCACAAGAAGAATTAGATTCTGAAACTGCGGAATTAATTAGAGAAACGGTTGAGGAAGTTGGTAAAGGTGGTCAAGATCCTATAGCAGAAGCAAGTGAAACAAGATTAAATATTAATTTCTCTGAAATAGGTAGTAATTTTATTGCTAAAGTTAAAGCAGTTTTAGCTGATAAAAATAAAGAAACTAGCGAAGAAATTGCTGAAAGTGATAAAGGTTCAATAGAAAAAGATTCTGTTTCTACAGAAACACCTAATATCAATTCTTCTAAGACCGATAAAAATACTAAAGTAAGTAAAGATATAAAAAATAAGTTAATTAATATTTTCAAAAGAAAATCACAAGAAGATGAACCAGAGGAAGAATTAGAAACACCTACTAGAGTTGTTGCAGAAGAAGAACTAGAAGATGATAAAAAACATCGTAAAGGTTGTGCTATTATTGCTGGTTTAACCATTGGAGCTGTCATTATGTTAATTGGTGGTATAAAAGTTATTAAATGGTTAAATGAAAGAGTACCTAGTGTTACTATAGATCCAACCCCGGTGTCTACACCTGCACCAGATGATGAACAAGTACCGGATGATGCTTTAGTAAATCCTGAAGACTTAGTTACTCCTACTGCTACTCCAGCTCTTACACAAGTATCAGTAGATGAAGTAGTTGGTTCATTCTATAACCACTTAGAAGACTTAGAAGCTAAAAGTAAAGAAAATGCTTTAAACTATCAATCTAAAATGGATGATAGTGATAACGAATTTAGTGCTTATGAAGAAATAAGTTTTATTCTACCAGAAGGTAAAGATACTATTTATAATATGTATTATGCTCTACATCCTGAATTAGGTATTTCTTCTAATTTAACTATTGATGAAGTTATAACTTTATGTAATCAAATTGCTGCTAACTGTCATTATCATTATTTTAAAAGTAATTTAGCTACTCTATTACAAGGTTGTGATGAACAAATTGTTGAAAGAATAGATAAACTAGATGAATTAGCAGCAAGTATTAAACTAGAAAATTACAATGGTGACTTTAAAGAAGGATTATATACTAAAGCTGAAGAAGACGCTGCCATAGCAGCTGGTGCTAATATTACAGAAGGAAAAGTATTCTTTACTAATTTAGAATCGATATGTGAAAATTTATCAATTGATGATGTAAATAATATTCCTGCTTATTGTATATTAGATGCCTTCTATACCGGCGCCGCTAGTAAAATTCATACTTATATAAATCACTTTACTGATGGAGCTAATTCAAGTATCGAATACTTATTAAAAGACCGCGAAATATTAAATGAAGAAAACTATCAAAAATTCTATGCTCCTTATAATACTGAAACTATAGCTAAAATAAGTGAAGAAGAAATTACTTCAAGTACTAATAATTATTATGATTTATTAAGTAATTATGAAAAAGAGTATAATATAACATTTGAAAATGTTACTAAAGAAAACATAGATAAGTTATATAATTACTTTAATGGTATAGAAGTTATGAATCCTGAGGAAGCTTATAATTTATGCTTAGAAATTGGTTCTAAATGTAAAAAAGCTGGTCTTAATCCTCAATTTGAAAAACTTATAAATAATAGTGATCTTTCTAATATGATTAAAGAGTATTATAGCAAAATAAGTGTTTTAAAAGTCGATTATGACTCTAGTGATGATAAATTATTATATTCTTTCTTAGGAGAAAAAATCACTACTGGAACAGCTATGATAAACTATGCTGATTCTAAACAAAACTCTCTATTTGTTCTTATAAAAGCTATTTTTGATACTTATAAAGCTGAAACATTATATTATGTTAACGCTGGTAAAAATAACGAATTTTATGTAAATGGAGATTTATCCTTCTCATGTGCTATGGGCATAAGAGATGACATTTATAGTACTTATGATACTATTTTAGAAAAATATCAAAGAGATGAATCTCTTAAAAGAAATAGATAGATAAATTAATAAGGAGGTTATGGTTATGTACGAAGAAAAAACATATAAAATAAATTGGTTAGGAATAATCTTTAAATTATTATTAGTAGTATTAATTATAGGTATCTTATTTTGGATAATTCCTAAAACTAATAATAAAGCTTATAAAAATGAAGTATTTACAAATAATTTAAATAATATGAAAGCTGCTGCTAAAGATTATTTTAAAGGCGATAAATTACCATTAAAAATTGGTGATTCTAAAGTTATTACCCTAGATAAAATGGAAGAAAGTAAATTAATTGTTCCTTTTACTGATTCTGAAAATAAAGCTTGTGATGCTAAAAATTCTTATGCCCAAGTTACTAAAAATAGTGATACTGAATATTCTTTAAAAGTTAATTTAAGTTGTGACTCTAAAGAAGAATATATTCTAGATAGTATTGAAACTACTAGTGTTTCTGAACCTACACCTATTAATCCTAATGAAAATGATGATTCTGATAGTGAAATTATTGACAATGAAACAAATAGTAATGAACCAGAAGAAAATAATAATTCCAATACTGATGCTGATTCTGATATTGTTATAGATGCTAATGAAATCGAAGGCGATAAAGGTGGAAACATTTATGAATTTGAATATCGTCGTTTAATATCTGCTGGTAAAACAGAATATACTTGTCCAGCTGGTTATGAAAGAAAAGGTAACAAATGTTATAAAATAACTTTTGGTGACCAAATAAATGCTACAGTATTATACTTCCCAGATGTTGAAGAAATAGAAGATGCTAAAATAAATACTACTGGTAGTGTAGAAGTTACGGCCGATCCTATTAAAGAATACGTTGAAACTAAAGAAAGCTGTCCCGAAGGATATACTTTAAATAATAATACATGTATTAAATATGTTGATGCTACTGTTGTTCCTGGTTCAACAAGTTATACTTGTGAAAATGGTGGAACTTTAAGTGGTACTAAATGTATTATTACTCTTGATGCAGATGTAATACCAGGTGAAACAATTAAAGTTTGTGATGATGGTTGGACTTTAAGAGGTTCAACTTGTGTAAAAACAACAATATATGGAGCTACTCAACATAAAGGTTCAACAAGCTGTAGTTGTCCAAATGGTGGTTCTATGTCTGGTAATCAATGTATTAAAACTTCCCAAAGTCCAGCTCAAACCTCAACTACTCCAAGAACTTGTCAATATCGAAAAGCCGATGTAGGATATACCAACTGGGGTAACCCAATAAAAATTGAACACTCTTCTTCTAAAACCTTATCAACATATACTGAAGATACTATAAGAAAAAGATTAGTTAATGAAAGTACAGCTTGTACAAGAGCAGGAGTTTGCGATTACGTTTATTATACTGAAACTAGAGATGCTTACTATTATTGTACAAGTGGTAAATTAGTAGGTAGTCAATGTGAAATATCTTGTTCTGGGGGAAATGTAACTCAAAGCTGTGCCGATGGTTCAAACCCAGTAAACGGTACATGTTATAGTACCTCATCATATACTGCTAGCTGTACAACAACTAACTCAACATATACATGTGATCAAGGCGGCAATTATAATAGTAATAATCATACATGTGAAAGAGAAGATTCTTATTCAGCCAAAATTGAGAATATTCCAGAAAAATATGATGATTGTCCAGCAGGTTATACTAAAACTAGTGATGGAGCACATTGTACTAAAACCTATGATGCTACTAAAAATGAAGGAACAACTACTTATACTTGTCCTGAAGGTTATACTCTAGATGGAACAACATGTTATAAAACTACTGAAGTAGAAAAAGAAGATATTTATGAATATAGCTGTCCCGAAGGATACGTTAAAACTGAAGACGGCGAAAATACCAAATGTACTAAGACAGTTCAAGTAGATGGCAATTACTATTGTGAAGATACTAATGCTACCTTAGTAGATGATAAATGTGTTAAGAAAAAACAAGGGGCTATAAGAGGTTATGAATGCCCTAGTGGTTATATCAAAGAAGGTACAATCTGTATTAAAAAAGATGTCCACTGTGTATACCCATCTCCTCATGTAATAGAAGAAGCCAAATATGAATATACTTGGAGCCTTAAAACCGAATTAGAAGGTTGGGAAAGAACTGGTAATCAAAGAATAGCTTCTTCCGAAACCTTAGAAAATGTTACAATAAAATAGAGATTCTCGCTAAAGAATCTCTTTTCTTATTCTTTAAAAAAGTAAGCAATTGGTACATTTAAAGCCTCAGCAATTCTACCTAATACAGCAATAGTTAAATGTTTATTACGACTTTCATTTTCAATATCACAAATATATTCTCGAGACATTTCCGTCATATCGGCTAAATCTTGTTGAGTTAGCTTATTCTCTTTGCGATATTTTTTTACATTTTTTCTAATAATTGTATAGTAGTATTCATCCCCGTTATAATAAGCTTTTTTCTTCATATGTACCACCAGCCTATATATATTTTGTAATTAAAATATAAAAAAATATATAGGCTACCAGCCACATTTATGTTATACTATATTTAGAAAGTAGGGAAATAGTATGAAATTATTTGATAAAAAATCATTGATATTATTAATATCCGTAGTAAGTATAAATATACTTTGTATTATATCAGTATCTTATGCATATTTTACTGCTAATATAATAGGTAATGATAAAGCAGAAGAAATGACAGTAACAGCAGGTACTATGAAAATAACTTATACTGATTCTAATATTGTAACTTTAAATAATGCTATACCAGGAGATTCATTAACTAAACAATTTAAAGTAGAAAATACTGGTAATTTAGATACTAAATATAATATAAAGATAAATATAGAAAATAATGAATTTGAAGATTATAATGATTTAAAATATACCTTAACTAAAAATGGAGAACAACAACCAGAAAAAGTATTACCCTATGAAGATGGATATATAGTAATAGAAAATGAAATAAAAGAAAAAGGGATAGATAATTATACCTTAACTTTAAATTTTAAAAAAGATAATTCTAATCAAAATGATAATGCCAACAAAAAAGTAAAATTCAAAATAGAAGTAGATAGTGAAACAGATGTAAGATTATATGAATACCAAGAACCATATAAGGATAATTCAGGAGCAAATCGTCCAAAATTATATCAAGGATTAATACCAATAACATTTAATGAAGATAATACCATGAAGATAGCAGATATAACAAAAGAATGGTATAACTATGATGAACATAAATGGGGGAATGCCGTCTTAATAGATAACACAAATGAAGAAATAAGAAACAAATTTTATAAAGAAGATGGGACATTAAGAATAAATCAAGCCATAACCGAAGAAGATATACTTCAAATGTATGTATGGATACCAAGATACAAATATCAATTATTTAATGCAGTAGCTGGTGAAACGTCTAATCCTCAAATGATAAATATCGAATTTGAAAAAGGTATAACAAGTACAGGAAATGTAACATGTACTATAGAAACAAATGGAAAAGAAACATGTGAAAACGATATAAATGGTAACTGGTATACTCATCCGGCATTCACCTTTGGTGATACAGAATTACCAGGCATCTGGGTAGGAAAGTTTGAAGTTGGAGTTGTAGATGGTGGTAGTGCACCAGATTTATATGTTTTGCCAGAGTATATACCATATAGAAGGACTACTTTGGCAACTCAATTTTATGCAATAAGAGATATAGATACAAAATATGCTGATAAGTATAATTTAAACTCTAGTGAAATAGATACTCATGTGATGAAAAATATGGATTGGGGTGCTGTTGCATATTTATCAAGCTCAAAGTATGGCAGGTACATTGATAAAGATACTTGTGTAAGTGGAGGATGTGAAATTTGGATAAACAATGTTCACTGGATAACGGGATGCTCTAAAAGCCCAAATGATAGTGAGGATGCTGATTTTAATTCTACTCCAGCTGTTTGTGAAGAACTTAATAAATGGAAGAATATTTATGGCGTACATGCCTCAACAACTGATAATATCTATGGTGTATATGATATGAATGGGGGAACTGCAGAAATTGTTATGGGAAATATAGTCGATGTAAACGGTAACTTTAATCCTGGAGTTTCTGAATTTGAAGAACAACCTCAAAAAAAATATTATGAGGCATATGAATATAGTAAAATTGGTACTACGTATGAAAGAGGTCATCTAGGAGATGCCACTAGAGAAACATTAATATTATTGGATAATATTGATAATGGTGCTTGGTATGATGACGCTTCTTATTTTCCACCACCTGGACCGTGGTTTTCTCGCGGAGACAGTTTTTCTTCTGGTAAAGGTGCGGGCATTTTTGCCTTTAAATATTTAGGTGGACGTGATCATAGTTATAAAGCATGTCGTATAACCATCACCGCTCAAGATGGCAATGAATAAATAAAAAGTATTTTACAACAAGTTAACAATTTAATATAGACAAGTTAACTGATAGTATATTATAATTATATATAGAGATACCATGGTGGTGTTTTTACCTCTGTTTGTTCACACTTTGATTCAAAAAGATGTTTACAACTAGAGGGGTGATTTCTATGATACAAAATATCTTTTTTAGAAAGGGTTTTGGAAGCATGGAATATCTTGCTATGTTAGTTGTCA